>NZ_BAFB01000106.1 GCF_000248075.1 Gordonia otitidis NBRC 100426 | reverse complement strand
CGGGTCACCGGTGGTGCCCGACGTGTAACACATCGCAGCGGCGGAACGCTCGTCGACCTCGGGCCAGTCGAACTCGACGGGCTGCTCGGCGATCACCGCTTCGTACGAGTGCACCTGCACGCCGTCGGGAGCGTCGACGCCGTCGGTCGAGTCGCCGGTGACGATGATGTGCTTGACGGTGTTGAGCTGCGGAAGCTGTGGGTTGAGCAGGGGCAGCAGCGACGCGTCGACGATGATGACCTGGTCCTCGGCGTGGTTGGCCACGTGGATCAGTTGCTCGGGGAAGAGTCGGATGTTGAGGGTGTGCAGGACCGCGCCCATCGACGGCACGGCCAGGTAGGCCTCGAGGTGTTCGGCGTTGTTCCACATGAAGGTCGCAACGCGCTGGTCGCCGTCGATGCCGAGCCCGCGCAGGGCGTGTGCCAACTGTGCGCAGCGTCGTCCGACGTCGGCGTAGCTTCGACGCCGCGAGCCGTCTCCCGTCCAGGTCACGACCTCGGCGTCGCCGTGGACCGTGCTGCCGTGGCGCAGGATCTGCGCGATCTGCAGCGGTGCGTCTTGCATGGTGCTCTGCATGGGTGCTCCTGAGGCTTGCGTGGCTCGGTGTGGTGGTCCTGGGGGTCAGGGTCGCGGAGTGACTCCGATCACGGTGTCGATTATGCAGAATCGGACAGGCGTGTGGAGCGGTGGGGGAGATCTCTTCGAGAAGTCTGTTGGTCGAGCGAGCCATGCGGTGGGTTGACGGCCTATCGCCGACGGCGCACAGCCCGGTCGGCGAAGGCATCGAGCGCGCCAGTCACCTCGACGGCCTGCCACATTCGATTTCATTTGGAGCCTGGGAGCTCCTCGAGGTTGGTCGGCGCGCCGAAGATCGCGAGCACGGCGTCGTCCCGATGCGTTGCGTTTCTCGCAGATGCTTAACTCTGCGAGTGAGATCGTCTGACGGCATGGCCGCCGCCTACCTTCGGTTGCTTGCATAAGTGAAGGTATGCAATACGCGTCGACAGGACTGCCGGGGCGAAAATTGTCCGTGACGTTGGGTGAGCGTAGCGATTCGACCGCGCGAACTTCGAGCGTCAGAACTACCGCAGTTTAACTTTGGAAAAGTACTCCGAGTGCCCACCAACTTCATCGCTTACGTCGTGATCCGCGATATTCGGGTAAGAGGTCCGAAAACCCTTCAATCCAACAGCGGTGCTTCCAGCTTGGGCCGTCGTGTATAGATATTTGAGCACGCCGTCTTTGGTTGAGTAGTAGTTATGCACCTTATCCGACACGGACTCGTTGAGAAGGCGCCAGTCGCTCTTCTGGCCCTCGGCAGCACCCAGGATGTGAACCTGTTCGATTGACGGACCGTCCTTGCTTGTGGCGAGAGTCTCGGCAGCAGTGATCATCGCTCTGCCACCGAGGCTGTGACCGACCAGGATCACGTTTTCCAACTCGGTATGAGCAAGAATTCCAGCGAGTGCGACACCTGTTCGATCGGCGCGAACTTTGGCTGTATGCCAAGGATTCTTCATAAGGTCTGACGTTAGGATAACTGGCGCCAGCGGGCCGAGCTTTGCCGTTTTGCTAGCCCGAGCGGCCAGCCCCATTGCGACTCCCATGACCTGTTTGACGCCGAGGTTCTTGATGAGGAGGATGCCGAGGGCGTTCAGTTCCCTGCTCCCCCAATGTAGTCGATAGATGGGGGAGTCTGGATAGCGGTTTTCGACTGCATCCATCGCGGCGGCCCAGTTACGGTCCTTTTCGGTCGAGAAGCCACGAGCAACGATGACCGGTGTACCAGGGCCATCAATGAATTTCTCGATCCGAAAAGACTTGTCTTCGCCGACGTAGGCGTTAGTAACGCTGGTTCCTAGCGCGCCCCCGAGTGCTGCTCCCATAGCTGCCACGACATATGTTCCACCCGCCATTCCGAAGCCGCCAGCAGCAACAGCTCCGCCACCGAGGAAAGCCAATCCGTAACTCGATGCGGCTGCACCGGTGTATCCCGCTAAGCTGCCAACTATTCCCCCAAGGGCAGGAGCAGCCAGTATTCCACCCGTCGCTACCGCACCTGCGGCGGCAGTGCTTGCTAGAGTAATCCGCGATACACGGGCAAGGTTCGCAGCTTCAAATTCAAGGAGCTCGGGATAGTCTTCGAGCCGCTGCACTTTCTCATTAGCTCGCGAAAAACTCGGTATTTCATGCCGGTGTTCGGCGCAGAACTGCGGCACGCGGATTGCCCCGAGCTTCCGGACGGCCATATTCTCGCATGTAGGCGACGCACATTTGAGAGTGGGAGATCCGCATGCTGTACACAAGCAGATAGGGATCCCGAGTCCTTCACGCTCGACTTTTCGCTGATCAGACATTGAAAGGCAACCAGAACACCACGCGCGACGAACCACTGGGCCGATGGATTCGGCAAGCTCAGCGATTCCGGTGGCGGCCTGTTCATGGGTCTTAGCTTGCGCCAAGTGGCTCTTCTTCTCTTTGTCGTCTTCAGCGGCATCGGCAAGCGTCCTGTGTTTCGCATAAGCCCAAGCGTTGTGAACTAAAGCGGGATTGCCCAACATCGGGTCATGTCCGTCAAACTCAGGCTCGACTACGTCTAGAGTGCCAGTGACAATTAGCTTGTAGCCGAGGGGTGATCGAAGAGTCGCGCTGAAAGTGTCGCCGGCCGACTTCGTGTACTTAAGTTCTCCAGGCAAGGACTACCTCCAAATTGTCGCGTCCGTGGCAAAGGATCGTGTTCAAGCGCATTGGGCTAGATTCCTTGGCTGCGCGCACGGTAGGTGCCACTAGCGCGCCACCAAGGCTTGTATGAGATCTGACGCCGGGGCGTGTGATAGTCCCCCGGGCACGTCCGGTAGCTGCGTATCGAGATTGACCAGCGTTCAAGAAGCACTGGCGCAGGTGCGGGCCGGTCATGGCATTCCCCTCGAATAGTGCATACGCGCGATGTCGAATTGAATGTATCGGACGAGTCGGACAAGTTGGTTGGTATCGTCCGATCGAAGGACAGGAGGCCAATCCGGCTCAATCTGGGCGGTTCCCGCACGTAACAGTCGAGCCTGTTTGGACGACTGAGGTGATGACTCACCTGTGCAAGGAGGCAACGATGGTGCGACTGCCCGAAGCCGTGATGGCGTACACGAGCGCCGACGTAGAAGGGCAGACCGTGCCATGGAAGCCGGACGCTTGGCGGCGCAGTTTCGTCGGCTGTGAAAGAGCCTTCGACGAGCTATCAAAACATGTAGAGACGTACGGGGGAATCAAGCGCGGCTACATCCGTGAGCGGGCGGGAGGCGATCCCACAGAACTCTTCTTGCTGTCCATGGCGTGGGGCTATGGGACCGTCGGTTACGGGCCAACGCGAGTGTCAAGGGTGCTCTCTCAACCTGATGCTGCGGACAAACTCGCGGCTATCGTAAACGCAACGCGCGACGGCGGAGCCGAACAAGGTTGGAAGGCTCTTTTGCGTACGGATCGGATCAAGGGGTTCGGGATGGCCTTCGGGACCAAGCTCCTGTACTTCGCTGGCTACGCGACGAACGACCGGCCCAGACCGCTGATCCTCGACGCCTTCGTTCGCCGCGGGCTCCACGAATTGGTTGACCCCGAGATGCCGTCGAAAGGTCTAGTTCGACTGGAGGACTATCTTCGCTATCTGCACATCGCGGAGGAGGCGGCGATTGAGCTCGGTAGCCCAGAGGTTCTCGAGTACGCGCTCTTCGATCTAGGCAAGAAGCTGTAGGGAGGAGCACCATGTCGAGCATCTCCTGGCTGGACACGTCGGCCAGCGACGAGCGGCGGATGCGCGAGATAGTGAGGTTGTTCAGTGACGTGAGCACGCTCGACGACTTGGGCATCGGCCAGGTCCGCGATGGGTTGGGCGACCTGATGTTTCCCGGCACCTCGACACTGCACACCCGCCCGCGCTACTTCGCGATCATCCCGTGGATCTTCCAACGCGCTGCCAAGAAGTCCACTGGCACCGAGCTGGTGTCGAAGGCGCGCCTCGAAGAGCGCAAGCTCATCGAGGTCTTGCGCACACCTCCCGCGGTCGACGGAATGATCGGCAAGGTAGCGGGCAAAGCGGTCCGCGTCCTTCCGTCGCAGATCTATTGGTCAGCTCTTCAGCGCTACGGCATCCTGTGCGACCCCAAGTCCTACACGTGGGACGTACCCGTGAGTCCGCCGCCGGGCTTCCCCGGCAGCCTCGACAGCGGGCTGGACATGACCGAAGACGAAGCCCAATGGTTCCGCGAGCGGATCTTGATGACCTGTCCAGGGAGCTATCTCGCGCATCTGTTTGCAGACGGCCTCGACGAAGATCCTGCGGATGCCGCACTCCCGTGGACGCACTCGGCGGTGGCTCGCGCGTCGGACGACATCAGGAGCGTCGTCGAACACGCACGGCTGTTTTCGTTGACCATCAACGGGGCCGCTCTTATCTACAACCTGATCGTCGCCGAGCGGTATGACCAGCTCGCTGCTGGCGGCGAGTCGTACGTCGATTCGTATCGAGACGCGCTGGCTGAGTGGGCTGACGAACTCGAACTCAATCGGGAAGCACTGAGCGGATGGGACCTGACCGACTTCTGGGCCACTGTGCTGCGGGGGCGCGAGGGCAACCCTGTCGGCCCCGCGACCAAGCTCTTCGTCGACGATTGGATCGCTCGGGTCCGTGCGCAAGATGCCCACGACCTGGCATCCAGTAGTGAGATTCGGACCATGATCACCGAGAGGGAACGCAAGAACAAAGGAGAGTCGTCTCGGCTCAACAACGATCGACTCATCAAGAATTGGCGCGGTGCTTCGGGCGCTGGCCGCCTGAACTATCGGTGGGGAAACGTGCAACGCACCCTCGTTGACGTCCGAGAGGGGCTCGCTAGTGCTAACGCCTGACACACGGACCACGTTGCTGCGTGAACTCACGCCGCTTCCGGGATACGAGTTTGTTCAACTCGCCACAACTACATTCACATTGGATCTCGAGAGTGCGCTGCTACCGTGTCTGGCGCTCGCAGGTAGTGCCCGGGCCGAGTCGGCCGATCCTGTCGAGACGATCGCTGCCGTTCAGTCGACTATCGCCGCGATCGACATCTTTCATCAGAATGGCCAACTTGTCGTCCCACGGCACAGATCGCGGCTGTTCTCCCTCCTCGAACCAGCCATTCACGGAATCACTCCTACCCGTGGTCTGTTCCATCCCAAACTATGGCTGGCGAGGTACTCCGATCCGGAGGGCTACACGCTCGTCAAATTGATTGTCCTGACCCGCAACCTCACTCGAGACCGGTCGTGGGACATCGTGGTCACGCTCGACGGCGAGATCACCACCAGTCCGTCTGCGCGGAACAAGCCTGTCGTCGACCTCCTACGTCATCTCGCAGACGCACCGACGACACCGCTGAGTGTGCAACGGCGCGAACGACTGTTTGAGTTCGCCGAACTGCTTCGTTATGCCGAGTGGACGAATCCTATCGGCGTACAAGACCTCATCTTCCATGTATTCGGCGTGCCCGGACGGCCCAACGCCAGACCCGATTTCTCGGGCTATCGACACCTTGTGATCTCGCCGTTCCTCCAGGACGAGGGCGTTGAGCGCTTCGCCGAATACGCCAGAGGGCCACTGACCGTCGTATCTCGTCAAGACGCACTTGACGGGCTGAGTCAGGAAATCGCCGACTGGGTCGACGACGCCTATGTGCTCTCGCCGACGGCAGGCTTGCCTGCCGACGACGAAACTGGCTCCGACGCAGCACTGTTCAATGGGCTCCATGCCAAGCTCTTCGCCCTGGAGCGGGCGAAGCTCGCGCACCTGTTCATAGGTTCGACCAACGCGACAGGTCCCGCTTTTGACCTCAACGTCGAGGTCCTCGTCGAACTAGTTGGCAGTTCTACGATCTTCGGCGTCGAGAAACTACTCGGTAACGACGGTCTCGGCTCTCTTCTGGAGAAGACAGAGATACAACCCGCCGACGTGACGGAAGACGATCCTCAGCACGCACTGGACTCCTACGTGCGAGCGGTAGCCGCAGTTCCCTTGACCGCTCGAGTCACGCAAAACGGGGACCGCATCGGAATGCAGGTGAGAAGCGAGCTCATAGTCCCGACGTACGACTCCGCTGTCACGATGAAGATCGAGCTGCTGACCGATCCGTCGACGTCGAAGACCTTGACGCCAGGGTTCCCAGTCGAAGTGACGTACGAAAAGGTGCCGCTGACCGACGTCACAGCCTTCTTTGTGATTTCCGCCCGCGACTCCGGTGATCGTCGGAGCCGAACCGTTGTCAAAGCTGCGCTGCTCAATGACGTCGAAGGCCGCCTCGACCGCATCGTCACCCACGAGATCACCAGTCCGGATGCCTTCCGAAAGTTCTTGGCGTTGTTGCTGGCGTTCGGTGAAGTCGGGGAGGAAACCGACGACGGCGAAGCGGGTGCCGGAACCGCAGGTGGTCAGTGGAAGAGCTTGGAGCAGGGAATGTTCGAACAACTGATGCGTGCGGCGGTATCCAAGCCGACGGTACTCGATCAACTGGCGGGCGTGGTGACCGCAATCATCAAGGCTGATGACCCGCACCGGGTCTTGCCGGAGGGGTTCCGCGATCTCTGGACCGCGATCGAGTCCGCGACTGGCTCCGAGCGGAGTGTCACCCGTGTCTGATCGGAAGTTTTCCGCCGAGGGCGTATTGGACACCCTGAAGCCCTTTCAGCGGGCAACGGTCGACCAGGTGGCCGACGTGTTCTACGGGCGACAGTCAGGAAAGCGCTACCTTGTTGCGGACGAGACGGGTCTGGGTAAGAGCATCGTTGCGAGGGGAGTGGTGGCCAAAGCGGTCGAGGAGCTTCAGGACGATCCGACGGTCAACCGTATCGACATCGTCTATATCTGCTCGAACGCTGACATTGCGCGGCAGAACTTGCAGCGGCTGAACATCGTTGGCAATCAGGTGAGCATGTCGACTCGACTCACCTTGCTCGCTACGTCGACTAGGCAACTGTCGAAGCCGACTCCAGGTGTGGGGAAACCCGTCAACCTCATCTCACTGACGCCTCGGACCTCCTTTCCTGAGAAGGGATGGAGGACAGGCACAGCCAAAGAGCGAGCGCTGCTATACCTCATCCTGCGCGATGAACTCGCGCTTGGTGGCGCTCGGGCCACCGCTGGCTACCGAATCCTGCAGGGCACGGTCACTACTTGGCAGTCATTCAAACACCGAGTCCAGCAGCTCGAGAACGACCTTCGAGCCCAGGCGGAAAGCGACGGCGGCCCACTGCTGGACCCGGTCATCGTCAAGAAGTTCGTCGAACTGCTCCGCACCCTCGACGACGAGCACGAACTCTCTGCGCTCGACGAGTTCACCCAGCTCCTCGATGACACACAGGGCAAGCCCTCGGTGCCCGGAGGTTCGAAAGCGGCTGCGCAAGTTGTGATCCGGCTGCGGCGACTCTTGGCGCGCGCAGGCGTGGAGGCTCTGGAACCAGACTTGGTGATCCTCGATGAGTTCCAGCGGTTCACCGAACTGTTGGAGGAAGATTCGCCAGTCAGCGAACTGGCACGCGAGATGTTCGACTACGACGCCGCTCGTGTCCTGCTGCTGTCGGCAACTCCGTACAAGCCTTACGACATCGATGACGAAAGTAGTGCGTCGGGAACGCATCGGACGCAGTTCATGGACACGCTGGAGTTCCTAGCGCGTGGACTATCTGAGCAAGCCGGTACCGAGCGAGCTGACGGTATCGCCAAGCTCCTCAATGAGTACCGAGAAGCGGTGACCACTGACCGAGACCCGACTGACCTGCGTGATCGCTTGCGACACGAGCTCATGGGAGTGATGTGTCGTACGGAGCGCCCGGCGTCGGTGACGGACTCGATGGTCAGTGAGCGGCGGCAGCCGGCAGCGTCGGTCGCGGCTGACGACGTCCGGCAGTACCTCGGTCTGGCGAAGCTGGCTGAACTCATAGGCGCTCGATTGCCGATGGACCTGTGGAAGTCGGTGCCCGAGTTGGTCCACTTCATGGATGCCTACCAGCTGGGGAGTTTCGCGGCCGACAATCTCGACGATCCGGAAGTGCGCGCCGCAGTTCAAGCACTTGACCGGTTGGATCCTGTCGTCGTCGACCGGTATGAGGAGCTCTCACGCCAGAACCCTCGGCTCGACTCGCTGATGGCCGACACAACGAACCGCGGTTGGCAACAACTCTTGTGGGTGCCGCCAACGGTGCCGTATCTGAAACCAGCTGGGCCATATGCTGATCCAGAGTTGGCGAACATGACCAAGAAGCTGGTCTTCTCGGCGTGGAGTGCAACTCCCACGGCGGTGGCATCGTTGCTCAGCCACGATGCGAGCAGACGCATTGCTCGGGCTGATCGTGTGAAGGCGAAGAGGGTCACGGCGAGCCGCGAGAACGTGTCGCAGCGACTGCAGTTCCGACGCAGCGGGCAGGATCTGGCCGCGATGGCTGCATTCATGCTCTTCTTTCCGCTGCCCGGTCTTGCGGACGAAACCGATCCGCTTCGACTGGCGAGCGCAACCGGGCGACCGTACGACCGCGAGGATGCTGAGGTCCGATTCGCTGGGGAGCTGTCTGCGCGTCTTCCGAAGGGATGGACAGAATCCGGGGCGAGTGACGTGGCCTCGCTCCTGTGGCAGTGGCCCCTGATGATCTCCGACTCCAAGCTCGACGAGGCGCTCACGGTCGAGGTCGCCGGGCTCACGCCTGCGGACGCGATCGCTGCCCGCTTCGACGACGCATCAACCGGTCGAGGCGAACCTACTGAAACCATCAGTGCACTCGACGAATATGTGAACGAAGCGGTCGCGGTTCACCGCAGGCGCATCGATCCTCAACTTGATGTGATTCCTCGTGGTCTGACACGCGCAACCGCGCGTCTGGCGCTTCATTCGCCCGCCAATTGTGCGTGGCGAGCCTTGGGTCGGCTCGACGGCGACACGTCGCGGGTTACGCTCGGGGGAAGGTGGAGGGCCGCGGCAGTGCTCGCGAGTGGACTTCGGACGCTGTTCAACCGGTGGGAATCCTCGCTCATCCTCGACGACCTCTACGGCGAGGACTTGCCGTATTGGCAACGCGTGCTGAACTATTGCGCCGACGGGAATCTGCAGGCTGTGCTCGACGAGTATCTCTTCCATCTCGAAGCTGTTGAGGGCGAGTCGGCGCATTCCGACGAGTCGCTCATCAGATTTGCGCAACGAGCAGCCGAAGCGCTCAAGCTCAATCCCGCAATCTACAAGGCGAAGGACCCGCTGGGGGAGGGGAACGACATTGACTTCCGATCGCGGTTCGCGCTGAGGTATGGAGACACCAAGAACGACGAAAGCTCCGTCCGTGCGACCGATGTACGCACGGCGTTCAACTCACCGTTCTGGCCGTTCGTCATCGTCTCGACCAGCGTCGGGCAGGAGGGGATCGATTTTCACCCGTGGTGCCACAACATCGTGCACTGGAACATCCCTAGTAGCCCGGTAGATTTCGAGCAGCGCGACGGACGCGTCAACCGCTATCGCGGCCACGCGGTGCGGCGCAATATTGCGGCGGCACACAGTGCTGAGATGCTCGCGACGGGCAACCCGTGGAGGACCGCGTACGACATTGCTGCGAAAGATGCGCCGCACTCGGAAATATCCGGCCTAGCACCTGAGTGGGTGTACCCGGGGCCGCATAAGGTGCTGCGCGACGTGATGCCGTATCAGCTCAGCGTCGACGAGGCGCGCATCGAGCGGGCCAAGAGACGCGTTGCCTACTACCGTCTGGCTTTCGGCCAGGCTCGGCAGGAGGACCTCGTTTCCGTGGTCGCCACTGCGGGGATCAGCGCCGAAGACGCCGAGCGGTGGCGGGTGGACTTGCGGCCGGACAGTCCGACGGACTCGAACTGAGCCTTGCTCAGTGTGCCGGGCGGAATGTAGGAGTTCCATACCGATCCTGCGCAGAACGTCCGGGAGGCTTTCGAGATGAACTCAGGGCACGCCAGACGGGTTCGTACCGAAGCGCAGGCCACCGCCAACCGTTGCGTGGCAGATCTGAAGGCACGGCCTCATCTTACCGTCGGTTGTCGCACAAGTGAGGGCATGGTGACGGACGATCCCCAGCGTCACGCCCCCGCTCTGATCGCACCACGGACGCGCAGCAAGCGACCCGACTCGATCCCGTAAACAATGCACGCGCGCAGTCGTTCACGATTCTGCTCCGTGAGTCGTTTCTGACCAAACAGCGCGAGTGTCTCGCGCATCAGTGTCTCGTCGTCAAGTTCGCGCCCCCGACAAGCGAAAGCCATTGCGTTGGCAATCTCCTCGGGTGCGATGTCGGGAAGAAGGCGGGTCAGGTCGGCCGGGGTCGATCGGAAGCCGCGCCAGCCGTCTATGTCGACGTCGTGTGGCCACACGAACTTCCCCAGCGGTCCTTTTCGGACAAGTGAGTCCGGCACGCACGAGGTGATGAACTCTTTACGCGCGGCGCTGACACGGTCGTACCCGAAGCGCCTCCCGATGTCCTTCGCCAAGCGGTCGAGCTCGATAGGACCCTCGGCGGCCACCGTGCGGCGTGCAGCTTCGGTGATGGTGGATCGGACCGACTTCGAATTGACTCGGTCGAGGTCGTCGCGAGAGCCAAGAACTGTGGACGGTCCGGACACATATTCCGCCGGGCAACTGTCCCAATCGCGTTGAGCTTGAGACGAAGAATCAGTATCGATCAGTGCCTCAGCAGCACCTGCTCGCTGAGGTGCCAAGATCGTAGCTACACGAGGAGGTGAGTCGCGCGAATCGCTGTCGACGACAGATGGGCTGTTCGTGTGCAGTTCTCCGCGCCGCTTCTCCCAATGCAGTTCCGAATGCTCAGTTGTGTCAACGCTTTCGGCCTCGGAATCCTCCGTGTCTTCGTTGTCGGTGCTCTTGGCTTGCTCGATCGCCGCCGCTTGAGCCGCGGCCTCTTCTTCGATCTTCGCTTCGAGTGCCTTTTGTCGTTCATTGGCGCGTGCCACGGCTTCGTCGACGCGCTTGAGTGCAGCGTCGGGTGACTCGATCCACTCCGGGAGCCATATCCGAGTTACCGCGCCCCAATGCATCATCGGTTCCAGTAGACGTGGTGTCAGATCACGATCGGCCACCGTAGGACGTGACGCCCAACGCGGCCCGTCGAGCATGACGGCGACCTGCCACTTCGGTGAATGTGTTTCTCGCACCACGAGATCAAGCACAAACTCTGACAATCCGTAGTTGAGTTCGACCTCGTAGCCGCGTTCACGCAAAGCCGCGCAGACCGCTTCCTGTACTGCGCTGGGAGCGTCGCCGCGCGAGTCGTTGCGCGACTGATTCGGTTGCACTCCGTGCCCCGCCATCTCGAGGTATCCGCGAAGGTGTGCAAGCCCAACAGAACGGGTACGCGCGAGATCGATATCAGAGGGGTCGAAGGAGGTGAAAATGATGACCTTGCGCCTGGCCCGCGTGATCGCGACGTTGAATCGCTTCTCGCCTCCGGTTTGCGATAGGGGGCCGAAGTTCAGTGGAAGATTGGACTCGCCCGGCCGCTTCGAGAACGCAGCGGAAAATAGGATGACGTCACGCTCGTCGCCCTGCACGTTCTCGAGGTTCTTCACGAAGATTGGTTCGTCCAGCTCGGGCCGAAGGTGCGCGCGAACCAGGGGATCATCACTCGCTTCAAGCAGGTCCTGAACGAGAGTCTGCTGCTGCTTGTTGAAAGTGACGACACCGATGCTCTGAGCGCCGAGCCTCGGGGATGCCAATCGCGCACGAATTTCGGCGACGATCTCCTCCGCTTCAACGCGGTTGGTCCGGAACTCGGTCTTGCGATCTTCGCGATTGAACTGACCGTTCACGCGCCGCCACTCGACTCCCGCGGTGTCGTCACCACCGGGAGAGGGGAGGCTCGCCAGACGGCCTTCGTAGTACTTCTGGTTGGAGAAGTTAATGAGCGATTCGTCTTGCGAGCGGTAGTGCCAAGAAAGCCAGAGACGCGGAACCCCGGAGTCGACGCACTCCGAAAGAATGCTCTCCATGTCGGCCGGCACGACGACGTCATCGTCATCGGTATCGTCATCATTCGCAGTCACCTGACCGATCGATGTCGGAGGCATCTGTTGCGAGTCGCCTGCGATGACGGCCGTCCGTCCACGTCCAAGCGCGCCGATCGCCTGGGGAACCGTAACCTGCGACGCCTCGTCGAATACAACGAGGTCGAACGTAATCGAGCCAGGGGGTATGAACTGCGCCAGCGAGGCGGGACTTACAAACATCACCGGGGTTGCAGCCTGGATATGCTCGCCGTACCTGCTGACAAGACTGCGGAACGACGCGCCGCCGCGCTTCCTGTCCAGCGCACGACGAAGCTCGCCAACCTCGCCGCGAAGACCGCCCTCCTTGAAGGGGCGACGTGCGAGTAGTTGCGCCGGAAGGGCTTTGGTCTGTTCGTCGCGTAGTGCCGCGGACGCCCGAGCGAAGTCGTCGATTTCGCCGTCTCGTAGTGCGGCGTCGAAGATCGCCAGTCCCTCGGTGTCGAGTCGCTCTCGGACCGACATCTTCGCTGCGCCCCTCATGAATGCCACAGGGGCATCGGATGCTGGCAGCTCGCCGTCGAGCAGAGAACTGACCACATCGTCCATCCCGGCCGATCGTAAGGGCTCGAGGAACGCTGATGCGCGAGACCATCCGAGTATGTGTCGCGAGCCCGACTCGGCAGCATCGGTATCCCACGCCTCCTGGGACTCAGTCCAACTCTCGATCCAGCCACGGCCGTTGAGCCAGCGCTTTGCATCATCGGTGGATGGACGCAGACGCCTGTGCCATGCCTCCCATGCCGACACGACGTGCTCAAGGACGCCGATGCTTGGTTCGTCGGGGAAGCCAACCGAGACCAGCAGGTTCCATGATGCAGCCTCGGACTGGGCGAATGCGGCTGTTGCCTCGACGTAAGTGAACGAATCACTCAGCGCGGCTTGCGCGTCCGGCGACAGCGGGTTCCAGCTGGCCGGCGCGTAGGGGCCGAGGGTCTGAGCGACGTCGGAGCGCAGGCGCGTCGACGCATCTCGAATGGTGGGGATAGCGCGGAGCAATGGCAGTGCGCTCTCGGGGGCAAGTCCATTGCCATCTAGCGTGAATGGAGCGAGATCGCGTTGAAATTGCTCGTGGCGCTTCTTCTTTCCGAAGACCCCTTTCGACGCCTCCACGGCTTGGGCAATCAACGATTCGACGTCGCCGGACTCCACGAAGAGAGGAGTCAGTGCTGCGACGACGGATGCGCTACTGCTCTGCAGCGCCGTCAGCCCGGCGAACAGTGAGGCCTTCGTCGATGTGAACTGGGGTCCTTGCCACCACTGGACGATCTCTCTCTTGGGTATCGGTCGGCCGAGTTGACGACGTGCCTGGGGGAGTATCCGCGCGATTCGCTCGGGACCCTCGAGCTGTCGCAGCAGGTCGGTCAGCGAATGCTCGCTGACCAGCCGCAGCGACTGCGAGAGTTGAGCAGTAGCGGAAGAGATCTCATCCGCGGAAGAGGTTGGCTCAGGACCGGCGATAGCCCATGGACTTCCCTTGGCCAACGTCACAGAACGAGCCGCACGAGAGAACTGTTCCAACGCGTCGACGATGGTGGATTGCGGTTCTTGTGGTTGCGTGACGTACGCCTTGGAAACGGGTGCCGACGGTCCGTCACCGACAGCGACGACGGCTTCGTATGCGCGCCAGAGCGATTCGTCGATGCCATTGCGGCTGTGCACTTTGCTGGGGTAGTCCTCTAGCGGCGCCGCCTTCGACCTGAACTCGGCAAGCCTAGCGCTCCACCCGTACTCGTTGTACGCGGTCGAGTTGTCCATTGCGCGACGTAACTGCTCGCGTATCTCGTTCGGGCGCAGCGATTTCCCGTGAAGGTCTAGAGCGAAATCGGAGAGGCCGATTTTTGCCAGACGTGATTTCACGACGTCCAGTGCCGCTTGTTTCTCGGCCACGAAGAGGACGGTCTTGCCTTTGCTCAACGCGTGGGCGATCAAGTTGGTGATTGTCTGCGATTTACCGGTACCGGGAGGGCCTTCCAGCACGAATGAGCGTCCCTCCGCTGCGAGCGCGATCGCGCGCAGCTGCGACCCGTCCGCCGGGATAGGCACCGGAACCTGTGTCTCGTCGACAGGAATCTGTTCGAGAAGGGTGTCATCGTCGGCCTGTGGGTCGTGGAAGGAGGAGCCCGCATTGTGGGTTAGGTGCGCGACGATGGGGCTTTGTTCAAGGATCTCCCAGCTATCTTCGAGGTCTTTCCACATGCCGAAGGTGCCGAACTGGCAGATCGACACGGT
The DNA here is from genome assembly GCF_000248075.1 of Gordonia otitidis NBRC 100426. GTDB lineage: Bacteria > Actinomycetota > Actinomycetes > Mycobacteriales > Mycobacteriaceae > Gordonia > Gordonia otitidis. The sequence continues at coordinate 784 of NZ_BAFB01000106.1, read as the reverse complement.
CGCCACCTCGTCGATGCGGAGGTCGAGCTTCTCGGAGACGAGAGCCTCTCGGATGGAACGCAATGCATGGGAGATGTCGATTCCGGACGCGTCGGTCTTGGGATTTTCGAGTGCGTCGATGATGACGTTGTGTTTGAGTTTGAGCCACTGGACGAGACAGTGGTTCGGGGTGGCGATCCCGGCCGAGTCGATCTCGATTCCGAACGGGCTCCTCCCCGTCCCGCCGACGATCTTGACCGGTAGGAGGAACAAGGGTGCCCGCGCCTCGGTCCCGCTGGATACCTTGTGGATGATGGCGCCGAGCGTGAGGTAGAGGTTTGCGCTTCCGGTCTCTTCGAACATCGTTCGGGCTGTGCGTGACAGTTGCTTGAAGCGGCGCGTGTACGCGTCCTTGCCCAGCGCTACGTACACATTGCGGTCGTCTTGCAGGTATTCGAGAAGTAGTGACGGCTCGATGTCGGCCGCCCGGCGAGCACCTTGAAGTTGATGGATGGCGCTAAGTTCATCGCTCGGCGTGAACGTGATCCGCTTTCCTGCGTGGGCTAGGTCGTCGAGTATCGCAAGGCCACCACTGGGTACGTGAAGGTCGATAACTTCAGCGGAAGCCCGCAGGTTCAGGAGCCGGTTGCGCGTGCTGAGGTCGAGGAGGGACCGTTTCCAGTTCTGCACGCGTCGCGGTGCGTCGTCCTCGGTGGCGAGGATCGGATCGTCCACCACGCTCGTGAGGAGTTCCGGGGGAAGCGACAGCGCGGGGCGCGGGCTCGACGCCTCGTGTGCTGGTTGC
>NZ_BAFB01000107.1 GCF_000248075.1 Gordonia otitidis NBRC 100426 | reverse complement strand
CGCGACACCCGACGACTCGCCTCGCGAGTTCGACGTCGTGGTCTTCGGCGCAACGGGATTCGTCGGCGAACTCACCGCCCGCTACCTGGCCGACCATGCCCCGGCGGGGACGCGGATCGCGTTGGCCGGACGGTCGGAGACCAAACTCGCCGACACCCGACGCCGACTTCCCGCCGCGGCCCGCGACTGGCCACTCGTCGTCGCCGACACGTCGTCACCCGCATCGCTCGACGCCATGGTGGCCCGCACCCGCGTCGTGTGCACCACCGTCGGGCCGTACCTGCGCTACGGCGAAGCTCTCGTGGTCGCGGCAGCCACCGCAGGCACCGACTACGTCGACCTCACCGGCGAGGTCCCCTTCGTCCACTACTCGATCCAGAAGGCGCACGAGGTCGCCGAGGCTACGGGAGCCCGCATCGTGCACTCGTGCGGCTTCGATTCCGTCCCGTCCGACCTCGCCACATACGAGCTCTACCGCGGCGTCACCGACGCCGATGCAGGCGAGATGACCGACACCACCATGGTCGTCACAGCGATGCGAGGTGGCGTGTCCGGCGGAACCATCGATTCCATGCGTGTGATCGCCGAACAGGCCAAGGATTCCAGCGTCCGACGCCTGCTGCTCAATCCGCAGGCGCTGTCCGGTTCGCCGACCGAGACTCCGCGAGCCGCTCTGTCGTCCGAACCCAGCGACATCGGGATCATCAACGCGCGCAAGGTCGATCCGTCACTGCGCGGAACCCTCGCCCCGTTCTTCATGGCATCGCACAACACACGAATCGTTCGACGCTCCAACGCGCTGCTCGACGGCGCTTACGGCTCCGACTTCCACTACGCAGAGACGATGGCCGTCGGCGGCGTTCCGGGTTTGTCGACGGTGCTCGCCGGCGGTGTCAGTGTCGGATCGGGCTTGTTCCTCGGCGCGATGTCGTTCGCTCCCACACGCGCGGTCCTCGACCGCGTGCTCCCCAAGCCGGGTTCCGGACCGAGCGAGAAGTCCAGGGAGAAAGGCTATTTCGTCGTCCACACCTACACGCGCACGTCGACCGGACGCCGATTCCGGTCGACGTTCTCGATGAAGGGCGATCCCGGCTACAAGGCAACCGCCGTCATGCTCGGCGAGAGCGCACTGACACTCGCGGTCAACCGCAGCCAATTACCTACGCGCGCAGGTGTTCTCACCCCTGCTGTCGCCATGGGCGACGCCCTGATCGACCGCCTGCGCACCGCCGGGGCGACCATCGAGGTCACCGAGTTGCACTAGGAACGCCGGGGCATCACGCGCGCCGACCACCCAATGCACCGACCAACCAGTGCCAGAAGTAATTCCACGCGCTCGACGTAGCGCCGTGCACCGTCGCGTAGAACGCGGCAACACCACTCCAGAACTTGGCCCAACCGGTCTGCGCTGGCGCCGCGGGCTTCTTGACCGCGACGGTCACAGCCTTCTGGCTGATACCACCATGCCCGTCAGAGGCCGTGATCGTGAACGAGTCGGAGTAGTCGCCTGCGGCACGCTTGGCCGCGTTCGGGGTGTAGGTGAACGTGCCGTCCGCATTCGACGTCACAGTGCCACCGGTCGGCTGAGTTGTCACCGCCGTGGTCACGGTATCGCCATCCGCGTCAGCGACGGTGGGCGTCACGGTCACCGCTCCGGTCGACGCATCAGCGGCCCCCTGCGCGATCGCGATGGTCGGCGTCGCATTGCGCTTCGCGACCGCGATCTGCGCCTGGGTTGCCGTCTCCAACGCGCCGTCACTGGCTGTCACCGTCAGCGTCTCGACGAAGTCCTGTTCGTGGGCATACCCGGAATCCGGTGTGTAGGTGTAGGTTCCATCGCCGTTGTCGGTCACAGCCCCGTGCTGAGCGCCGATGATCTTGACCGTCACCGGGTCGCCGTCGGCATCGGTGTACGCCGGGGTCAACACGACGACGCCCGCCGCGTCGGCGGAACCCACCGTCACGGTTCCCGTTGGCGCGGTGTTCTTCGGAGTGATCACCACCGCGACCGGAACGTTCACCGATCCGCCGTGACCGTCGGACACCGTGACCTCGAAGGCATCCGACGTCGGACCGCCGAGGCCCGCAGCATGCTCGGCACCCGCGTTCGGGGTGTAGACATATGACCCGTCAGCGCCGACCGTCACGGTGCCGTGCAGTGGCTGACCGATCACCGTGTAGCTCAACGCATCGAGGTCGGCGTCAGTTCCGGCGACCGAGCCCGTGTAGCCACCGGCCACGGCGTCGGGCACGGTCGGCGGAGTGTTCTTCGGTGTCAGCGTCACCGCCACCGGCACGACCACCGAACCACCGTATCCGTCGGATACCTTCACCTCGAAGGCATCCGACGACGCACCACCGGCCGCGGCAGCATGCTCAACACCCGCGTTCGGCGTGTAGCTGAACTGTCCCGTCGCGGGATCGAGGGTCACCGATCCGTGCGACGGACCGGACACGACGGTGTAGATCAGCGAATCGTTGTCCGTATCGGCTCCGACGACGGTGCCTGCGTATTCGGCGTCACCGTCGCGCGTCACACTGCCGGTCGGCACGGCGTTGGGCCCGACGAGCGTCACCGCTACGGGCACCACGGCGCTTCCTCCGTGACCGTCGTCCACCGTGACGTCGAAACTGTCGTGCAGTGTGCTCCCGTGAGCCACCGGCGTCGTCGGCGTGTACGTGTACGAGCCGTCTGAATCAACCACCACCGAACCCGAAACCGGTTGCCCCGACACCGTATACGCCAGCGGGTCGTGGTCTGCGTCCTGCGCAGCGATCGCACCGGTCGCGCCGCTACCGGTCGCGGACGCGGTGGGCGCCAGGTTCTTCGGCGCGAGGGTGACCGGTACCGTCACCGTTGCGGTGCCGCCGTGTCCGTCGGATACCAGCACCGTGAACGAATCCGTTGTCGGCCCGTCGCCCGCCGCGGCGTGCTCCGCCCCGGCGTTCGGCATGTACGTGTAGGCCCCGGTCGACGAGTCGACGGTGACGATGCCGTTCGTTGCACCTGTCCCAATCGCATACGTCAGCGGGTCGTTGTCCTGATCCGACCCGAGAACCGTTCCGCTATACGAGTTCTGACCGGGCGACAACTGCGCCGTCGGTGCGGCGTTGTCTCCGGTCGCCGTCACCGAGACAGGCACCGTCAGGCTGCCGCCGTGTCCGTCGAAGACATAGACGCTGAACGAGTCCGACAACGTGTCACCGTGTGCCAGCGGGGTCGTCGGGGTGTAGACGTAGGTGCCGTCGGCGTTCACGACGACCGAACCCTTGGTCGGCCCAGAAGCAACGTAGTACGACAGGTGGTCGCCATCAGGGTCGGTGACACCGACCGAACCGGCGGTTCCGCCGTCGACCGTCGAGCCGGGACCGACGGGCACCTGGTTCTTCGGCGTGATCTGCACGCCGATGTTCTGCTGCGACGATGCCCCGTACTGATCGGTGATGGTCACGAGGAACGAGTCGTAGCTCGTCTGACCACTCGCTGCCTGATGCTCGACGCCGGCATTGGGCGTGTACACATAAGCTCCCGTTGCCGGATCGAACACCACCGTGCCGTAGAGCGGCTGGCCGGTGAGCTGCATCGTCGTCGTGTCTCCGTCGGGATCAAGCGTTTTCACCGTCCCGGAGTACCCGGTGGTGTTCGACGATGCGTAGGGGGCATTGTTGGTGATCAACGCTGTGCCGTCCTGCGCATACGCCGACCCGTAACCCGCGGAGACGAGTCCGTACACCACAGGCTTCCCCTGCGCGTTGCGCGCCCCCTGGACGAGGTACGTGCTCTGACCGAACGACGAATCGGCCACGCTGTAGGTCTTGCTGGTGCCCGCCGCCAGTACGTCGAAATTCTCGGCTCGCGAATTCACCACGGCGACATCGTGAGTGCCGGAGTTGGTGATGGTCACCGTCCCCGCGGAAGTGTCGTAGCTATAGGTGACGCCCGCATCCGCGAGTGTGTGCATCTCGGCGAATCGGGGGTACTGGCCAGAACCCTGGTAGGTCTGGTCGGGATCACCCGGCGTCCAATACGAGTTCGACGGGTCCGCGGATCGCCAGAACTCGGACGTTATTGGAGCGATGGCGTCGCCAGGGATCGTGTCGTACACAGAGTAGGTCGCAGGCGATGTCGGTGTACCCGGGTACATCATCACGACTCCGTAGAGCACGGGTTTGCCGGCATCGACGCCGCTGGTGACCCGCGGGGCTTGCACGGTCAGATACACAGGGGCACTGCTGTATTCAGCGCGCGACTGGTTGAAGGTGAACCTGTCTCCCGGCGATACGACCACCAGGGACTGCTGGTCGTCGTTGCTGCCCACGTAGGGATTCGTCACCACAATGGCGATGTCGTGGTCGCTGCCGTTGTGGAATGTGATGCCGTCACTGCCGGTCGAGTAATACACCCCGTCAGCGGCCGCATCACCGCCCACTGCTGTCGCGGGCACAACCGACTGGGTGGTCGTGTCGCTGTCACCAGGATCCCAGAATCTGTTGTCGGGGTCGGCGTCGAGCCACTTGTGTGTCGAAATCGTCGGGATGCCGTCATTCGGGAAGAGGTCGTAGGTGATGGTCTGCAGACCGGCGCCCGTGCCGGGGTTTTGCGCAATCACCACGCCGTACAGGGCGGGTTTACCCGTGTCCGGCCCCGTCGAGACCCGCTGGCCCTCGACCACGACGTACGACGTTACGCCGGAGGCAACCGTGACGGTGTGAGTGGTGCCCGCCGCGATCTCGGTGAAGTGGGTCGCACGGGCCCCGGATGGGGACACACTCGTGACCACCACCGCGATGTTCTTCGTTCCGTCGTTGTAGACGGTGACGTCGTGCCCGTCGACGGAGTAGTACACGCCATCGGTCACGGGATTGGCGCCGACGGCGTTGGTGGGCACGAGGCCGGTGGACGGATCGGAGTCGGTCGGGTTCCAGTAGAGGTTTCCCGGGTCGGTGTTGAGTTCCTCGACCGACGGGATGGCGGGCACTGTTCCGATCGGTACTGACGAGGCCATCCCGTCTTTCAGCAACACAAACCCGAGTAGGCCGACCTTCCCGTCGGAATCACGCGGGGTTTCGACGTAGTAGCCGGCGTAAGGCGCCGTGGGGGCGGTCGCGGACTCGTGCGGAGCTATCACATAGATTCCGTTGCCCAGGGGCGCATTGCTGTACACATTGGCTCCCATCAGAGCCACGGTCTCCTCGGAGTCGTTGTGAAATGTGATCGTCGAGCCGTCATTTGCCAGTTCGTAGCTCAATCCTGTCGGGTTGCCCGGCGTGAACTGCAACGACGCCGGATCGTCGCCGGCATCGAGGTACTTGTTGTCCGGGTCGATCGCAGCCCACAGTTGTGACGACGAGTTTCGCACGGGAGCCACCTGCGTCCCCGTCACGTTCGAGACGCTGGGGGTTCCCGAATTGTTGGTCACCTGCACGAGTCCCAGCACCACCGGGGTTCCACCGCCTGTTGGCTGGCCGTTGGCATCGACGCGTTGTCCCTGGATCGCCAGGTTCCGCGAGGAGCCGGTCGAGTAGCTCGCGCTGGACCCGGGGTCGATGATCTTCGTCGAAGTCACCGAGGCGTTGCTGGAGTCGATGACCGCCACCGGAGCCGACCCCCCGTTGCTGATCGTCACGCTGGCGCCGTCATCGGACACGGTGTAGGTCAGGCCTGCGTCGTCGGGATTTCCGTACACGACTGTGCCGTTCGGCATCCCGTTGTAGTCGACGCCACTGAAGTCGCTGTCGTCGGGATCGAGGAAGAGGTTGCCGGCGTCGAACACTGTCGACAACAGCATCACCGAACGCGCCGCGAACGTCTGCGCCGTTGGCTCGGTCAGCTCGACGTCGTCGGCCTCGGCATCCCAGCTGTGTTTGCCCAGTGAGAGATCCGCGACGGTGCGCTCAGGGATGAACACCGACTCGCCGGGCTGCATCATGGCGAGGTAATTGTCGGCGGAGTCGGACTCCGAATCGCGTGAGCGTCTGTTGAGCACTGCGGCGGCCACAGCGCCCTGGTTGACCAGGATCAGCCCCTGGGTGCCATGATCGCCGACGATCTGCCCGATGATGCCTTCCTTGACGGTCTCGAACACATCAGTCAGGGCATCGGTGACCGAGCCGACGGCCGTGATGACCGCACCGCTCACGGATGCCTCGCCGGAGATCGGTTGGGCAGACATCGTTGTCGTCCGATCAGGACCGACTCCACTCTGAGCCGAACCGCTACCTGGAGTGTCCGTGTGCGTTCCGGTGACGGGCCGCTCGCCGGCGGCCGTTGGCTTGCTTACGTGCGGTGGGAGCACGCTCGGCGACGGCGGCTTGTTCACGGCGACCGGACTCTGGGCGCTGGATTCGGGGTTCGTCGGGGCCGCGGCACCCGATGCAGGTGCCGGCCCGGCAGGAGCCTGCGTGGTCTCGGGTGTCTGTCCGTCGGCACCCCCGGTGTCCGACGTCGCGGCGGGTTCGGCGGCCACGGGTGCCGAATCAGGGGATTCGGACTGACTCGGCGCGGCCACACCGGACGTGGGCTGCGTGTCGACGCCGCCCGTGCCCGCCTCCGCCACGGCCGACGTCCCGACGGCTGTCGCGGCGTCTCCGGCTGTGCCGCCCGACCTGCTCACATCGGCGCTCGGTGGAGGAGAGGTCTGTTCCGTGTCCGTGACACTGGTCGGCTTGCTTTCGGCGGCGGAACCGGTTGCGCCGCCGGAGGTATCGTCAGCCATCGCCACGGCTACGGGACTGACGGCGAGAAGCGCGGCCGCAATCCCCGAGGACGCCACCACGCGCTTGGTGACACCGAGTTTGCGAATGGCTGACTTCGACATTGAATCCCCTTGCGACACGCACCGAGTGAGTGGCCGAAAAGTACCACCGCAAAATGCCGAGGTGAGTTTCTATGTCGTAGCCCGTTCGGACTATTCAACGACTATTTCGTCCGAGTGGACTACACGAACCCGCTGTATCGGAGTCCATACGGCCACGGCGCCCTCTCACCTCGACAGTCGGACCTGCATCATGGCGCGATCGCTCTCGTCGATCAACGACTCCAGACTTGCCGGCGAATCGGGTTCACGCACAGCCCAACCCACGGTGGTGGGATGTCCCGCCAGCGCGCGTCCCACTCGTTCGCGCACGCCAGGTATCGACGCTCGGTCGTCAACGCTGACCACCACCGCGAATTCGTCTCCACCGACACGCGCTGCGATATCGCCTGCGTCGAGAAGTGGGCGCAGGACATGACCGATGTCGGCGAGCAGCTGATCACCCTCGGCATGGCCCCGCGAATCATTGATCTTCTTGAGACCCTCCACATCGATGAACCCGAAAAGCAGAGTGCGCCCGGTGGAGTCGGCTGACTGCAGCATCAGTGGCGCCCGCTCGGCCAGGCCGCGTCGATTGAGCAGGCCGGTCAACTCGTCCGAAATCGCGATTTCGACGATGGTCTGATTCGCTCGTCGCAGTCTCGCCTCGGTCCTGCGCCATGTCAGCGCGATGATCAGCGCCACCACGTCGGCCTTCACCAGTTGCAGCACAACAGAACCCACGGTCGTCGACTGCGGGTAGGCGATGGCAAATGTCACCGCGATGACGTTCAACGCGAGGATCAGTCCTACTGCGAGTCCCGGATAGGGCACCAGGGCTCCGATGGCCACGATGACGAGCAGTGTCCCGATCGCCGGGTAGGCGATCTGCGTCGCGACGATGTACGCAATCGGATTAGCCGCGACCACAATCGCGAGCGCGGCAACAGCGATTGGCGCCGTGCGTTCGGTGATCAGTTCCGGGCGTCGTCGTAGCAGGACCGCGGTGAAAGCCAAGATCACCGCGGTGGCGAGCGCCACACCTGACGCGACAGACGATCCCGGTGTGGGATCGGCGAGAAGTTGCCCCACTCCGACAACGAAGAACAGCACCGCGCTGATCGCAACGCTGAGTGTCAGACGATCGTCGACCAAACCTTCGGGCTTCCACGTCCTCATCGAGGCGCTCCACTGATCGTGAGCACGCGGCAACACCATCCCTCACCGAAGTCGACGCCCGAGAAACCCCTCGAACAGGATAACCGCGGCGAGTACATCCCGTGTGGCCGTTGGTTGGGTGCGCGCGGGGTCGATACTCGACGCGACGTGCACAGACGTCCGGTGAACTAGGGCTGGCCGGGCTTCAATTCGATGAACAGGGAGTCGAGCTCTGCGCACAGCCGGTCACCGTTGTGCAGGGTGCCCTTGACGAACGCTTTGCGCCCATCACGCTTGTCGACCCAGGTCCTACAGGTCAGCGGCGTCGACAGCGGCGTCAGCGAACGATATTGAACCGTGAGATACGCGGTACGCGTGACACCGTTGACCGCCAGCGCCGACGCCATGCCACCCAGGTCGTCGAAGGCGACTCCGACTTGACCGCCATGCGCGGCATTGTTGCCGCCGAGGTGGAAGGGCCGGAAGGTGACCTCTGCGACCACACCGTCGGCACTCGCTGTGGTGATCACGTACGGCGGCAAGGTGATGTTGCCGCGAGCAGGCAGGTCGATGCGGGTACCCGCAGGCGTGTGCCACTCGTCGACCTGGACCTCGGCGAGGCGATCGTTGAGCGAGGTGAGTTGCGCGATGAGCTCGTCGGTCTCGTCGGGTTCGGGGCACGCATAGCGGGCGAGGTCCATCATCCGTCGGATCTGCTCGTTGAGCTCGCCGTATCGTGGGCCACCGCGGTCGGTGGTGACTTCGATCCTCGCTCGGAAACCACCCTCGTGCGGCGAGTCGTCTTCGGAGCGGATGTCCCAACCGTCGCGCGTGTCAGATGTCATCTGACCACCGTATCTGGCCGCTCAGCCGTCCCGCTTGTCGGTTTCCGAACCGCTGACGACGTGCGGTTCGCGCGGAGCTTCTCGCCGGTCACGTTGCCGGATCACGGCGCCGACCACGAGGGCGACGACCACCGAGATCGTCACCCAGGCCACGATCACGATTGCGATCAGCTCGAATGACATATCTCCAGAGTGCCATGCACTGCTGGTCAGAGGCCAACTATCGGGCACTAATGTCGGTGATCATGACCTCCGGTGACTCACACAGCACGCCAACTCAGCCCTTCGACGCCAGCCAGTGGACCACTGTCCGAGGCTTCGACGATCTCACCGACATCACCTACCACCGCCACGTCGGCACAACCCGAGCCGACGGCATCGTCCGTATCGCTTTCAACCGGCCCGAGGTCCGCAACGCGTTCCGACCACACACGGTCGACGAGCTGTATCGCACCCTCGACCACGCCCGCCGCACCCCCGACGTCGGCACCATTCTGCTCACGGGAAACGGACCGAGTCCCAAGGACGGCGGTTGGGCGTTCTGCTCGGGCGGCGACCAACGCATCCGCGGACGCTCGGGATACCAGTACGCGACCAGCCATGATTCGGATGTCGCCGCAGCCGACGCCGCAGGTGTCGACGAAGCGCGCGTGAAGGCCGAGGGCGGCCGACTACACATCCTGGAGGTCCAGCGACTGATCCGCACCATGCCCAAGGTCGTGATCGCCGTGGTGAACGGGTGGGCTGCCGGCGGCGGGCACTCTCTGCACGTCGTCTGCGATCTCACCCTCGCCTCCCGCGAACACGCGCGCTTCAAGCAGACCGACGCCGACGTCGGCTCGTTCGACGCAGGCTACGGCAGCGCCTACCTCGCAAAACAGGTCGGTCAGAAATTCGCGCGCGAGATCTTCTTCCTCGGTGAGGCATACGACGCCGAGACCATGCACCGCATGGGCGCGGTCAACCGCGTCGTCGACCACGCCGATCTCGAACACACCGCCATCGAGTGGGGTCGCATGATCAACGGCAAATCTCCGACGGCCCAGCGCATGCTGAAGTTCGCGTTCAACCTCACCGACGACGGACTGATGGGTCAGCAGGTCTTCGCCGGGGAGGCCACCCGACTGGCGTACATGACCGACGAAGCGGTCGAGGGTCGGGACGCGTTCCTGGAGAAGCGCTCTCCGGAGTGGGACGCGTTCCCGTACTACTACTGACCCGCGGGCACCTCAGCGGCTCAGGATTCCGTGACCCCGGAGAACGGCTCGGGGGCACCGAAGTAGATTCCCTGGGCAAACTGGAAGCCAAGCGTTTCCACACCGCTGAAGTCGATCGACTGCTCGACGCCCTCGGCGACCGTAGCGATGTTCATCGTCTCCGCGATTTCACAGATCGCCCGCACCACGGCGAGGTCGGTCGCACTGCGTGCGATCTGCGAGATGAGTGCGCGGTCGACCTTCAACACGTCGACGGGCAGATCACGAACGTAACGCAGTGCTGAGAACCCGGACCCGAGGTCGTCGATGCAGACGATGCAGCCGCTGTCGTGCAGACGCTCGACGGCGTGCTGGGCGTCGGTGTCGAAACCGATCACCTCGTTCTCCTGCACCTCGATCCAGATCTGACCGGGCTGCACGCCGTATGCGTCGATCTCGGCCACCACATGGTCAACGATCGTTGCGTCGAGAAGCTGCTGCCGCGACAGGTTGATACTCACGAACGCTTCCGGTCCACAGAGCGGCTCGATCGACTCGCGTAACGCCCGCACCGCCTGGGTGACCCCGTTACGCCCGATCGGGACGATCGTCGACGTGTGTTCTGCAGCGGCGAGGAAATCTGCGGGCAACAGAACACCGTCTGCGGTGACCCATCGCACCAACGACTCGTATCCGGCGACCACGCGATCGGTCACCCGGACGATTGGTTGGTAGAACTGCTGGAAATCTCCCTCCGACGATGCTTTCAGCTTCACTGCGAGATCGAGATCCTCTTCGAGCCGCGTATACGACCCGGGGCCGGCAACCGCCATGCGCCGCCGGGACTCCAACGCGACGCACAGGGCCGCATCCGCGGATCGGACTAGCCGTTCGTCATCGTTCACACCCGACTGCGAACCCGCCGACACGAGGACACCGGAGATTCCGTAGACGAACTCGACGAACACGGCGACACCGTCGACGACAGACATCGTTGCGCCGAGACCGGAGTCGAGTGTGGCGATGAGTAGGTCGATACCCGAGTTCTTCGGAATTCGAAGCAGCCATTCGAGTGGACCTCGCGCATGTGCTCGCACCCCGTGACCGAGAGCGTCGACGATCTCGGTCATGACCATCTCTGCGGCACGTACCGCCGTGGTACGCCCGTACACGGCGCTCGCCTGCCGCTGCGGGTCGGCGAGTATGGAGACAACGGCGTCGGGTACGTCGCTGCCAGCCCGCTCGCTCGACTCCCTCTCCACGCGAGCAGTTTACGGTCAAGTCCGCGGACGAGTGTGAGTTGGATCCAACTGTTCCGAATTCAACTTCCACCTATCGATTGTTCATGCTATTAAATGACCGCTCCGACAAGCGCTTCCACGTGCAAAACCGCTCCCGCCAAGACCCGAGGCAAGCTGTCGGACCACGCGCTACTCGTCTGCTGTTCGGGCGACGGACATGTACGTCGATTAATCTCGACGGTGTCAGATTCTGCGGCCGGAGGGTTTACCACGTGACGTCGACCGACCACGCGAGACCCGCCGATTCCAACGAGGTCGCAGCTGCGTGGCGCGCTCAGACCGCCCGCAGGCGTCGACAGCGCTCATCCCCTCGCATCGTCATCTCTGTGCTCGTGGTTCTCGTCGTGTTCGTCGCGTCCTACGCGGGCGTCGGCTATCAGCTCTTCTACCGCGATCATTCCGACTCGCTGCGCAAGGTCGATGTCATCGTCGTACTCGGCGGCGAGCACGACGGCCGCGAGGACTACGGTCTGAAGCTGGCTCACGAGGGCTATGCGAAGACAGTGTTGATCTCAGACCCGTACGTCAACGACGGCTACAACCGCGAGGGTCAGGCGCTCATGCACCGTGTGTGCTCGTCGAGTACCGCCGAGGTCGAGGTCATCTGTTTCGACCCCGACCCGTCGACCACGCGCGGCGAGGCGATGTTCACGCAACGGATGGCGAAAGCGCGGCACTGGCACTCGGCGATCGTGATCAGTTGGCGATTCCACCTGGTACGAGCGCGATACATTTTCGGACAGTGCTTCGACGGCGACGTCGTGATGCGCGGTATGGACAAGCCGTACCCGACATCCCCTGCATTCTGGGCGTGGCAGTTCAGCTATCAGTACGTCGGCCTGGCGAAGGCCGCCGTACTCGGCTGCGAAAAATAGGGTCACGGCGACACAACCCCTTACCCCGTCCGAGCAAGGCCCTCGGCCAGCCGCCGTGTACCCCCAGCGTCAGCCGCCGAAGATCTCGGCGAGCTGGCCCATGTCCTGCACCCGCTCCTTGTGGGTCGGCGCGGCGGGAGCCGCCAGGATGCACGTGACGCCCGCGGCGCGGAAGGCCTCGGCCCGCTCGGCGACCAGCGAGCGCGGGCCGATCAGGCTCATGGCCGCCACCAGTTCCGCAGGCACCGCAGCAGCCGCCTCGGCCTTCTTGCCGTCGAGGTAGAGATCCTGGATCTCTTTGGCCGCGTCGGCATAGCCGTAACGGACGGTCAGCTGGTTGTAGAAGTTCTTTCCGCGCGCGCCCATGCCGCCGATGTAGAGGGCGGCCTGGTGTCGCACCATCTGCGAGGCGTTCTCGATCTGCTCGGGGTCCTCGGTCACCCGGGCGGTTGCCTGCACCACGATGCCGAGCTCTGGCAGCGACGGGTCACGCTTCGCCCTGCCTGCCGCGAGGGGTTCGCCGAATGCGACGTCGACGTATTCGGGATGGAACAGGAACGGCTGGAACTCCTCGAACATCTCGGCCGCCAGCTCGGTGTTCTTGGGACCAATCGCCGCGAGCAGCATCGGAATACGTTCACGCACAGGGTGATTGATGATCTTGAGCGGCTTGCCCAGCCCGGTTCCGCCGTCCTCCTTGGTGAACGGCAGCGTGTAGTGCTTGCCGCGGTACTCCGTCTTCTCGCGCCGCCAGATCAACCGGCAGATGTCGGCGTTCTCGCGGGCACGGCCGACCGGGTAGTCGTACTTGACACCGTGGAAGCCCTCGATGACCTGCGGACCCGACGCCCCGATACCCAGCACGAAGCGTCCACCACTGATGAAGTCGAGTCCCGCGGCGGTCATCGCCAGATTCGACGGCGTACGCGAGTACATCGGGAGGATGCCCGACTGCAGTTCCATCTTCTCCGTGCGTGCCGCGATGTAGCCGAGTTGGCTGACCGCGTCGAAGCTGTACGCCTCGGGGACGGTGATCCGGGCGACGCCCGCCGCCTCGAAGTCGACCAGGTTGTCGATGGTCTCGCGGAAGTCTCCCGCGTAGTTGATGGGCATACCGAGCTTGATGGCAGATGCGGTCATGGTTTCGGATTCTTCCACAGCGGTTCGACGCTCCGATAGGCCCGCCCGAGCGTTCGCTCGCTACTTGCCGTCCACCCCTCGAGCCGTCTCACCGATCGAGGGGTGAATGCCGACCAGGCCCCTCCGCCGGTCGAACTCCTCGAGACCACGCTCACATCCGAGGTATCGTTCGCGCCGCAAATGGTGTCCGCCCACGGTCCAGTTGATGAACACTAGATGAACAGCATGTGCAGATAGGCAAACCCGCAGGTCACAAACTTACGGCAGTCGAACGTAATTTAGGCGAAACCTTAAGCGGGGTCGCATGATATTGCGCATGAGCGGAGAGATGCTTGTCCTGGTGCTGCTGGTCATCACAGCACTGGGATTCGACTTCACCAACGGATTCCACGACACCGGAAACGCCATGGCGACGTCCATCGCCACTGGTGCCCTCAAGCCCAAGATCGCAGTGACAATCGCGGCGATCCTCAACCTGGTCGGCGCGTTCCTCTCGGTCGAGGTGGCCGCGACGATCACCAAGAACATCCTTCACCTGCAGAACAAGTCCGGAGACCTCATCTCCGGCATCGATGCCAACGAGGCACTGCTGATCATCTTCGCGGGACTCGTCGGCGGCATTCTCTGGAACCTCTTCACGTGGCTGTTCGGCCTGCCGTCGAGCTCGAGCCACGCGCTCTTCGGTGGCCTCATCGGCTCGGGTATCGCCGCGCTGGGTGCCAGCGGCATCGACTGGCACGGCGTGTTGTCGAAGGTCATCATCCCCGCACTCGCTTCCCCGTTCATCGCATGTGCGGTGGCAGCGGTCGGCACCTGGCTGATCTACCGGATCACCGCGAGCGTCCTCGACTCCCGCAAGGAGAAGGGCTTTCGCTCAGGTCAGATCGTCACCGCCTCGCTCGTCTCCCTCGCCCACGGCACGGGTGACGCGCAGAAGACGATGGGTGTCATCGCCCTCGCCCTGATCTCCACCGGCCACCTCAGCTCGTCGTCGGTCAAGCACGGCCTGCCGATCTGGGTGGTCTTCAGCTGCGCCGCAGCCATCGCGCTGGGCACCTACCTCGGCGGATGGCGCATCATCCGCACCCTGGGCAAGGGTCTCGTCGAGATCAACTCGCCGCAGGGCATGGCCGCTGAAGCCAGCTCGGCCGCGATAATCCTGACCAGCTCCGCAGCCGGCATGGCGCTGTCGACGACGCAGGTCGCCACCGGTTCGATCCTCGGTTCGGGCGTCGGCAAGAAGGGCGCACAGGTCCGCTGGGCGGTCGCAGGCCGCATGGTGATCGCCTGGGTCACCACACTTCCCGCCGCCGGCATCGTCGGCGCGATCTGCTACGGCCTCGGCCATCTGCTCGGCGACGTCGCGGGCGCGATCGTCATCTTCGTTCTCCTCTGCGCGGCGTCGGGCTACATGTACTGGCGCGCACAGCAGAACAAGGTCGATTCGAACAACGTCAACGACGAATGGGACGACGAGACCAACTCGATCATCCCGCCGTCCGCCCAGGACGGCCCGCGTCAGGTTCCCGACCCCACGGCGATGACCTAGTCCGCCGAGACACAGACGACTGAAGGAACAGCTGAAATCTCATGGACATCGTCGAATCGATTCTCAAGGTCTTCGCAATCGGCCTCCTGCTCGGCGCCGGGCTGCCCGCTCTGTTCGCGGTCGGCATGCTGTGTGAGGCGCGCGGTGAGGGCGGCACCAACTCCGATGGCACCACGTCGGCACCCAACCCGGCACTGCGAGTGGTCGGCTACATCCTGTTCGCGCTCGTGGCCGCCGTGATCGTCGTCGGACTGCTGTGGATCTGCCGCCAGACCCTCAACTACTACTTCGACATCAAGCTCTTCCCCGAGTGGGCCTACAAGTAGCTCCTGCGCAACCGCCGCTCGACGCTTCGAACCGAAAGGCATCATGGCCAACGCATCGCTGTTCGAATCCGCGATCAACTGGATTCGCAAGGGGTATCCGGAAGGAATCCCGCCCACGGACTTTCCGCCGCTGCTCGCTCTGCTGACGAAGGTGCTCGACGAGGATCAGATCATGCGGGTGTGCATGGAGCTGGCCGCCGAGCAGGGAATCGGCACCCCTCTCACCGAGGAACAGATCCGCAACGCCGTCGCCAAGGTCTCCGACCAGCCGCCGAGCGATTACGAGGTCAACCAGGTCGCGTCTCGTCTCGCGGCGGTCGGCTGGCCGCTCGCGGCAGAGTCGGAGGAGCGGACACAGAGCAACGTGAACTGACACGACGCTCGACGTGCAGATCAACCCGGTCCGCGCCTGCCACGAGCAGGCGCGGACCGCTTAGAATCGCAGACCAGAGCCATGAGGGTTTTCTGCGTGTGCGAGAGGGGGAACGGCGTGGCCGACCGGCCGCAGTTTTTGAAGAAGATCATCGACTGGTTGCGCGCGGGGTATCCCGACGGCGTACCCACCGACGACTACATCCCCCTCGTCGCCATCCTGCGGAGACAGCTGAGTCCCGAAGAGGTCGACGAGGTCTCGGGCGAGCTCATCCGTGAGTCCGCCCCGCCCCCCGAGCCGATATCGAAAATCGACGCCGGGGTGAAGATCTCGAAAGTCACGCACGAACTCCCCCACGACGCCGACATCGAGCGGGTGCGCACGTACCTCGAGTCGCGGGGCTGGCCGTTCGACGATCATCCACTCGACCCGCCCCACAGCCCCGACACCGGTCCGTCGGAGTAGTTTTCGTGCAGTGACCCGCATCCTGCGACCACTGTCCCTCCCGGCCGATCCGAGCGTTCTCGACCTGCGCGACGAACTCCTTTCGCTGGTTGAGCCCGCCGCGAGCGCAGCGAGCAGCGGTGTCGAAACCAGCGTCACCCCTTCCCCCCCGCTGGTTGAGCCCGCCGCGAGCGCAGCGAGCAGCGGTGTCGAAGCCAGCGT
>NZ_BAFB01000108.1 GCF_000248075.1 Gordonia otitidis NBRC 100426 | reverse complement strand
ACGCCGTGCGCGCCAGGGAACGACGGCAGCAGCGCCGGATGCGAGTTGACGATGCGGCCACCGAAGCGGGACAGGAACGCCGGGCCGAGGATTTTCATGAAAACCCGCTGTGACGACCCATGCGGGCNCAACCGCGGACACCTGTTCGGTCAGGGTCTCATCCCAGCGCGCTCGATCGGCGTGATCGGACACACGGCAGACGACAACCGGGATGTCGTGGCGTTGCGCGATCGACGCTGCGCGGCAGTCGCGGTCGACGACAACAGCGGCCACCTCGAAGGCGGCGTCCGGTCCGTCGGCGCGGTCGATGAGCGACTCGAGCAGTGTTCCCGTTCCCGACGCCATCACGACGATGGGGACGCGTACCGGGTTGCCGGCAGCGTCGATGGGAGTTCGGGTCACATCTGCGAGCCTAATGGATCGCTGTTCGCCCGTTGTGAGCGAGGCGCGGCGCCGACGGTGCCGTCGACGAGATCCTCGGTGCCGTCGCCGTCCGCGCTGGTGCCCTCGGCGTCCAAGGCGGTGCCGTCGGCATCCAAGGCGGTGCCGTCGCCGTCCAAGTCGGTGCCGTCGACGTCCAAGCCGGTGCCGTCGACGAGATCCTCGGTGCCGTCGGCGTCATCCCCGATCTCGTCGATGTCCGACTCGTCGTCCATGCCCCACTCGTCACCCTCATCGCGATCCAGGTCGGTGTCGCTCTGCGGACGATCGACGTCCCAGGACTCTACGACGTAGTCGTCGTCGTATCCGGCGTCGTCGAGTTCCTGGTCGTCGAACCACGCGTCGAGGTCGTCGTGGAGATCGGGCTGCAGCCTTGCCTGCCGGGTCGACGGAAGGCAGCCATAGACCAGCGCGACGATGAGTCCGACCACGGCGATCCAGCCGAAGGTGAACACGCCTGCGGCGGCGACGTTGATGCCGGTCGCGCCGATCTCACCGAGCTGGCCACCCGCGGGCCAGCCGAGTAACACGATCATCGACGCCGCAACGGCACCGGCGACGCCGACCGAGCGCACATGGGCGATCGGGTCGAGGGACCGGCATCGCCAACCGACGTAACCGGCGATGGCTGCGGGCACCACGAATCCGAGGATCCCGAGTGAACCGTGGTCGGTCTCGGGGAGCGCGGCGAGCAACGGCACCGGAGGCATCGGGCCGCTGCGCACCGACAACAGGTCGACAGACATCGTCCCGATGTGGGCGCTCGCCCCGACCAGCACCGCCGTTGCGCCGACGATGACGTTGGGCAGGTACAGAATCGACAGGACCGTGAGCCCCAGATAGCCATCGAATCGGTAGCCACCGCTGATGAGGTGCCCGACCTCGGAAAAACTCAGCAGCAGGCGGACCAGCACCAGGATCGAACCCGCCGCGAGAAGTGCCACCGCCGCGAGCAGACCGAAACGTAATCCTCGACGGTCGGCTGCCGTGACCGACGCCTGGGTGGCGAGATCCCGGCGTCGTCGCCAGACGACACCCGCCGCGGTCGCAATCCCGTGCAGAGCGATCGTGCACCCGAAGGCCAACAACGCATTCGGCGCGGCGACGGGCATGTCCGACGACCCGTCCATGAGCACAGCCAACGCCATGGCCGTGATGACGAGCGGTCCGCCCACGGCGGCTGCTGCGATAGCGGCCAGTTCCGACGGCGATCGCCCCACCCGGCTGGCGGACGAGGCGAACCCTGCGGTCCCCGCAGCGACGAGCAGCGTCGGCAACAAGGGCAGCACGCCGAGGGTCACGCCGTTCATCGTCAGCGGCACCTGGTGGATCGCGAGCCAGCACGCGGAGATCGAACTCGCGATCCCCGACATGTCACCCCCGGACATGAGGAGAACGGCAAGCACGCAGACAAGGACGACCATCACCGTGACGACGGGAACCCCGAACGCCACGAGGACCAGTTCACGCGCCGTGCCCTCGGTGCCGACCCGCTGCGCGCGGGTCGCCCGCCGCACCTGGCGCAAGCGTGCGGAGAGACTTTCTGAGGACACAGACCTGATCGACGACATCGTTACGAGCGTGACACGAGTGACTGCAGTTGAGTCGGAGACGCGCCGAGGGGTGATGCTCACGACACGCACCGAATGACACGAGCGGGTATGAGACGCGTGGAGGGCCCCGCCGTCCGGCGAAGCCCTCCATACGTGGTGATGCGATTCTCAGCAGATCGCCGCCGATCGCCAGGCGAGGTCAGCTCTGCGACGAGCCGCTCTGCCCCGGCTGATCATGCGGCCCCGGCTTGGTGAACGCCGAGGTGCGGTCCGCGTATCCCGCTGCTGCCGAAGGGCTCGACGTGGGCGAGGCGGGGGGCGACGCCGCACTGCGCGGCTCCGTGGAAGCCGAGGGACCGGTCGACTGGTCGCCGGACGGCGCAGATGGGCTGGACGCAGATGCACCAGGCGCAGATGCCGAAGACGCTGATGCACCAGGCACGGATGGAGTGGGTGCAGACGACGGGGCGCCCGCGCCGTAGGACGACGTCGCACCGGACTGAGAACTGGGCGACTGGCCGTACGTGTACGCGGACTGGCCGTAATTCGACGCCACCGGCGCCTGAGCCTTACCCGACGCCTGAGCATCGCCGTATCCGGCAGCGGTTGACTGCCCATACGTCTGCCCCTGCCCGTACGCCTGTCCGTATGCCTGAGTGGCGGGCGCGGTCGCGGATATGACGGTGGTCTGCTCCGCAGCGGTCACCGTCGACCCTGCAGGGATCGACCCCGACGTCGCGCCAGCAGCCGGTGCGACCTTGACCTGGCCGAGAACAACGAGCAGCCAGAAGATCGCCAGTCCTGCGATGAACAGTTCGAGAACGAGCTGTACGTAGTCAATCGCAGGGGTGGTCGGCGAGTACGGACCGAAGTCACCCACCGCGAGATGGATGATCGAATAGATGTGGCCGATCGCCACCGCGCTGGTCCACGCGGCCACCACGGGGACGATCGCGTTCACCCCGACCTTGGTGGGCACCAGCGCCGCGAGCAACGCGAGCACGATGACGATGACTCCGTTGATCAGACCGGTGCCGTCGTTCCAGAAGCCGATCAGGAGATTCACCGCCGACAGCGCGCTCAGGGCGATCCCCAGGATCACCGGGAGGTTTGCCGGAAGGCCCTGGCCAACGGGCTTCTGCGCTGATCCGTAGCCGTACTGGCCCTGCCCGTATCCATACTGGCTGGGGTCTTGCTGACCGTAGCCCGGCTGTGCGTACTCCGGTTGGCCGTATTGGCTCTGGGGATAGCCTTGCTGGCCGTACCCCTGTTCGCCATAGCCCTGTTCGCCGTAACCCTGCGGCTGCCCGTAGCCCTGGGCTCCCTGCTGGTTGTATCCGGGCGTCTGGCCGTAACCGTATTGTCCAGCGGACTGCTGGCCGTATCCGTACTGCGGCGGAGTCTGCTGGTCCTGGCTGTGCTGGCCACTGCCGGCCTGGGGATATCCCGAGCCGGGCCCGCCTGGTTGACCGGCGGACTGACCGGCCGACCGACCATAGCCCTGGCTCGATTCAGAGGCTCCGAAACCGGAGCCCCCCGGCTGATAGCTCATACGTCACATCTCCTGCTCGAAGCATTCGAACCGTTCCCCAGCGTCGGCGGGGACGGCAGTTCCCCGACCACGCTAGTACATCGGTGTGAGACGGATCCCTCACCACCGGTGTTCGCGACCGCGGGCCGCGTACCACTCGATGAGGTCCGGATCGTCGATCGAGCGGGGGTCGACGTCGACGCCCGACCGGCCCGCCAGGATGGCTGTCACAGGCACTTCGAGCTTCTTGCCCGTGCGTGTGTGCGGGATTCCGGGAGCCTCGACGACCTCGTCCGGAACGTGCCGTGGGGACAGTCGTGTGCGGATCGCCGAAGCGATCCGGGTGCGCAGGGCGTCGTCGAGCATCGCGCCCGGCACGAGGGTCACGAACAGCGGCATCCAGTACGTGCCGTCTGGCCCGTCGACACCGAGTACGAAGGCTTCTGCCACCTCATCGAGGCTTTCGACGACCTCGTAGATGTCGGCTGATCCCATCCGCACGCCCTGCTTGTTCAGCGTCGCGTCGCTGCGGCCGTGAATGACCAGCGAGCCGCGGTCGGTGACTGTCACCCAGTCCCCGTGCCGCCAGACATCCTGCGCGTGCGGATCGGAGTCGTCCGGCGTCGACCATTCGTGCGAGAAGTACGCCGACCGGTATCGGGCGCCGTCCGGGTCGTTCCAGAAGCTGACCGGCATCGACGGCATCGGTGCGGTGACGACCATCTCACCCACCTCACCGATCAGCGGCGTGGTGTCGGCAGCCCAGCTCTCCAACGCCACCCCGAGGTAGCGCACCGAGAGCTCACCGGGCACCACCGGCTGTCCCGACGAACCACCCGCGAACGCGGTCACCACGTCCGTGCCGCCACTGATCGACGACACCGGAAGGCCGGGACGCACGTTCTCGTCGATCCACTCGAACAGGTCGGCAGACAACGCCGAACCAGTGCTCCCGATACCGCGCAGCGCGGACAGGTCGTGGTCGCGACCGGGAACGAGACCGGCTTTGCGGCTCGCCTGCAGCTGCCCCGGACTGGTGCCGAAGTAGGTGACGCCCTCGGCGGCCACCAGTCCCCAGAGCCGATCGGCGTCGGGATGAAGCGGAGAACCGCTGTAACACACGATCTCCGCGCCGACGAGCAGACCAGCCGCCTGGAAGTTCCACATCATCCAGCTCAATGCGGTGTGCCAGAAGAACACATCGTCGCGAGACAGATCAGCGTGCAGCCCGGCCGCTTTGAGATGTTCGACGACGACGCCACCGTGCCCGTGCACGATCCCCTTGGGCCGACCGGTGGTCCCGGAACTGAACAACACCCACAGTGGGTGGTCGAAACCGACCTTGACAGGGATGTCGGCGTCGACCTCACGCGGCCGCGCCACCACCGACTCATAGTCGACGACATCGATGTCGCGGGTGGGTTGACGCGACGGGTCGCCGACGACAACGTGCGCGCGTAAGTCGTCGAGAAGGCCCGCGAGCTCTGCACTGTCGGCGGCTTTGTCGATGTCCTTACCGTTGTAGCGATACCCATCGGCTGTCACGAGGACCTTCGGTCCGAGTTGAGCCAGTCGTCCCGCCGCACCTGATGGCGCGTAGTCCTGGCCGCACCCCGACCAGATAGCCCCGACCGCAGCGGTACCGAGGAAAGCCACCAACGCCTCGGGAATGTCCGGCAGGTACGCGGCGACCACGTCAGAGACACCGACACCGAGTTCGCGCAGTCGCTGCGCGAACGCCAACGACTGTTCTCGCAGTTGCGTCCAGCTCAGAGTCACCCGTGCGCCGTCCTCGTCGACGCCCACAATCGCCGCACGGTCGGCCGCGCCGGGCTCGTCGGCGTTGCGGAAGACCTGGTCGACGTAATTCAGGGTGACACCCGGAAACCACTGCGCTCCAGGCATGGTCGTCGACGCGAGCACGGCGTCGTCACCATCGGCCAACGGACCGGCGATGTCGTCGAGTTCGAAGTACTCCCACACCGCGCGCCAGAACTGCGCCGGCTGCTCCACCGACCATGACCACAACGCGTCGTACGACGCCGTGTCGACGCCGTGTCGCGCTGCCACCTGCCGCGCGAAATCGTCGATGCGACTGGCGGTATCGCTGTGCGTCGACGATCCCATCACGACAACCCCAGCAAGTCGACCGATTCCTCCCGCATGGCCACCTTGCGCACCTTGCCGGTGACCGTCATCGGGAACTCCTTGACCACGTGCACATAGCGCGGGATCTTGTGCCGTGCGATCTTGCCGGTCGCGAACTCGCGGACATCGTCGGCAGTGAGATCGGCGACCCCGTCGCGCAACTGGATCCATGCCATCAGTTCTTCACCGTAGCGTTCGTCCGGCACTCCGATGACCTGCGCGTCGAGAATATCGGGATGCGTGTAGAGGAATTCCTCGATCTCCCGCGGGTAGATGTTCTCGCCGCCGCGTATCACCATGTCCTTGATCCGCCCGGTGATACGCACGTACCCCGCTCCGCTCCCGGCGTCGGTCACATTCGACCCGCTCGCTCCGCTCCCGGCGTCCATGACGGCGAGGTCGCCCGTGTGCATCCACCCGTCGGCGTCGAGGGCCTCGGCTGTCTTCACCGGCTCGTTCCAATACCCGCTCATCACGCTGTATCCGCGCGTGCAGAACTCTCCGGTTTCCCCACGGGGCAACGTTTCTCCCGAGATCGGGTCGACGACCTTGATCTCCAGATGCGGCCCGACCCGTCCCACGGTGCCGACGCGCAGTTCCAGTGGATCGTCGACACGGGTCTGACACGACACCGGCGATGTCTCGGTCATGCCGTAACAAATGGAGACCTCACCCATGTGCATCCGGTCGACGACCTGCCGCATCACATGCTCGGGGCACGGCGAGCCCGCCATGATCCCGGTGCGCAGGCTCGACAGATCGAACTGCCCGGGCTCGGAGTGGTCGAGCAGCGCCAATTCCGCGATGAACATGGTCGGCACACCGTACAAACTGGTGCAGCGATACTCGGCGACAGCACGCAACGCGGCTTCGGGGTCGAACGTCGGTGACGGGATGACCATCGCCGCACCGTGACTCGTGGCCGCCAAATTGCCCATCACCATGCCGAAGCAGTGATAGAAGGGCACCGGGATGGCTATCCGGTCGGCGTCGGTATAGGCGAGGAGTTCCCCCACCAGGTAGCCGTTGTTGCTGATGTTGCTGTGCGTGAGGGTCGCACCCTTCGGGAAACCCGTTGTGCCCGAGGTGTACTGGATGTTGATCGGGTCGTGTGGTTCGAGTGTCGCCGCGCGTTCTGCGACAGCCGACAACTCGTCGTTCGACGGTTGCGCGACCAACTCCTGCCATGCAGGCGTCTCGAAGCAGATCACCTCACGCAACTCCGGCGCCGACGGACGTGCAGCGTCGAGCATGCCCTTGTAGTCGGAGTCCTTGTACCGCTTTGCTGCGAGGACGACGCTGGTTCCCGACTGCGTCAACGCATAGTCGAGTTCGTTCTGCCGGTACGCAGGGTTGAGGTTGACGAGAATGGCACCGATCTCCGCCGTGGCGTACTGGGTGACCACCCACTCGGGGCGATTGGGCGCCCAGAGTCCGACGCGGTCACCCTTGCCCACTCCGAGTCGGAGCAGACCCGCGGCGAGCGCCAGAACGTCGGCGCGGAACTCGCGGTAGGTCCAGGTGCGGTCGGTGGGCGCGTCGACGAGCGCGAGATTGTCGGGGAAGGACTCGGTCGTGCGTGCCAGTGTCGCACCGATCGGCTCGGTCAGCAGCGGTGGGCTGTCTTCACCACGGGCATAAGACAGTTCGACGGTCTGCTCGTCCATTTCGGTCACTTTCTTGTCGCGGACTCTGGGATGTGCTCACAGGCGGTGGTCTAGTCCAGCCCGACCGGCGTCGACCGGCTCACAGCCTGCGCCGTCGGTGGCGGTCATGGTGTTGTCAGATTCTCCGCGGCCGCAGCGCGGGCCAGCACGGCCTCAGCCTGACGCAACACCGGACCGTCGATCATCTGGCCGTCGAGGCTGAATACACCGCCCCCGAACTCTTCGGACTTCTCGAGAACCTTCTTCGCCCAATCGACTTCGTCGGGGTCGGGGCTGTACCCGGTGCGGATGACCTCCACCTGCGAGGGGTGGATGCACGCGGTCGCGGCGTAGCCCAGTGCCACGGCGTCACGCACCTCGGCGGCGAGCCCGTCGGTGTCGGGGATGTCGAGATGCACCGAATCGACTGCGAAGATACCGGCGGCTGCCGAGGAGATGCGCACCATCGCACGGGCGTAACGCGCCACGTCGCGGTACGTGCCGGCGCCCGGCTCACCGGCGGCGAAGCGACTCGACTTACCACCGAGACCCGCGACGAGATCCTCTGCACCCCACATCAATCCGATGCAGTTCACCGCCTGCGCGATCTGGTTGACATTCACCACTCCGAGCGGCGTCTCGATGAGGGCGATCGTCTGAAACGCTGTTTCGATCACCGACTCGGCGGTCTCCGCCTTGGCTTGCATGACCACTCGATAGTTGGTGTCGCTCAGGGCGGCCAGGTCACGTCGGTAGTCACCGGTGCCCGCCGGATTGATTCGCACCACTGTGCGGTCGGGGTCGATGGCATTGGCGATCAACGCTTCTCGGGCGTCGGTGCGGTTCTCCGGGGCAACGGCGTCTTCGAGGTCGAGGATGACAACATCGGCCCGTTCCAGCGCCTTCTGGTAGCGCTCGGGACGGTCGGCCGGACAGAAGAGCATCGCGGGACCGGATGGCAGCCATGCGTTGGCCAGCATCTGGGGTTCGTTGCCGATCTGGCTGGCAACACCAAACTGATTGGGTGGCACGATCGGGCCGGTGGTCACGATTCTCACTCCTGTTCGTCGGACGCCCCGCGGAGGTGTGTCTCCCGCGGGTCAGTCGTCGGGTTGCTTCCGTACCAGTGTGGCCCTCGCAGCACGTGCGACGACCACCCCGTCCTGGTTGCGGCCGATGTGGAGGAGGTTGACCACTCCCTCGCCGGGCCGTGACCTCGATTCGCGCTTGCCGGTGCACTCGGTCTCCGCGTACAGCGTGTCGCCTGCGAACAGCGGTGCGGGAAAAGCGACCTCGCTGAATCCGAGGTTCGCCACGAGTGTCCCCTGCGTCAGTTGCGACACCGACAGACCCACGATGGTCGACAGCGTGAACATCGAGTTGATGAGTCGCTGACCGCCGAAACCCGGTTGCTGTGCCGACCATGCGGCGTCGAGATGCAGCGCCTGGGTGTTCATGGTGAGCGTGGTGAACAACACGTTGTCGGCCTCGGTCACGGTTCGACCCGGCCGGTGCTCGTAGACCGTGCCCTCGTCGAATTCCTCGAACCACAGTCCGCGTTGTATCACTCTGCGCACCGTCGACGTGGACGATTGCGTGTCGTCGTTCATGAGAAGCCCAACTCGCGCGCGATCAGCATGAGCTGAACCTCGGTGGTGCCCTCCCCGATCTCGAGGATCTTCGAGTCGCGATAGTGACGCGCCACCGGGTACTCGTTCATGAAGCCGTAGCCGCCGTGGATCTGTGTCGCCATGCGCGCGTTGTCCATCGCGGCCTCACTGGCGATCATCTTGGCGATCGACGCCTCTTTCTTGAACGGCTTGCCCGCCAACATCTTCGCCGCGGCATCGTAGTAGGCGGTGCGGGCCACGTGCGCCCTGGCCTCCATCCGGGCGATCGCGAACGACACCGACTGGTAGTTGCCGATCGGTTGCCCGAAGGACTGACGCTCCTTGGCGTACTTCACGCTCTCGTCCACACATCCCTGGGCGACACCGGTCGCGAGCGCCGCGATCGCGATGCGGCCCTCGTCGAGGATCGACAGGAAGTTCGCGTACCCGCGACCACGGGTTCCCAGCAGATTCTCCTTGGGCACGCGCGCGTCCGTGAACGTCAACGGATGGGTGTCCGAGGCGTTCCAACCGACCTTGTTGTACGCCGGTTCCGCGGTGAACCCGGCGGTGTCGGAGGGCACGATGATGGTGGAGATCTCCTTGCGCCCGTTCTCCTTCACACCGGTGACCGCGGTGACGGTGACCAGCGAGGTGATATCGGTTCCGGAGTTCGTGATGAACTGCTTGGCGCCGTTGATGATCCAACTGTCACCGTCGTCGCGGGCAGTGGTTGCGGTGGCCCCCGCATCCGATCCCGCCCCCGGTTCGGTGAGACCGAAGCCGGCGAGTGCGACGCCCGACGTCAGGTCGGGTAGGTAGCGCTGCTTCTGCTCCTCGGTGCCGAACTTGTAGATGGGCATCGCGCCGAGGCTGACTCCGGCTTCGAGCGTGATGGCGACCGACTGGTCGACCTTGCCGAGTTCTTCGAGTGCCAACGACAGCGCGAAATAGTCGCCGCCCATCCCGCCGTACTCCTCGGGGAAGGGCAGTCCGAACAGTCCCATCTTGCCCATCTGCGAGACGACCTCGTACGGGAAGCTGTGTTCGGCATCGTGTGTGGCTGAGACCGGCGCGACAACCGACTGCGCGAAGTCCCGCACGCTGCCGATCAGGTCGGTGTATTCCTGGCTGAGTTCCATCAGTTCGCCTGCTCCATCGAGTTCTCGTCTGTTATCTGTGCAAGTGTGTGACCGGCCGCGACCTTGTCGCCGACCTTCGCGGCGAGTGCGACGACACCGGCCGTCGGCGCGGTCAGGGTGTGCTCCATCTTCATCGCCTCGACGACGATGACGGGGACGCCTGCCTCCACCGCCTCACCGTCGGCGACCGACACCGCGACGACGGTTCCCGGCATCGGCGAGGTGATCTCCCCTGCCTGCTCGTCGGCGGCCTCGTCGAGAATCGGCCGGGCGAGTTCGAGCGTCCACGTTCCGTGCGGACCCGATACCCACCATGATCCGTCGACCTCGGCATGTGACCACGACTGGCTGACACCGTCGACGATTAATCGATCGACGTGGGAATCGTTGCCGCTCTGCGTAATCCGACGGTACTCAACGTCTGCTTCCCACGGTTCGTCGTCTCCGTCGACATCGCCGGTGACCGATGCGTGCCCGCGAAGTGTCTCGTCGGTTGCGGCGTCGACGCGCAGCGTGACCGTCCAATGTCTCCCCTCGCCGTCGACGATGCGGGTCACCACCGGCGCGGGCGCGCCGATCCGCCAGCCGACCTCGGTGCGCCACACGTCTCCCGACGCACGGAACCCGGTCCGAGCAGCGCCGACCAGAACCAGGGCCTCCGGAACCGGTTGCGGTGCAGTGTAATCCACGACCAGTCGGTCGAGGAGCTCCGTGTCGAGGTCGGCGTCGCGGACGCGCTGCTGCGCCAACACGAATCGGCAGAAGTCGATGTTGGTCACCACACCGAGCACTCGGGTGTGTGCGAGCGCCTGGTCGAGGCGTTCGATCGCTTCGTCCCGATCACCGCCGTAGGCGATGACCTTCGCCAGCATGGGGTCGTAGTCGCTGCCGACGACCATGCCCGCGAACATCGCGGAGTCGACACGTACACCGCGGTGTCCACTCGTGTCGGACCGGTCGTCGGGCTGGTCGAGAGCGACGATCGTGCC
The DNA here is from genome assembly GCF_000248075.1 of Gordonia otitidis NBRC 100426. Lineage (GTDB taxonomy): Bacteria > Actinomycetota > Actinomycetes > Mycobacteriales > Mycobacteriaceae > Gordonia > Gordonia otitidis. The sequence goes on along the minus strand of NZ_BAFB01000108.1, from coordinate 29,342 downwards.
GCCCGTCGGCAGGAAACCGCGCGCGGGGTCCTCGGCGTAGACCCGCGCCTCGATCGCATGCCCCGACAGCTTGACGTCGCCCTGGGTAAGCGCCAGTTTCTCGCCGCGTGCCACCCGGACCTGTTGCTCGACGAGGTCTATCCCGGTGACCAGTTCGGTCACAGGGTGCTCCACCTGCAGGCGGGTGTTCATCTCCATGAAGAAGAACTGGTCCGGCCGCTTGGCGGACACGATGAATTCGACGGTGCCCGCTCCGGTGTAGCCGACGCTGCGCGCGGCGTCGCATGCCGCTTCACCGATTCTGGCGCGTGTCGCCTCGTCGAGGAGTGCCGAGGGTGCCTCCTCGATGACCTTCTGATGTCGGCGTTGGAGCGAACACTCGCGCTCACCGAGGTGAATCACGTTGCCGTACTTGTCGGCGAGGATCTGCACCTCGATGTGGCGGGGCGTGTCGACGAAGTGCTCGAGGAACAGCGAGTCGTCGCCGAATGCCGATCCGGCCTCACGACGCGCACGCTGCAGTGCGGCGGGCAGCTCCTCGGGGTCCTCCACACGGTGCATGCCCTTGCCGCCACCACCGGCGCTCGGTTTGATCAGTACCGGGAATCCGATGTCGGGTGCCGCGGCGATCAGATCGTCGTCGGACAGGCCGGGACGTGACAGGCCGGGAACCACCGGGACATCGCGTTCGACGACAGCCGCGCGCGCGGTGATCTTGTCGCCCATCGTCGCGATCGCCGCTGCGGGCGGTCCGATGAACGTGATGGCGGCGGCATCGAGCGCTGCCGCGAATTTCTGGTTCTCGGACAGAAATCCGTAGCCGGGATGCACCGCGTCGGCTCCGGTCTGCTGCGCGGCCCGCACCACGGCGTCGATGTCGAGGTAGCTCTGCGCGGCCGGCGCGGGTCCGAGCCGCACGGCGACGTCGGCCATCCGCACGTGCAGGGCGTCGGCATCCGCGTCGGAGTAGACGGCGATGCTGCGAATCCCCATGCGACGCAAGGTCTCGATGACCCGACACGCGATCTCGCCACGATTGGCGACGAGAACACTGCGGATCGGGCGGGGTGTCGGTGTCGTCATGTCACTCGCATCCATGGTCGCTGGAATCGCTTCGTTGGTCTGGGTTCGCATCGATCGCGTGGTCACATCCGGAACACGCCGTAACGAGGTTCCGCCAGCGGTGCGTGGCGTGCCGTTTCGAGCGCCAAGCCGAGAAGTGTGCGGGTCTGTGCCGGATCGACGATGCCGTCGTCCCACAGTCGCGCAGTCGAATAATAGGCATCGGACTGCTCGTCGAATTGTTTCCGGATCGGCGCCTTGAACGCCTCCTCGTCGTCGGTCGACCAGTCGTCGCCGGACCGCTCGATCTGATTGCGACGCACGGTCGCCAGGGTGTCGGCGGCCTGCGGTCCACCCATGACCGAGATGCGTGCGTTCGGCCATGACCACAGGAATCGGGGCGAGTACGCACGGCCGCACATCGAGTAGTTGCCCGCGCCGAACGACCCGCCGATCATCACGGTGAACTTCGGCACGCGCGCGCACGCGACGGCGTTGACCATCTTGGCGCCGTTCTTGGCGATGCCGCCCTCCTCGTAGGCGCGCCCGACCATGAACCCGGTGATGTTCTGTAGGAACACCAACGGGATTCGACGCTGGTCGCACAGTTCGATGAAATGTGCTCCCTTGAGCGCCGATTCGCTGAACAGCACGCCGTTGTTGGCGACGAAGCCGACCGGGTGTCCGTGTACGTGCGCGAATGCGGTCACGAGCGTGGTGCCGTAGTTCGCCTTGAACTCGGTGAACTCTCCCGCGTCGCTGATGATCTCGATCACCTGGCGCACGTCGTACGGTGTGCGGGCATCGGTGGGGACCACGTCGTAGATGTCGGTCTGGCTGCGTACGGGTTCGCGTGGCGCGATGGTTTCCCACTGTGCAGGGTCACGCGGGCCGAGCGTGGCGACGATCTCGCGCACCTTGGCCAGCGCCTGCTGGTCGTTGTCGACGAGATGGTCGGTGACACCGGACACCGACGAGTGCATCGCACCGCCACCGAGGTCCTCTGCGGTGACGTCCTCGCCCGTCGCCGCCTTCACCAGTGGCGGACCGGCGAGGAAGATCGTGCCCTGGTTGCGGACGATCACGGTCTCGTCGCTCATCGCGGGTACATAGGCGCCGCCGGCGGTGGACGACCCGAGCACCGCGGCGATCTGCGGGATGCCCGCGGCACTCATGGTTGCCTGGTTGTAGAAGATGCGGCCGAAGTGCTCGCGGTCGGGAAACACCTCGTCCTGTTGGAGCAGCATCGCCCCGCCCGAGTCGACGAGGTAGATGCAGGGCAGACGATTCGCTGCGGCGATCTCCTGCGCACGCAGATGCTTCTTGACCGTCATCGGGTAGTAGGTGCCGCCCGACACCGTCGCATCGTTGGCGACGATCATGCATTCGCGACCAGCCACACGCCCGACACCGGCGATCACGCCCGCCGACGGAACCTTGTCGTCGTACATGCCGAATGCCGCGAGCGGGGCGACCTCGAGGAACGGTGACCCGACGTCGAGAAGACCGTCGACCCGGTCGCGTGGCAGTAGCTTGCCCCGGGAGATGTGGCGCTCACGAGCGCGTTCACCACCGCCGACCGCGACGCGCTCGAGACGCTCGCGCAGCGTCGCGACGTGGGATTCGTGCACCTCGCGGCCGGTCGGATGCGCACCACTTCCGCCGGTCGAGCCGCCACCGCTGGTCGAGCCGCCACCGCTGGTCGAGCCTGTCGAGACCACACTCGTCACAGTCAGACCTTTCAGTTAGCTGCAATTAACTGAATTGACTCTAGCCGATTGCTGGGACGCTGTCACCTACCAGTCATTGTCGGGTCTAGCGTGACGCGCGTCACGCAATTTCGTACTGTTGAGGGTGCGGTCCACCACCCCGGACCCAGCCCACAGGTCGTCGGCCACACCCGGTGCCGACGCCGACACAACACGAAGGCCAGGTGAACCCGTGACCCTCGCAGATGATCGAGCCGACCGATTTCGGCGCGACACCACCGCGAAGACATCAGCAGCTGCAGCACCCCGCGCGTCGATGCGCCCCGGTGACTTCACACTCGACGATCGCTACACCCGCGAAGAGGGTCCGATCTTTCTCGGTGGCATCACAGCGCTCGTCCGGATGATCGCCGACCGCGCACGTATCGACCGCAGGCAGAATCTCCGCACGGCGTCGTTCGTCTCCGGCTACGAGGGATCACCACTGGCGGGCTTCGACCTCGAACTCATGCGCAGAAAGTCGCTCCTCGCACCCTTCGATGTCGTGCACCGACCAGGGCTCAACGAGGAGCTCGCAGCGACATCGGTGATGGGATCGCAACTGGCACCGACCCTAGGCCCACTGGCGGCCGACGACGACGGTCACCTACGCAACGGGGTCGTCGGCTACTGGTACGGCAAGGCACCGGGCCTCGGATCGGGCGTCGGACGCACTGCGCCACGCCAACCTCATCGGCACGCATCCCGACGGTGGCGCGGTGGCCCTCGTCGGCGACGATCCCGCCGCCAAGAGTTCGACGGTCCCCTGCACCTCGGAGATGGCGCTCGCAGACCTCTACATCCCGACCCTCTACCCCGCCGACTCCCAGGACATCCTCGACCTCGGGGTGCACGCTGCAGTGATGAGTCGGGTCAGCGGTCTGTGGACCTCGCTCAAGATCTCCGCGCACGTGGCCGACGGTTCGTCGACCGCCGTGGTGCACCCCGACCGCATACTACCCGTCTACGGCGATCTCGGTCGGAGTCCGCACGTACCGAGCGGCAAGCTACTCGGCGCCAATCTCATGGAGCTCGAGCAGAATCAGCTCACCACCCGCATCCCGCGCGCGCTCGCATACGCGCAACTCAACGGCGTCAACCGGATCGCGGTGCGAAGCGGCGACGACAGGATCGGTCTGGTCGCCGCCGGAAAGACCTACCTCGATCTGCGTAATGCATTGCGCCTCATGGGTCTCGACGAAGCAGACATGCAGCGCGCGGGTATTCGCATCCTCAAGCTCGGCATGGTCTATCCGCTCGACCGCGACATCCTCGAACGCTTCATCACCGACACCGCCGCGGGTCAGCTCGACGAGGTCATCGTCGTCGAGGAGAAGCGCGACTTCATCGAGACCATGATGCGCGACATGCTCTATCGCCACCCCCGCGCCCCGCGCATCGTCGGCAAGGTCCACGAGGACGGGTCGACGTTGTTCTCCCGATTCGGTGAACTCGACGTCGACGCAGTCACTCTCGGGCTCGCGACGAGGCTGGCCCGACACCATCACCTCGACGCCGCACAGACGTGGCTCGATCAACATAATGCGCGTCGATCTCCCACTCGCATCGAGCTCCCTCTCGCGGTACGCACCCCGTATTTCTGCTCGGGCTGCCCCCACAACAGCTCCACCAAGGTCAGTCCGGGAACCCTCGTCGGCGGCGGAATCGGTTGTCACGCCATGGTTCTGATGATGGACCCGCAGCAGGTGGGCGACATCGCCGGAGTCACCCAGATGGGCGGCGAAGGCGCGCAGTGGCTCGGCATGGCACCGTTCGTACCCGCCGACCACTTCGTGCAGAACATCGGCGACGGGACGTTCACGCATTCGGGGTCGCTCGCCCTGCGTGCCGCCGTCGCATCGGGTGAGAACATCACCTACAAACTGCTCTACAACGGCACCGTCGCGATGACCGGTGGTCAGGATCCGGTGGGCGAGTTCAGCCTCGCACAGCTGACACGATTGCTCGCCGCCGAGGGTGTGTCGCGCATCGTCGTCACCTCCGACGATCCGTCACGCACGCGATCGGCAGACCTGGCGGACGGCGTCGATGTGCGTGACCGGTCCGACCTCGCCGAGATACAGCGCGATCTCGCCGGGATCCCCGGTGTCACAGTCCTCATCCACGACCAGCACTGCGCGGCGGAGAAGCGACGTAAACGCAAGCGTGGTCAGATGTCCACCCCCACGCAGCGTGTCGTGATCAACGAACGCATCTGCGAGGGGTGCGGTGACTGCGGCGAGAAGTCGAATTGCCTGTCGGTACATCCCGTCTCGACCGAGTTCGGCCGCAAGACGCGCATCGACCAGAGTTCGTGCAATCTCGACTTCTCCTGTCTCAAGGGCGATTGCCCGTCGTTCGTCACCGTCACGCCGGGTCACACGCCGGAGTCGCGCCGCGCAACCGAGATCGACGCCGCTGCAATCCCCACTCCCTCGACCTCACGGCCAGTCACGGCGGGCACCGATTTCACGATGCGTATCACGGGAATCGGCGGTACCGGGGTGGTCACCGTGTCGCAGATCCTCGCCACCGCGGCGTTCCTCGACGGACATGCGGCCAGGACCGTCGACATGACCGGCCTCGCGCAGAAGGGCGGTGCCGTGGTCAGTGACATCAAGGTCTCCGCGCTGTCCTCGGCCGGTCCCGACGCTGGTCGAGCCGACCTGCGCCTCATCGAACAGGCCGCCAAGGCCGCGGCCGACACCTGCGACCTGTACCTCGCATGCGACTCCATCGTCGGGACCGATCCGGCGAATCTGAAGGTGACCGCACCCGACCGCACCGTCGCGGTGGTCTCGACGACCCGAATCCCCACCGGCGCCATGGTCATCGACACGTCGGTGGGCTTCCCCGCCGACGTCTCGGTGCACGAATCGATCGACGCCAGGGTGTCGCGGGCGGCCTATCTCGACGCGGGCGCGCTCGCGACCGAGCTGTTCGACGACGAGCAGTTCGCCAACATGGTGATGGTGGGCGCGGCGTATCAGACCGGCGCACTACCGATCTCGGCGGAGGCGATCGAACGCGCCGTCGAACTCAACGGCGTCGCCGTCGCGGCCAACCTCCAGGCATTCCGACGCGGACGCCAGGTCATCGAGGACCCGGAGGCGGTCTCGCACGAGATCACCGCGGCGGGTGTCGAACCCGTTGCGGTGGAGCCCAGTTCGTTCGCTCGTGGACAGATTGCGCACCTCGGCCTCAGCGACGACCTCGCCTATACGGTCGGAATCCGCGTCGACGAGCTCGTCGTCTACGCCGACGAACGTTACGCCGGTGCATATCTCGACGTCGTCGGCCGGGTGGCACGCGAGTCGGGTAGTCCCGAACTCGTCGACGCCGTCGCCCGTAATCTGTACAAGCTCATGGCGTACAAGGACGAGTACGAGGTGGCACGACTGACCGCCGACCCGGCATTCGCCGCGCAGATCGCGGGCGAGTACGGCGACGACGCGAAAGTCGCCGTACGGTTGCACCCCCCGCTGCTGCGTGCACTGGGCCGCAAGGAGAAGATGGCGTTCGGCGCCCGCACCGCGCCCGTGCTCGCCGGGCTCGCGAAGATGAAGAAGTTGCGCGGCACGCGCCTCGATCCGTTCGGCTACACCGAGATCCGACGCACCGAGCGCGAGCTCGTCGTCGAGTATTCCGATCTCGTCGACGCCATTCTCGGTGCCCTCGCTTCCGCGACCGCCGAGCCTGGCCGACTGTCTGCGCTCGTCGAGCTGGCGGGTCTACCCGACATGGTCCGCGGCTACGAGCAGATCAAGATGGACAACGTCGCGAAGTATCGCGCAGAGGTCGAGCGGCGCCGAGCCGAGTTGGGCATCTGACACCGCTGCCCGACCGGGGTGGCTGCCCGGACTGGGGTGGGGTGGGGTGGAAAGTAGGGGAAGGGTCGGGCGCGGACCCTTCCCCTGCTTTCAGCGCTGTCCCGCTGGACCCTTCCGCGGGTTTTCGACGCTTCCCCTAGAAACAACCCGCGGAAACGCCCAAAACCAGCGGAAGAACCCAGCGCAGAACCTTCCCCTACTTTCAGCACGGGCCCGCCCTGAACCCTCCCGCGGGTTTTCGACGCTTCCCCCAGAAACAACCCGCGGAAACGCCCAAAACTAGCGGAAACATCCCTTCCCCTACTTTCAGCGCCTTCCCCTACTTTCGGCGCGGCGCCGGCCCTGAAGCAGGGTCGACCCCCGGAGCCACCGCGCTACTGCGCGGACTCCAGCGCGGCGGTGGCCATCGCCGTCAGGACGGCGCGCAGGCGATCGCTGTCGAGCGCGGGCAGTCGCGGCGAGGAGTTGAGCAGGCCGAACATCGCGTGCACACGAACGCGGGCCTCCTGCCGCGCCAGAGTCACACCGCGTTCGGTCATCAGTGCGAGCAGGACGTCCACCCACTGCTCGACGTAGCGGCGCTGCAGCGACCGCACCTCGTGATTGGCTGCGGGTGTCAGGTTGTGCAGGTCTCGATCCTGCACGACGATCAGGTCGGGTTTACTGACCAGGACGTCGATGTGGAAGTGGATCAACGCCTCAAGCGTCTCGGCGGGCGGTAGTCCGCGGTCGACGACCTCGGCGCCCCCGTCGCGGAGCCGGTGGCTGATGTCGAGCAGCATCTGGTCGAGAAGGTCGGTCTTCGACGCGAAATGTCGATACATCGCGGGTCCGCTGACACCGACGGCGCCGCCGATGTCCTCGAGACGCACCCCGGCGAATCCCCTGGCGGCCATCTGGCGCGCAGCGGCGTCGAGCATTTCCCGACGCCGAGCAGCCTTCGCCTCACCACGTTTGGTGAGCGGCGGGGTGACCGGTGTTGCGCGCGTTGGGGCCTCGACGGGGTCTGCTGGGCTCATGGTGCCATCGAATCTACCGTCGGGACGGTCGAGCACGCGACGTGTTCCGCCGCGTCGATCACCAACCGTTGACGTGCAAGACGTCGTCGAGCGGCTTGCGTTGCGCCGGTGAGAAGTCGGTGCCCTGGGTGTAGGCGATCGGCAGGAGTACGCCCTGGTGTACTCCGTCGGGGATACCGAGCAGGTCGGCCACCTCCTGCTCGTAGGTCAGGTGCAAGGTCGTCCACGCCGAGCCGAGTCCGCGTGCCCGCAGTGCCAGCATCAGACTCCAGGCGCCGGGAAGCAGTGATCCCCACACCCCGGCCTGATTTCCCTCGGGCAACTCGCCGCCCGTCTTGATCGCGCCCAGCACCAACACGGGTACCTCACCCATCACGTCGGCGAGGTACTGGGCACTGGCCGCGACTCGTCGGGCGGTCTCGGTCGACACCGTCCGCTGCGCCGAATATGCGGCGAACGAGCGGGCGTAGTAGTCGGCGACCTGACGCTTGAGGTCGGTGTCGGTGATGACGATCCAATGCCACCCCTGCGCGTTCGACCCGGTCGGGGCCTGGATCGCGACCTCGAGCGCTTCGCGGACCACCTCGATCGGAACAGGTCGCTCCAGGTCGAGTCGCTTGCGAACCGAGCGGGTCGTCGTGAGCAATTCGTCGGGGTCCAGAGGCAGAAGGTCGGTCATCTCGCTCCTCGGTCGTCGGTGCCGCGCGGTGTCATCGGTGGCGTGCGCGGCGAGCCAGCCAGTTCCCAAAGTACTGGCCCGCCTGCCGGATTGTGTTCACGGCGAATCGGAGCGGCTTCATTCGATGAACCCGCCCGCCGTCAGGTGCTCGATCAGTCCGTCGGTCAGCGGCAGTGCGCGCATCTCGTCGACGGTGAACCACCCGGCGTCCGCCGCATCGTCGGCGGCGCGCAGTGCACCCCCGACCGGGACGGCGACGAAGTCGTGGATCTCGAACACCCCTCCCTTCCCGTCGGGTATCTCGACCACCCAGGCCTCGGTGCCGACCATGACGTCGATTCCCGTCTCCTCGGCGATCTCGCGAATCACTGCTGCGACGAGCACGTCCGCATCGTCACGGATTCCGTTCGGGCCGACGGTATCCACCGGGTCGACCTTCCCGCCGGGTACCGTCCACCGCCCCGCCTGCGGGTCACGCAGGCGCTGGACCAGCAGGAAGCGGCCGCGGTCGTCGCGGATGATTGCGCCAACGGCGAGGGTGCGGCTCCGACTCACGGTTGTCGAGTGATGCACGCGCCGTGCACGATCGGGCGCGAGTCCCGTCAGCGTCCGCCCGATATGCGCACGGAGACCCTCTGCGGCGTCGGGGCCCCAGTACACGAGATCGTCGATCTCGCCCCGGTCGGCGAGGTCGGTGGCGACAATGCCCTGTGCCGCAGCGAGTTCAGGTGCGTGGGCGGTGTCGCGGTGCACGATCACACTCGCACCCTCGGGCGGTAGGGGCGACAGCCACGCGTCGTGTGCAGCAAGTCGACGATCCGTGGGGAACAACGCAAGTGCCGCGCCTCCGGCCCCTTCACCGAGCAAGACCGACACCGTGGGACGCGGGACCGCAATGAGATCCGCCAGGCAGAGCGCGATCTCACGCGCGAGTCCGCCCTCCTCCGCGGCGACGGACAGGTCGGCGCCGGGGGTGTCGATCACCGTGACGACGGGCAGCCGCAGTTCTGTGGCCACAACCATGCCTCGACGCGCGACCCGCAGATCCGCGGGCCCGACGAGCCGCCCCTGCGCCTGGACTGCCCGATCCTGACCGATCACGACAGCCGTGGTCCGCCCGAATCGACTCAGCGCCAAGATGATCGGTCCGACGTCGTGGATCACCGCTGTCTCGTCGGTCAGCAGTTGCCGCAGCCCAGGTCGGTGGGGAGCGCGCGTCGCGCGCACGTGGTCCCACGAGCTCATCGCGGCAGACCCGCTCAGCGACGAAGTCGGCTCCGGCTGGGACGAAGTCGGCTCCGCGGGCGACGAAATCGGCTCCGCGGGAGACGAAATCGGCTCCGCGGGAGAATCGTCGGTCTCGACGAGCAGGTCGACGACGCTGCCGACGCGTTGCGCGAGCTCGTCCACCGGCACCAACGCGTCGACGATGCCTTGTGCAGCAAGGTTTTCCGACACCTGCACGCCCTCGGGAAATGCTGTGTGGTGCAGCCCCTCGAACACGCGCGGGCCGAGGAAGCCGATGAGCGCGCCGGGTTCGGCCCAGGTGATGTGCCCCATGGATCCCCACGATGCGAACACACCGCCCGTCGTCGGATCGCGTAGATACACCAGATACAGCAGGCCCGCCCGCCGATGACATTCGACGGCCTCGGCTATGGCCGCCATCTGTAGGAAAGCCACCGTTCCCTCTTGCATCCGGGTTCCACCCGACGCCGGCAGTGCCAAGACCGGCAGCCGCTCACGAGTCGCACGGCGGACGGCGGCGACCACTCGCTCCCCGGCCGCTTGCCCGATGGAGCCGGCCAGGAATCCGAACTCGCTGACCACCAGCACAATCGGGCTACCGGAGACCTCCCCGACGCCGGTGATCACCGATTCGTCGACACCGGTACGTCTGCGCGCCCTGCCGAGCGCGGCCGCATACGTGGCATCGAGTGCGACGTATGCGGGCGCTGTGTCCCAAGACCGCCAGGTACCCTCGTCGACCAGTGTGGTCACCATGTCGATTGCCGAAAGCCGATCCGATTCGCCCACACAGTCACGGTAGTCGTGTTCTCACCCGGGGTGACAGAGCTAGCGCGAGTACACGACTCGCGTGCGCAGCAGCACGTCGGCCACCGACCGTCGTCTGCTGTCGACACCGACCCACAACAGGCCGATGGCGAAGAACACGCAGATCACCGACCTCAGCACGGCGATTGTCGGGCGTAGACGGTTTCCCTTGCGGTTCACCACACGAATCCCCATCACCACGCTGCCGAGCGTCCGGCCCGACACAGCCCAACAGCTGGCGAGATACACGATCGACACGACGATGAACGCGCCGATCGTGAAGAACCCGTTGGTGCTCGGCATCGAGAAGTCGTGGACGTTGTAGAGGAGCCTGGCCATCACGACTCCCAGATAGATGGCGCTCATGATGACCAGCACGACGATCAGGTCGATCACCGCGCCTACCCCGCGGCTCACGATCCCCGCCGACTTCGAGGTGTCGTGAACGGCGTGGAACTGGTTCTTTCGCGCCTCGCGGCGTACAGCCCGATCACCGGACACGACGTCGGAGGAGTCGCGCGCGCCGTCGCGTTCGTGGCCCGTCCCCTGCCCGGACACATCGGAATGGGAAGGATCGGGCTGGGAGGAATCGGGGTGAGATTCAGTCACGCTCACCGGACTCCACCTCCGCAACCACACGTCGGCGCAGCAGACGGCCCACCATGTCGGCGACGGCGTCGTCGGCTCGTTCACTGGTACTGCGCACGTCGGTCATCACGTCCGAGGTCACCGAGGTACTCGCCTCGCGGATGATTCCGGGCAGGTCGACACCGTCGATGATGACATCGGCGAGCCCGATGAGGTCGACGCGGTTGATCACGGCGTCGATGTCGACGTGCGAAACGGCACGGTCGAGGTCGACGGTATCGATGACCGCGTCGAGGTCGACGCCGGCGATGACCGCCTCGATGTCGACGCGCGAGATCACCCTGTCCACATCGACGCGGTCGATGATCTTGTCGACGTCGACCCGCGCGACCGCGGCATCGAGGTCCACCCGCGCGACTGCGGCATCGAGGTCCACCCGCGCGACTGCGGCATCGAGATCGACCCGCGCGACGATGGCGTCGAGATCGAGGAGGTCGACGATCGCGTTCATGTCGACCGAAGCAATGATCCTGTCGAGGTCCACGTTGTCGAGCACCAGCGCGGTGAGGTCGATTTCGGAGGTGAACGCATCGACGACCTCGCGGATCAGCGCCGCCAGACCGGTGCGCGTGCCAACGGTTGCCAACGCCTCCGCGGATTCGATCGCGGTGTGCACTGCGCGTCGGCCATCACGGACAACCGACCCCGCCAGCGGCACGCGCTCGGCCGCGTCGACCATCGCCGACGCGGCGCGGAACGGAAGCCTCATCACGCCGAGTACCGCACTCTGGCCCGCCTTGGCAGCCGCGGCATCGTTGGTCACCCGTGCAGTATCTCACCCGAGAGACCACAGCACGCCGACAACAAGACACCCCCGGTGCGGCCCGAATGGCCGCACCGGGGGTGCCCGGAGAATCGGAGACTACGCGGTCACAGGTTCTCGTACAGCTCGCGAGCCAGCTTCGCGGTTTCGCTCGGCGTCTTGCCGACCTTGACGCCTGCGGCCTCGAGGGCTTCCTTCTTCGCCTGCGCGGTGCCGGAACTACCCGACACGATCGCACCGGCGTGACCCATCGTCTTGCCCTCGGGCGCGGTGAAGCCCGCGACATATCCGACCACGGGCTTCGAGACGTTGGCCTTGATGTACTCGGCAGCACGCTCCTCGGCGTCGCCACCGATCTCGCCGATCATCACGATCACCTTCGTGTCGGGGTCCTTCTCGAAGGCCTCGATCGCGTCGATGTGCGTGGTGCCGATGACCGGGTCGCCGCCGATACCGATTGCGGTCGAGAAGCCGAGGTCACGCAGCTCGTACATCATCTGGTAGGTCAGGGTGCCCGACTTCGACACGAGACCGATCGGGCCCTTACCGGTGATGTTCGCCGGGGTGATCCCCACCAGCGACTCCTCCGGGGTGATGATGCCCGGGCAGTTCGGACCGATGATGCGCGTCTTGGTGCCCTTGTCCACGTTGTAGGCCCACGCGTAGGCGGAATCCTGCACCGGGATGCCCTCGGTGATCACGACCAGCAGCGGGATCTCCGCGTCGATCGCCTCGATGATCGCGTCCTTGGAGAACTTCGGCGGAACGAATGCGATCGACGTGTCGGCGCCCGTCTTCTCGATCGCCTCGGCGACGCTTCCGAAGACGGGCAGTTCGATGTCGTTGCCGTCTTTGTCCTTGTGGGTGACGGTCGTTCCGGCCTTGCGTGCGTTCACGCCGCCGACGACATTGGTGCCCGCCTTGAGCATCAGAGCGGTGTGCTTGGTTCCCTCGCCACCGGTGATGCCCTGGACGATGACCTTGTTGTCCTTGTTCAGAAAGATCGACATTGATGCGGCCCCTTACTTGCTCGCCAGCTCGGCGGCCTTGTCGGCGCCGGCGTCCATTGTTTCGGCGAGCGTCACCAGCGGGTGATTCGCATCGGCCAGGATCTTGCGGCCCTCTTCGACCTTGTTGCCGTCGAGACGGACCACCAGGGGCTTGTTCGCCTCGTCGCCGAGCTTGTTCAGAGCACCGACGATGCCGTTGGCGACGGCGTCACACGCCGTGATGCCACCGAAGACGTTCACGAAAACACTCTTGACCTGGTCGTCGCCGAGGATCACGTCGAGACCGGCGGCCATCACCTCTGCCGAGGCGCCACCGCCGATGTCGAGGAAGTTGGCGGGCTTGACGCCGTTGTGGTTCTCGCCTGCGTAGGCGACCACGTCGAGGGTGCTCATGACGAGACCCGCACCGTTGCCGATGATGCCGACCTGTCCGTCGAGCTTGACGTAGTTGAGGTCGTTCTCCTTGGCCTTCTGCTCCAGCGGATCCGTCGAGTCCTTGTCCTCGAACTCGGCGTGATCGGGATGACGGAAGTCGGCGTTCTCGTCGAGCGTCACCTTGCCGTCGAGCGCGAGGATCTGATCGTCGGGCGTCCTGACCAGCGGGTTGACCTCCACCAGCGTGGCGTCTTCTCCGACGAAGACCTCCCACAGCTTGGCGATCGTCACCGCGGCGGCGTCGAGTACCTCGGCGGGCAAGTGGCCCTGCTCGGCGATCGATCGCGCGGTTGCGACGTCGACGCCTTTGACCGCGTCGACAGGAATCCTGGCCAGGCGCTCCGGCTTGGTCGCTGCTACCTCTTCGATCTCCATGCCGCCTTCCACCGAGCACATGGCCAGGTAGGTGCGGTTGGCGCGATCGAGAAGGAACGAGATGTAGTACTCCTCGGCGATGTCGCTCGCCTCTGCCACGAGGAGCTTCTTGACGATGTGCCCCTTGATGTCGAGGCCCAGGATGTTTTCTGCGTTGGTCTGCGCGTCGTCAGGGGTCGCGGCGTACTTCACGCCGCCTGCCTTGCCACGTCCGCCGGTCTTGACCTGCGCCTTGATCATCACGGGCTTACCGATTTCCTCGGCAATCGCGCGTGCATCGGTGGCGGAGTCGGTGACCCGACCGGGTGTGGTGGGAACCCCATGCTTGGCGAACAGTTCCTTCGCCTGGTATTCGAAGAGATCCATTCAGCTCACCATTTCGTCGTTGTGCCCGCTGATGTTGGGTGTAACACGGGCCATATCGGACTCTAAACCTGCCGGATACAGCCATAGAGAGGACCTCCGCGCCTTGTGCGACAGATCACTCGTTCGGTTGTGATCGGGCCGCAGGCGACCAGCCCTCGATCGCTGCGCCGCGCTCCTCGTATAGAGTCTGCCTCCGGTTCGGAACATCCGGGCACGAAGTCGGCAAGAAGGGCGTAGCGCAACGGATTTGGGCGAGATTCAACATCGAGAACATCATGTTCGGGATAGGTACACAGCACCCGTTGAACGGTGACCCAGCTCACATTTGGACGGGTTCTTTCCTCTGATCGTTGGACTTGCCGCAATCGTTTCGTTACCGTCAGTCGAGCAGAACGGATCACGAATCGGTCACGAACAGTAACAACGACCGATATCGGGAGCGAAGAAACAGGAATCGAGGTGGGCGACTTGGCGGAACGCGGAGCTCCGGGCAGGTCGACGTCGACGGTCGTCACCGCGACATCACGACGCGGCACTACGTACGACGACATCCCGGCCGAAGAGATGACCGCGATCATTCCGATCGACGAGCTCGACTCCTACGATCCCTGGGCCGTCGACAGCGCCGCAGACCAGGAGTCGTGGTCGCCGTCGACATGGGAGCCGTACTACCGCCCGACGCGCTCTGAGCTGACACAGGACATCCTGATCCCCGAGGGTGGCTTCGAGGCATACGCCGACGACCCCTTCGAGAGCGAGGGCGCACAGCTCGACTCGTTCCCCCACGCCGACGTCGACTCGCCCCTCAGCGGCGAGATCGACATGCGGCCCGCCGAGAAGCCGTTCCGGCAGATACCCGGGCCCGGTCGAACACGTACCCGCGGCAAGCATCGGCTCGCGGCCCCGCCGACCGCCCTCCGCGGAGGTCGTGCCGCGCTCATCGCCATGGCAGCAGGCGCAGCCGTCGCCGCCGCCGCTCACGCCGGCACCGCCGACAAGGCGCCGGCACCGTCGTCGTCGCCCGCCAACGCCGCGAATGTCGACAACGCAGCACCCACTCCCGACCTCGGGCCGGGAATCGCTGCGGCTGACACCTCCTCGCAGGACATGAGCGTGTTCACCTCTCAGCTCGCAGAGGGCGAACAGCTCGTCAAGGACGAGGCCGCTCGCAAGGCTGCCGCGAGCCGGCCATACTTCGAGTCGCCGATCCCACTCGGCATCTACCAATTCACCTCGGGCTTCGCGATGCGCTGGGGGTCGATGCACGGAGGCGTCGACTTCGCCGCGCCGCTGGGCACTCCCATTCACGCGGCGACCGATGGCGTCATCAAGGAAGCCGGCCCCGCGTCGGGCTTCGGCAACTGGATTCAGGTCCAGGCATCGGACGGCACCGTCACCGTGTACGGCCACATGTACTCGAGCGGCGTACTCGTCCAGAAGGGCCAGACGGTCAAGGCGGGCGACGTCATCGGACTCGTCGGGTCCGACGGCCAGTCAACGGGCCCGCACTGCCACTTCGAGGTCTGGAAGAACGGCACCACCAAGATCGACCCGGCTCCGTGGCTCGCCGAGCACGGCGTCCGGATGTCGGCTTACACGGGCTGACCGACACCCCGGCCCTTTAGCCACTCTCTCTTACCTACAGCGACACTCCCGGCCCCTAGACGCACGCCCGGCCCCTGGAGTGAGCCTCCCGCCAGGGTTGAACTCCGGGCAACGCCGTCCAGCGCGGCT
Organism: Gordonia otitidis NBRC 100426; assembly: GCF_000248075.1. GTDB lineage: Bacteria > Actinomycetota > Actinomycetes > Mycobacteriales > Mycobacteriaceae > Gordonia > Gordonia otitidis. The sequence continues at coordinate 13,618 of NZ_BAFB01000108.1, read as the reverse complement.
CAGAGCTTCTCCCCGGGGATTCCGCCTGCCGTCAACAGCGTGACGCGCCCTGTGCTACCGCCGTAGTCGATGACCACGCGCTCGGTGGCCCCACTGCCCTCTTTGCCGACCACCTTGCCCATCCCGTACTTGGGATGGTTGTGTCGATCGCCGACGTCGAGATGGATCTGCCTGTTGCGACCCCGATTGGGGTCGGTCGAGTACTGCGAACGGCCGAGCGTACGCGACGATCCGCCGTCCGAGCGTCCGAAAACTCCTCCGCTGGAACCGAATCCACGCATGCCGCGCTTGGGCTCGGTGCGCCGCCAGTCGATGAGGTGCTGCGGGATCTCCTGCAGGAACCGGGATTCCGGATTCGAGACCGGCTGCCCCCACGACGCGCGGGTCATCGACCGGGTCAGATACAGCCGTTCCTTCGCGCGGGTGATGCCGACGTAGGCGAGTCGACGTTCCTCACTCAACTCCGCAGGATCGCCCAGCGCACGCATGTGCGGGAAATGCCCGTCCTCCCAGCCGGTGACGAAGACAACCGGGAACTCGAGACCCTTGGCGGTGTGCAGGGTCATCAGCGTGACAACACCGTCACCCTCGTCCGGCACCTGATCGGCGTCGGCGACGAGAGCGACCTTCTCGAGAAACGCCGCGAGCGATCCGGGCTCGGGTTCGCCATCGGTGCCACCCACATCCTCGCCAACGTCCAGACCGTCGTCGACCTCCGCTTCGGCAGCCGCCTCCATGCTGAATTCGGCTGCGACAGAGATCAGTTCGTTGAGGTTGTCGAGTCGTGCGGCATCCTGCGGGTCGCTCGAGCCCTCCAGTTCGGCGCGGTATCCACTACGGTCGACGATCGCGGCCACCAGCTCGCCGATGTCGGCACCCTCCTCCGTCGCGTCAGAGACCGTCGCGACGTCGGTCGCCTCATCGTCGGCCTGCCCGAAGGTGGTCAGGAAGTCGCGCCGCAATCCCTCGATCAGCTCGACGAACCCGCTGATCTGTTTGACCGCACGCGAATTGAGCAGCGGAACCCTGCCGTCGGCACCGTCGAGCAGCGCCTGGTAGAAGCTGGCACCGGTGTTCTCGGCATGTACCGCGACGCACGCCTCGGCGCGGTCGCCGATCCCGCGTCGCGGGGTGTTGAGGATGCGGCGCAGGCTCACCGAGTCGTCGGGGTTGGCGACGGTGCGCAGATAGGCCACGACGTCGCGGACCTCCTTGCGCTCGTAGAACCTGGTCCCGCCGACCACCTTGTACGGAATCCCGTGGCGCACGAAGACTTCTTCGATCGGTCGCGAACCGGTGTTGGTGCGGTAGAACACGGCGATGTCGGAGTATTTGTACGACTCCGACACTCCACCGATCGTGTGGTCGGTGAGCCGCTCGATCTCGGTGCCGATGAACATCGACTCGTCGCGATCGGAATCCGAGACGTACCCGACGATCAGTTCGCCGTCGCCCGAGTCGGTCCACAGACGCTTCTCACGACGATTCGGGTTGCGTGCGATCACCGCGTTCGCAGCAGACAGGATCGTCTGCGTCGAGCGGTAATTCTGTTCGAGCATAATGGTTTCGGCATTCGGGAAGTCGCGTTCGAACTCCTCGATGTTGCGGATCGTCGCACCACGGAACGCATAGATGGACTGATCGGCATCGCCGACGACGCACAACTCCGACGGGTCGACCGCCCGTCCGCCCACGCCCGGCTCCCCGGGCGAATCGTCGGATCCACCGCCGAGCACCAGTTCACGCACCAGCACGTACTGCGCATGGTTGGTGTCCTGATACTCGTCGACGAGTACGTGACGGAAGCGTCGACGGTAGTACTCGGCAACCTCCGGGTGCCGCTGCAACAGTCCGACGGTCTCACCGATCAGGTCGTCGAAGTCGAAGGCGTTCGCGGTGCGCAGCCTGCGCTGATACTCGGCGTAGATCTGCGCGATCGCCTGTTCGGTGGGGTCGCCGTCGGCCGTCGCGGCGATCGCCTCGTCGGGGGTGACGAGCTCGTTCTTGTAGTTGGAAACGATCACCGAGACGCCGCGTGGTGCGAACTTCTTGGGGTCGAGGTCGAGGTCTTTGATGATCATGCCGAGCAGACGCTTGGAGTCGTCCGCGTCGTAGATCGAGAAGTTCGAGTTGCGCCCTTCGAGCAGAGCCGACTGTGCACGCAGGATGCGCACGCACGTCGAGTGGAAGGTGGAGATCCACATGAAGTTGGCGCGCGGACCGACGAGACCGATGACGCGTTCGCGCATCTCGGCTGCGGCCTTGTTGGTGAAGGTGATCGCGAGGACCTGACCGGGCGACACGTCGCGCTCGGCGAGCAGGTAGGCGATGCGTCGTGTCAACACCGCCGTCTTGCCCGACCCCGCACCTGCGACGATCAGCAGCGGCGATCCGCTGTGGAGCACCGCTGCACGTTGCTGCGGATTGAGTCCTGCCAGAAGGCGTGCGGAAGCGTCGTCGGAGCGTGCTGCCTGGGCGTGGGTGACGGGTGTGCGGCTACCGGCGTCGGGAGTGGGGCGGGTGGAACTGGTCATCGAGAGTCCAGGTTACCCGCCCCCACCGACACCTCAGCCGCCGAGGAGTCGCGCGTCGACGACCTCTCCGACCCGTCCCGCGCCGGTGTGCACGGCGAGCCCCGGCGAGAGGGGCCGCACGTCGAGTTCGGTGCCGTGGCCGTCGAGCTGCACATAGACCACGTGCAGACCAGCGTCCACCGGCACCGTCACGGGCGCCCCACCGTCTAGCGAAAGGCGCAGCTGGCCAGCGGAATTGGCGCAGTACCCCAACGCGATCGTCCATCGCCACTGGATCAACGGGCCGTCGAGCGAGAGGCGACGCGGGCCGTCGAGCTCCGGTTTCGTGCAGGAACCGCGCCCGGCAGGGATGCTCCGTCGTGGAGTCACCGCGCCCGGCACCGCATTGCCCGAGTTGTCGAGCACCACGAGGCGGTCGGTGTGGTCGCCGAACGTCGGGCGGTCACGCAGCCGCCCGAACGTGTGGCTGATCTGGTTCTCGGGGTAGGCCACCGGCAGCAGCACCTCGAGCGGGAGCGCCTGATCGAACATCGTGGTGTCCTTGTTCGCGGCGAGCGCCCGCTTTGCGTTCGCGAGGTAGGGACCGGTCGGATCGTCGCGCCACGACGTCGAATAGGCCGCGGTGGAGATGATCGACGACGCGACCGCGAACGCCACCGCCATCACCCCCGCCAGCACCAGAGGTGAGGTCGAGGTGTCCGCGCCGTGGGCGTGCCTGGCCGAGACCCCGGCGCGCGGGCCGGGCACCCGCGCCGGCGACACCAGCAGCAGCACGAAACCCAGGGACAACACCAACGCTGCGTCGGGCAGATAGCGCATGGTCTGCGCGAGTTCGAGTGGGGTGTTGGCGCTCGACCGGTTCCACATGGGCGGGATCTGCGCGACCACGACGTAGAGCGCCATGGCGATCAGTACGCCGATCGCGCCGGCCCGCGTCCTGATCGCCCAGAGGACGAACCCGGCCACCACAACCCACCCGACGACGATCATCCACACGGCGGGGAAACCCATGGGCGGACTCGGCACCCAGCGTTCCCAGTCCCACGGACCTCCGATGAGGGAGGGCACCAGCGCCTTGTTGATCGACCGCCACACCAGCTGCGCGGTTTGCGTCACCGAGTGGGTGCCTGCCGTCGCGTCGGAGACAGAGAAATAGACGATGACCCACACCACGAACACCACGGCCAGCGGCGTCCAGAGAGCGCGCCCACGCGTGAACGCGACGACGAGCGGCGTACGCGGCACCCCGTCACCGGTGCCGTCGGCGGTTTTCCCGGTGCCGTCGGCCGTGTTGCCGGTGCCGTCGGAGCCCGTGGGGACACGCACGGTCAACACGGCGGCGATGAAGGCCACAGGCAGGATGAACAGCGACTTCTCGAAGAACGCGAGGGCCACGACGAAGATCACCGTCGACCTGATCACGACGAACCTGCGCGACGAATCCGACACGCGACCGGTGCACAGCAACACCGCGTCGGCGACGATCCACGCCATCGCCGCCTGCATGGGCAGCGAATTGAGCCCGGCAGCCCACCAGATGTACGCGGGCACGGTCAGCGGTGTGAACAGATAGAAGGCCAGGGCGGCCAGAGCACCCACCTCGATCGCGGGACGTCGCGCACCCAGCCGATCGCCCGCTGCCCCGAGCACCACGCGGATCATCCGCCACACCGACAGCGATGCGAGACCCTGCAGAACCACCAGCGTCACGGCCGGAACCAACCAGTTGACCGGCGCGGCGAGCGTCGAGATGCCCGCCACCAGGAACGCGGCGGGCATGAAGTGACCGTCATGACTGTGCCCGAGGTAGTCCCACGACCACACGGATTGTGTTGACGCGCGGCCGATGAGAACGAGGTCGTCCCAGTAGAAGTTGCCTGTGGCCACCAACCACGCCCTGATCACCAGGTGCGCGACGATCAACACCATTGCCGTCACGATCGTGATGTAACCGATCCGACCTGTGAGCGAGCCTCGTCGACCCGACTCGTCGGGTGTGCGTGAATGCGACGTCACCGTCGAGCTGCTCGGCATGGGATCTAGTAGAACCGTCGCGGGTGGCGCGTGGCAAAATCACCCCGGTGAGCGATGCGAGTGACGATCAGACCCCTGCGAAGACCCCCGATTCGTCATCGGGTTCGTCGTCGGTGCCGTTCGAGAAGTCCATCGACCTCGACTACTACCAACTCGATCCCTCGATCGAGGGTCTGTCCGACGAGATCGACGACCTCCGGGTCGAGATCGACCGCCTCGACGCCATCATCCTCGCCGCGATCAAGCGCAGAACCGCAGTGTCGAAGAAGGTCGGCGCGACACGGATGGCGTCGGGTGGTCCCCGACTCGTGCATTCCCGTGAGGTCAAGGTCATCGACCGCTTCGCCGACCTCGGCCAGGAAGGCCACACCCTCGCCATGTTGTTGCTGCGCCTCGGCAGGGGTCCGCTCGGTCGATGATGCCGTGTCGGTTCCACGATGGTGAACCGACGGTAACGAGACGTCTCCCCGAACCCTCATCAGGGCACGCACGAACCACCGAGCACATAGTGTGGACCCATGGGCACCGACGTCTCCAGCAGCGGCAAGGACATCACAGCGACTCAACCCTGGCAGGCGCTGGCGGCGCACCAGCCGCAGGTCGCCGCGCGACATCTCCGTGATCTGTTCGCCGACAACCCGTCGCGTGGTACCGAGTTCACGATCGATGTCGGAGACCTCCACATCGACTACTCCAAACACCGCATCGACTCCGAGACAATCGATCTCCTCCTCTCACTCGCGCGCGAGGCAAACCTCGAACACCACCGCGACGACATGTTCGCGGGCGTGCACATCAACACTTCCGAAGACCGCGCCGTGCTGCACACCGCGCTACGCCTGCCCGCCGACGCCCAGCTCGTGGTCGACGGCCAGGACGTCGTTCACGACGTCCACGAGGTCCTCGACGCGATGGGCGCATTCACCGACAAGTTGCGCAGCGGTGAGTGGAAGGGACACACCGGAAAACCCATCACCGACGTCGTCAACATCGGAATCGGCGGCTCCGACCTCGGTCCCGTCATGGTGTACGGCTCACTGCGGCACTACGTGGACACCGACATCCGCTGCCACTTCGTCTCCAATGTCGACCCGGCCGACATGGTGGCGACCCTCGCCGACCTCGACGCCGAGCAGACCCTGTTCATCGTCGCCTCCAAGACCTTCACGACGCTGGAGACGCTGACCAACGCGGCGGCGGCCAAACGCTGGCTCCTCGACAAACTCGGTGCGGGCGAGGACGCCGTCGCCAAGCACTTCGCCGCCGTCAGCACCAATGCACAGGCGGTGTCGGACTTCGGGATCGATCCGGTCAACATGTTCGGCTTCTGGGATTGGGTCGGTGGACGCTATTCGGTGGACTCGGCCATCGGATTGTCGGTGATGGCCGCGATCGGCAAGGAACGTTTCGCCGAGTTCCTCGCCGGATTCCACACCGTCGACACGCACTTCCGCACACAGCCACTGGAGAGCAACGCGCCGGTGCTCCTCGCGTTGATCGGATTCTGGTACTCGAATTTCTGGGACGCCCAGTCACGCGTGGTGCTTCCGTACTCCAATGACATGGCACGTTTCGCGGCCTACCTGCAGCAGTTGACGATGGAGTCCAACGGCAAGTCGGTGAAGGCCGACGGCGAGCACGTCACCACAGACACCGGCGAGGTCTTCTGGGGCGAACCGGGAACGAACGGCCAGCACGCCTTCTACCAACTGCTCCATCAGGGAACACGTCTGGTACCCGCCGACTTCATCGGCTTCGCCAACCCCACCGACGACCTCCCCACTTCGGACGGCACCGGCTCGATGCACGATCTGCTGATGAGCAACTACTTCGCGCAGACCAAGGTGCTCGCATTCGGCAAGACCGCCGAGGAGATCGAGGCAGAGGGCGTCGAGAAGAAAGTGGTGCCGCACAAGGTGATGCCGGGCAATCGTCCGTCGACGTCGATCCTCGCGCGCGAGTTGACGCCCTCGGTGATCGGCCAGCTGATCGCGCTCTACGAGCATCAGGTCTTCGTCGAGGGCACGCTGTGGGGTATCAACTCGTTCGACCAGTGGGGCGTCGAGCTCGGCAAGACACAGGCCAAGGAGCTACTCGGTGTCATCACCGATGCCGAAGCCCCGGCGCAGCAAGCAGATTCGTCGACCGACGCCCTGGTCCGCTGGTACCGCGCCGAGCGCGGGCGCACCGCCTGAGTCAGGTCCAGCGCTCGTCGTCGAACACCTCGGGTGGGATCTCGTCACCCGGCTGCACCCCGAGCGCCTCTAGTCGACCCATCAGCGCTGCCGCGACAGCGACGTAGGTGATCAGATCCTGCGGTTCGTCGGCGCGGTCACCCGCGTCGCCGCCGAGGAATTCCAGAACCAGCGGCGGCACGCAGTCGCCCATCGCCAGATCACGAGTACCCGTCGCGCTGCGCCAGGCGTCGAACCCGGCCACGTCCACGGCGTCGGCGATCTCTCCGTCGTTGACTGCCGCGCGAACCTCGTCGAGCGTGGCCAGCGGCCCCGACGCTCCGCTCGACGGATCGAAACCGACGACCGTGTCGGGAGCGAGTTCGTCGTCATCGTCGAGAGTGAAGTAGACGATGCCGCGCCAGTCGGCACCGACGGCCCTGATGTCTTCTCGACCGAAGATCGACTCCAACAGTTCGTTCATGTCGTCCGCGCGTCGTCGTGAGAAGAGCGCGAACGCGCCATTGGCCACCACTTGTCCCTGTTTGGAACCCACATCCGATACCTTACGCACGTGAGAACTACCGTATCGCCGCTACGTCTCGGGGCAGCGCTGATCTGTGTCGCCGGGCTACTCGGTCTCGCGGCGTGTTCCTCGGACTCGGCGGGCACCGGCGAAACAGCCACCTCGGTCCCCCGCTCGGCAGCGGTGACCGTCCCCCCTGGACAGCAGGCGCGCACCGTACCGGGCACCACCCTCGACTTCGGCGCATCCGCCGTGCTGCCCGCGGACGCCTACCGTGCCGAAGGGGCGACGGCGATGTACACGGTCACCGGGATCACACCTGGCAAGGACGTCCCGAGCGCCCAGACGCGTGGTGGCACGGCCTATTTCGTGTACGTGACGGTTACGTCATTGGCTGCCAGGCCGGCACCTGCACCCGGGGTTCTCGGGTTCGCCGGTTCCGTGGACGGACGCTCAGCCGCATTGACGATGCCACCGTCGACGTCACTCGCCGACTGCGCCAATCCGAAACCTCCCGAGACGATGCGCCGCGGAGAGTCCTACGCCACGTGCCTTGTCGCCTACGCCGACGAGGGGCAGAAGCTCCGTCAGGTCATCTACTGGGCCGACACCACCGGCGACGACGCGCTCAACTACAAGGCGTCACCTGTCGTGTGGCGCAACCCTGCCGACGTCGCCAGCAGTTCTCCCGCCCCGTCGCCGGCCGGCTGACCCGGTCGCGGCGGTATCGGACGGGTCTCGTTCGGCGCGCCCCGCGCGGTCCCGGGTAGTAGCGTGACAACGGCGGGGTCCGTCACCCGCCGATCCCGAAGGATCTCACGTTGACACAGCCGGTTTCCGAGTCGTACGCCAAGGGACGCAGAGAGACGCTGGCTGCCCTCGGGTCTTCCGCAGACGGACTCAGCAGCGTCGCCGCTGCGGAGCGCCTCGAGCGCGTGGGTCCCAATCGGCTCGCCGAGGCACGATCACGTCCGGCGATCCTCCGGTTCGCCGCCCAGTTCAACAACATCCTGATCTACATCCTCATCGGTGCGGGCGTCCTCAAGGCGATCCTCGGCGAATGGATCGACTTCGCCGTGATCCTCGCTGTCGCCGTGATCAACTCGGTCGTCGGATTCATCCAGGAGGGTCGGGCCGAAAGCGCGCTGGCAGGTATCCGCAGCATGCTGTCGCTCCACGCGCGGGTCCGCCGTGACGGGGATTGGGTCGACGTCGAGGCCGACACCGTCGTGCCCGGCGACGTCGTGTCGGTCAGGTCGGGCGATCGCGTCCCCGCCGATATGCGACTTCTCGAGGCCACGAACCTGCGTATCGAGGAGTCGCCGCTGACCGGGGAGTCGGTTCCGGCGAACAAGGACACCATCGCCGCCGACGCCGCGGCAGGCATCGGTGACCGCCATTCCATGGCGTACTCGGGGACGATCGTGGCGGCCGGTACCGGTGTGGGCGTGGTGACCGCCACGGGGCAGCAGACCGAAATCGGCCGCATCCAGTCGATGGTGTCTGACATCGAGCAGGTCGATACACCGCTGACGCGGCGACTCGAACAGTTCGGTAGGCAACTGTCCGTGGCCATTCTCGTGCTCGCCGCGGTCATCATCGTGATCGGGAAACTGGCCCACGACTTCACCATCGACGAACTGGTCTCGGCCGCAATCGGTTTCGCAGTCGCTGCGATACCCGAAGGGCTTCCGGCGGTGGTGACGATCACCCTGGCTCTCGGCGTTCAACAGATGGCGCGCAGACACGCGATCACGCGCAAGCTCCCCGCGGTCGAAGCCCTGGGTTCGGTCAGCGTGATCTGCTCGGACAAGACCGGAACGCTCACCCAGAACGAGATGACGGTGCGCACCGTGGTCACCGGAAGGAGTCAGTATTCGGTCGAGGGAACCGGCTACGACCCGCATGGATCGATCTCCGACGAGAGCGGGGCCGTCTCGCTCGGCGATCACCCCGACCTGACGCAATTCGTCGAGGTCATGGGCCTGTGCAACGACGCACGTGTCTCCGAGATCGACGGCCGCTGGCAGCTCGTCGGCGAACCCACCGAGGGCGCGCTGCGAACGCTCGCCTTGAAGGCCGGATTCGACGACGACGCGCCCAGACTCGACGAGGTGCCCTTCGAGTCCGAGAACAAATTCATGGCCATACTCTCCGATCTACCCGACGGCACACGCGCCGTACTCGTCAAGGGCGCACCCGACCGGCTGCTCGACCGCAGCACCAGCCAACTCGACGAGAACGGCACACCCGAGCCGCTCGACCGCGCCCGCTGGCAGCAGATCATCGACGAACTCAGCGCACAGGGGCTGCGGGTACTTGCCGCCGCGACGCGACCGGCTCCCGACCTCAAGGCGCTGACAATCGATGACGTCGCGACCGGCCTGACCTTCCTCGGGGTCGCCGGAATCGTCGATCCGCCGCGCCCGGAGGCGATCTCGGCAATCGCCAAGTGTCACACCGCGGGCATCCGGGTCAAGATGATCACCGGCGACCACTCGGGTACCGCTCGGGCCATCGCTGTCGAGATGGGCATCGTCACCGATCCCGCGGCCCCGACACTGACCGGCGCAGAACTCGAGCAGATGAGCCAGACACGGCTGCGTGAGGTCGCAGGCGACGTCGACATCTACGCGCGCACCAGCCCTGAGCACAAACTCCGGATCGTCTCCGCTCTCCAGGCACAGGGCGAGAACGTCGCGATGACCGGCGACGGCGTGAACGACGCACCGGCGCTGACCCGCGCCGACATCGGCGTCGCGATGGGTATCAAGGGCACCGAGGCGACGAAGGAGGCCGCGGGCATCGTCCTGGCCGACGACAACTTCGCCACCATCGAGCGCGCGGTCGAAGAGGGACGTCGGATCTACGACAACATCCGCAAGTCCATCCTGTTCCTGCTACCGACCAACGGTGCGCAGTCGCTGGTGATCCTCGTCGCGATACTGTTCGGCTTCTCGCTTCCACTGACCCCCGTCCAGATCCTCTGGGTCAACATGGTCACCGCGGTGACGCTGTCGCTCGCGCTGGTCTTCGAGGCCGCCGAACCGGGCATCATGACCCGTCCCCGACGCTCCAAGGACGAACCGCTGATCGCAGGCGGCGACCTGGTGATGATCGCCTTCGTCTCGGTCCTCGTGGCCGCTGCGACCATAGCCGTGTACTTCGTCGCCAAATCCGGTGGGCACCCCCTGGCGGTGGCGCAGACCGCGGCGGTCAACATGCTGGTGTTCGGACAGCTCGCCTACCTGTTCAACTGCCGATACCTCAACAGCTCGAGCATCAGACTCGGCGCTCTGCGCGGAAACCCCATGGTGTGGTACACATCCGGGGCCTTGGTCGTGTTGGAACTCGTCTTCGTCTATGCACCGTTCATGCACACCTGGTTCGGGTCGGCGTCGCTGACCGGTGTCGGCTGGGTCGTGCCGATCGCACTGGGCGTCGTGATCTTCCTCGTGATCGAACTGGCGAAAGCGGTTGCGCGGCGCGCCGATCCGGTCAGATCATCCGGCGCGTGAGGAAGCCGGGTAGATACTTCAGCGCGGCTGCGATCGGTGTCCACGGCCACGGCGGCACCGGGGCGTACGACTTCTCGGCCTCGATCGCCTTGACCATCGCGGCGACGCCCGACTCCGTGTCAGCCATCAGCGCGGTCTTCACTCCGCGGTTGATGTCGGTCTCGATGTAACCGGGTGCGATGACCGACACCGTGATCGGCGAGTTCGCGAATTCGGCCTGCAGCCCCTGCCCGATCGCCGTGACACCGGCCTTCGACGCCGAATACGCTGTCTGCGCTTTGGGCAACCCGCGGATTCCGCTGATCGAGCTGACCAACACCAGGTGGCCGTGATTCTGCGCGCGAAAGATCTCCAGCGCGGCCTCGGCCTGCGCGAGCGCGCCGACGAGGTTGGTCTGCACGGTCTCGATGTTGGCATGCGCTTTGCCCGTGCCGATCGGTGCGCCCTTTCCGAGACCCGCGTTGACGATCACACGGTCGAGGCCGCCGAGTTCGTCGTAGAGCTTGCCGAAGGCGACGGGCACCGCGTCGACGTCGGTGACGTCGAGCGAGCTCACCGCCACCTGGGCAGCGCTCGGGCGCAGTTCGTCTGCGAGGGTCTCGAGGCGGTCGAGTCTGCGGGCGGCGAGGCCGAGCGCACGGCCGCGCGCCGCGAATTCTCGTGCCATTCCCTCGCCGAGTCCGGAACTCGCGCCGGTGATCAGGATCTTCTGTCGGGTCGTCACGCCCGACAACCTACCCCGCCGCGCGGTGGCGCCGAACCAGCCGCACCACCGCGGTCTGCTCGTCGGCCCCCACCACGCTGTGCGCGCCGCCCCAGACGTCGCTCGTCTCGGCGAGTAGCTGCTCGGCCTGCGCCGCGTTCATCTCCATCAGCAGCACGCCACCGTCGGCGAGCCAGTCCCCCGCTTCGAGGGCGAGTCGTCGGATGTGGTCGAGCCCCTCGGGGCCCGCGAACAGTGCGGCCCGCGGTTCGTGCTCGGTCTCGTGCGGCAGGAATTCGACGGCCCTGTCGGGGACGTACGGGGGCACCGCGGCGATCACGTCGACCCGTCCCCGCAACTCGTCCGGCAGCGCCGACAGTCCATCGCCGCGATGAATCCGCGCCGAGGTGGGCAGGTTTCGGCGCGCGTACTCCAACGCAGTCGCATCGACGTCGACGACATGGATTCTCGTGCCCGCGACTCGGTCGGCGACAGACGCCGCGATCGGCGCGACCCCGCAGTATGCCTCGACCACGACGGGTCGGTCGCACAACTGCGCATCGCTCGCGCCTGCTCGGCCGTGTGCCGGGCGGGAGGACGCGCGGTTCCGCACCGCGTCACGCGCTGCTTCGGCGAGCAGCAGCGATCGCTGTCGCGGAATGAACACGCCCGGTCCCACGCGCAGGTCGACAGCACCGAACCGGACCGTGCCGACCACATGCTCGAGGGGCTCGCCCGCGCATCGTCGAGCGGTCATCTCGGAGAGATCGCCACAGTCGCGCGCGGCATCGAGAAGGATCGCCGCCTCCTCCTCCGCGAACACACATCCTGCCGCCCGCAATCTCCCCGCCAGTGCCGACCGTGCGCTCCCTGCCGCCGACCGTGCGCCCCCTGCCGCCGACCGTGCGCCCCCTGCCGCCGATTGTGCGCTCCCTGCCGCCGACCGTGCGTCCGTCACTTGAGCAGCCGCGACATCCGGCGGTCGGCGAGCACCTTTCCGCCGGTCTGACAGGTCGGGCAGTACTGGAACGACCGGTCGGTGAAACTCACCTCGCGGATCGTGTCACCACACACCGGACACGGCATGCCCGTGCGCGCGTGAACCCGCAGTCCGGTTCGCTTCTCCGACTTGAGTTTCGCCACGCCGAGACCCTCGAGTCGCTCGGTGGCATCTGTCAGCACACCGCGCATCGCGTCGTAGAGGGTGTCGATCTGGCCGTCGGACAACGTCTTCGACGACGCGAACGGCGACAGCTTCGCGGTGTGCAGGATCTCGTCGGAGTAGGCGTTGCCGATACCCGCGATCACCCGCTGATCGGTGAGCACGTTCTTGATGCGTCCAGCGGTTCCGCGCAGGATTTCCGCGAGTTCGTCGCGGGTCACCGCCATCGCATCCGGGCCGAGTGACGCGATGCGATCGACGTCGGCGACGTCGCGCACCACCCAGACCGCGAGCCGCTTCTGGGTGCCGGCCTCGGTGACGTCGAATCCCTCACCGGGAAGACCACAGTGCACCCGCAGCGCGATCGGACTCTTGCCGCCGGGCCGCAGTGGCCGCGGTGACAGGTCCTCGCTCCACCGCAACCACCCCGCGCGCGACAGATGGATCACCACGCTGATCGTCGGCTCGTCGATCTGCTCGGGGCTGCCGGGAATGGTGGTGATCACGAGGTATTTGCCGATGCGCGTGGCCGAGTCGACGATGCGTCCGACGAGCGCGCTGTAGGGCGGGTCGGCGGTCTTGAGCACCGACAGCGACGCGACGTCGACTCGTCGGATGGGGAATCCTGCCGCATGATCGTCGACGTAGTCGGCGATCGCGGCGACCTCGGGCAGTTCGGGCATACCTCCAGTGTGCTCTAGTAAGTGGATGATCTCCGCACATTCCGACGCCGAGCTCGCTGCCCGGATCGCGAGCGGGGCTGGAGAGATTCTCGTCGGAGTGCGCTCGGGGCAGCTGCTCGCCGGTCGACAGCTCGGCGACGTCGGGGACGCCATGGCGCAGGCGTGGATCGCACAGGTCCTGCATCGGCACCGCGGCTCCGACGCTGTGCTCTCGGAGGAAGCCGACGACGTGGGCGACCGCGCGAACGCCGACCGTGTCTGGATCATCGATCCACTCGACGGCA
>NZ_BAFB01000109.1 GCF_000248075.1 Gordonia otitidis NBRC 100426 | reverse complement strand
ACATCGCCATGCTGCGCCACGCAACATGATGATCGGGTCGGACGAGTAATGCGCCGTCATCGCCGACCTCGCGTTGCTGGGTCCATTCACGCAGTACGTCGTGGTATTCGCATCCCGTTCCGATGGCGCGGACTGGAAGACCGACTCTGAACTCGCGGGCTACCCGTCGGGCCGCGTCGGCCCAACGGGTACCGTTCTCGCCGACGACGAGGGTGAGTTCGCCGTGCCCGGTGACGTCGATCGTGGAGACCCGGCGTCGACCCTTTTCCACCCAGGCGTGGGGCAGGCGCGCGCCCGGGTGCGTTGTCGGCCGGTAGTAGAGTTCGGGATCGCGATCGTCGGGCGGGTAGTCGGTTCCGTCGTTTATGACGCATGCTGACGAGTACCGTTGTCCCAGTTCGACTCCGTGGGCGTTGAACTGGTAGTTCTGCAGCGCCACAGCGTCGTCGAGTTGGCGACGCCGCGCTGCGCCCTGTTCGGTGCCGGAGAACAGCTCGGCGAGCATCCGCCAGCCGTCTTCCGCCGATTGGCCCGGTTCGAAGCCCAGGGCCTGTGAGATCGGAAGCATGTCGCGGACGCTACGCATCGCACGGTCGACCACCTGCTCGCCGACGGGCTGGCGCTCTTGCGTGTAGGTGTCGAGCAGTGCGGGGTCGGCGTGGCCGCGCAGTACCATGGCGAGTTTCCACGCGAGGTTGAACGAGTCCTGGACCGAGGTGTTCGTGCCCAGGCCGTTCGCGGGCGGATGCCGATGAGCAGCATCTCCGGCGAGGAACACGTGTCCCTTGCCGAAGGTGTCGGCGATGACGTGGTTGATCTGCCACGTGCTGACCGCTTTGATGCGGATGTCGACCGAGTCATCACCGATGGTGGTGCGTGCACGCTCGATGACCGCGGCCTCCGAGGTATCGGGTTCACCGTCTTCGGGGTTGTACATGCACAGCAGCACCCACTCGGTCCACGGTTTCACGCAGATCCACGTGCCGCTTCCGACCCAGTAGTCGTTGCCAGGCTGCGCCATCCAGTAGAGCGTGCCGGGGCGATGCGCTGTGTATTCGGTGAGGTCGGCCTCCAGCCAGATGTTCATTGCAGCACCGAGACCCATCTCGCCACGCAGGCCGAACTCCATCTGTGAGGCCACAGTCGACCGACCGCCGTCGGCGCCGATGACGTACCGGGCGTGCACCCGGTACTCGGCTCCGGTGGTGCGTTCGCGGACGATCACGTCGACGTGGTCGTCGGTATCGCGCACCGATACCGCCTCGGTGTTGAACCGGATCTCGGCACCGAACTCCCGCGCGGCCTGCAACAGAATCGGCTCGAGGATGTGTTGCGGGATGTTGCACACCTGGGTGGGGCTCGACACCTGGTAATCGGCGTGCCGTAGTGTTCCGGATCCCCACGACTTCAGTCGTGCGATCTCGGTTCCGGCGAAACTCGTTGCCCAGACGTTGTTCCCCATGAATTCGTTGGGTACAGCAGCCGCGCGGACGCGGTCCTCGATGCCCAGGTCGCGGAAGACCTCCATCGCGCCCTGGTTGGTGATGTGCGCGCGAGGCGAGTTCGCGGTACCCGAGTACCTGCTCACTGTCAGGGCCGCGACTCCGTACTTCGCGAGGAGTGCGGCTGCGGTCAGGCCCGCCGGACCTGCGCCGACGATCAGGACATCTGTGGTGACGGTTTCCATCGGGGTCGACCTCCGTGGTCGAGAAGACCGGCGTCGTGCCGGAATGCGGATACAGGGTGGGGGCTGCAGGGCAGCCGTCGAGCGGACGCGGCCGGTGGTCGCGGTCCGATCAGTGTGTCGAGTGAGCGCCGGTCATCATCGCGGCCAGATCCTCGGGGGCGAGGAAACTCGGCGGAGGCGGTGGGCCCCAGTTGAACAGTCCGCGGGCGCCCTCGAGGTCTTCCGGCGTCCACAGCGCATCGTCGGGGATGCAATCCATGTCGGAGTAGTACTCGGAGAAGTTGCCGGCGGGATCCTTGAGGTACCAGAAGAAGTTCGAGCCGGCGTGGTGACGACCGAGCCCCCACACGTGTCGTTCCGGATGTCCTTCGAGCATCGCGGCTGCGCCGCGGCCGACGTCGTCGATGTCGTCGACCTGCCACGACGTGTGATGAAGATAGGTGACCGGCGAGTTCATGACGAGAACGTTGTGGTGGTCCTGCGAGCATCGGAGGAACGACCCGTGACCCTTGATGTGGTCGCTGATCTTGAAGCCGAGCCCGTCGACGAAGAATCGGCAGGTCTCCACGTAATCGGTTGATCCCAGGTCGGCGTGACCGAGTTTGTGCGGTGTGATCGGATAGTCCCGGAGCACGCCCGGCGCGCGGCCGAGTCGTTCGATCCGGCCCGGCCCGTTGTACGGCGTCGGTTCGACGCGCGTCTGGTTCAGGCGTGGCAGTACGCGCACGGTTGCACGCAGATCGGCGACCGGCTCGTGCGCGGTCACCTCGTCGCCATGTCGTTGGGCGAGGAACCCCTTCGAAACCAATTCGTGGTGGATGCGATCGATGTCGTCGAGATCGTCAGCCCCGACCGACAACTCGAGCAGGCGGCGTGTCGGAGCCTCGACTATCCGAAGCTGCTCGCCGCCGTCGGTGCTCGACAGCCACCCGTTCGAGGTCGGTGTCAGGCCGAACTCCGTGTAGTAGGCGAGTGTCTCGGCGACGTTCGGAACGCCCACGGTGACCGACGCCAATCTGTGCAGTGACATCGCAGCTCACCGCGTTCCGGCCGGCGAGACGAAACGCTGTGCGATCTCGCCGATGCCGGCGATCCGGGACGTGAGGACGTCGCCGTCGCCGAGGAAGCGCTGCGGGGTTCTGCCCATCCCGACGCCGGAGGGCGTACCGGTGAAGATGACGTCGCCCGGAAGCAGCGGTGTGATGTGGGACAGTCGCGACACCAGTTGAGCGACGGAGAAGATCATCTCCGACGTCCGGCCCTTCTGCATCTGCTCTCCGTTGATGTCGCAACTGAGCTCGAGATCGTCGCGGTCGTCGAACTCGTCGGGCGTCACGACGACCGGGCCCAGCGGAGCGAAACCCGGGTACGACTTACCCAGGCTGAACTGTGGTGGGTGCGCGTTGAACTGTGTCTCACGGTCGGAGATGTCCTGGCCGATCGTCAGCCCTGCCACGTGGTCCCAGGCGTTCGCTTCGCTGACGCGATGCCCCACCCGACCGATCACTGCAACCAGTTCGACCTCCCAGTCGACCTTCGGACCGGTCAGTTCGACGACGCCGACCGGACCTGCCAGCGATGTCCGGTACTTGGTGAAGACCGGCGGGAAGTCGGGGACGTCGTACTTGGACTCCGCTGCGTGCTCGGCGTAGTTGAGGCCGATCGCGAACACCTGCCCCGGCTCCGGGATCGGATTCTCCAGGGTGGCGTCGAAGACACTCCCGGTGGTGGGATCGATGCCCGTCGCCCAGTCGGCGAAGTCGTCCCAGTGGTTGTAGATCGAGGTGACCGAGGGGCCGAATCGGTCGTTGCTGGCCATGGCGACGTCGACTGCCAGGTGCAGGCTTTCGTCGACCAGTACCGCCCGGTTCTCGAGAACTCCAAGACGCATGCTCACTCCTGTGTATTGCTGCGCGCCGGTGCCATGTGGTGATCGGCATCACAGTTGCTGATCTCAGGTCTACCCCGACGTATTCGTGATTGCAATAGATTTTCGAAAATATGGAGATGAGACACTGATGTGTCGATGTTCGGTTAAGGTGGACCCGTGGCGACATCGAAGGCGAAACAGACACGAGGCGACCTCGTCTACGAGCGACTGCGCGGCGACATCCTCGGTGGTCGGTATCTGCCGGGTGATCGGTTGAAATTCGGTGCGCTCGCCGCCGACTGCGACGTGAGTATGAGCGTGCTGCGCGAAGCACTCACGCGGCTCTCCCTCGAAGGACTCGTGACCAACGAGGCCAACGTCGGATACGCGGTCACGGAGATTTCTGTACCCCGACTCCGCGAACTGACCGATGCACGGCTCGAACTCGAGGGGCTGGTGTTCGGGCGGGCGATCGGCGACGGGGACCTCGCATGGGAGTCGTCGGTTGTCGCCGCGCACCATCAGATGGTTGGCACCCGCTATCTGACCGGCGACGAACCCGTTCGGGTGACCGACGACTGGGCTCGGGCGCATGCGGCTTTCCACCGCGCGCTGCTCGAGGGATGCGCGAACAAGAAACTCCTGCAACTGGCCAACGGGCTACGTGACGAAGCCGAGCTCTACCGGCGCTGGTCGCAACCATTGGGGCAGGAGAAGAATCGCGACCTCGACGGCGAGCATCGTCGAATCATGGAGCTGGCACTCGCACGTGACGCCCTCGGCGCCGTGTCCGCACTGCGCGAGCACATCTCGCACACCACGGAGTTGCTCGTCGCGAGCGACATCGCCGTGGACGGCGCCGTCGCGACCTGACCGTATGGCGCGACCTCAGGAGTTCGGCAGTGAGCGCGGGAGGGTCTCGCCCCTGAAGAATGCCGGCTGGCGCACGCGCAGGTACAGCATCACGAACAACCCGAGCACGAGTAGTCCGAAGCCGATGTAGAAGACGAGTCCGACACCGAAAATGGAAGCGCCACTACCGTTGTCGGGGTTCATGCTCTCGCCGACCGAGATGATGAACACGATGATCAGTGCTGCGCCACCCAGGAGTGGGAACAAGAACTTGAAGAAGAAGTTGTGCACGGAGGAGAACAACTCGCGGCGGAAATACCAGACGCAGGCGAACGCGGTGATGCCGTAGTACCAGCAGATCATGATGCCCAGCGCTGCAATCGTGTCGATGAGCGTGCGCTCGGACAGGATGGTCACGACGGTGTAGAAGACTGCCGTGACGACTCCTGCCACGAGCGCTGCGAACGACGGTGACAGGAAGCGTGGGCTGATCTCGGCGACCTTCTTCGGGAACGCCCCGTAACTGCCCATCGCGAGCATGGTGCGTGCAACCGGGAGGAACGTCGTCTGCAGACTCGCGATGGACGAGACGAGGATCGCGGCGAACAGCAGTACGCCACCCCAGCGGCCCAGGATGGGGTCGGCGAGGGCGCCGAAGACGTTCTCGGCGTTGTTCTCGTTGCCCAACCCGACACCGTCGGTGCCGACTCCCGCGTACATCATCACGGCGACCGCGACGAGTAGATACGTGAAAAGAATCGACATCACGCACAGCAGTCCCGCACGTCCCGGGGTGCGCTTGGGATCCTTGGACTCCTCGCCTAGCGTGAGGCACGTGTCCCATCCCCAGAAGGCGAAGATCGACCCGGTGAGTCCGACGGCGAACGCCGAGATGGTCAGCCCCGTGAACGGGTTGAACCAATCGATGTCGAAATGCAGTCCGGCGGGCGCCGATCCGTCAGCGACCTTCACGAACGCGATGATCGCGAAAGCGAACAGCACGACGAGCTGGAACCCGACGAGGACGTACTGGATTCGCTCGCTGGTCGTGATACCCCGCATCGACACCCAGGTGGCGATCGCGAGCAACGCCAATGTCGTGAGGATGTTCACGAGCTTGTTCGTGCCGAGGTCCGCGATCGAGGGTTTGTCGAAGATCTGGGCGATGATCAGGTAGAAGAACTGCACGCCGATCGCCGCGAGATTCGACAACACGATGATCGTGGCCACCACCATGCCCCATCCGCACATCCACCCGACGTAGGGGCCGAACGCCTTGGTCGACCAGGTGAACGACGCTCCGCAGTCGGGGGTGTCGGAGTTCAATTCCCGGTAGGCGTACGCGGTGAGGAACATCGGGATGAATCCGGCGATGAAGATGGCAGGCATCTTGAGGCCGACCGCCGCGACGATCAACCCGATGCTCGCGGTCAGTGTGTAGCCGGGCGCAACCGTCGAGATCCCGAGGATCGCGCCGGAGAAGACGCCGACCTTTCCCGAGGCGAGTCCCTTGCTGCCGGAGTCGACGGTCACCGCGGTCGACGGATCCCCGTTCGGCGCTTGACCATCCGGCGACCCGCTGCTCGGGGCCGGAGTGCTCGATGACGCGTCGTTCGACGAATCGCCGCCGGCCGGTTCGGTCGGGGATTGGTGCGATGTGCTCATCTCTGCAGATCTCCGTGGTTCAGGCGCCGCGGGGGACGACGATCATGGGGACCGCGAGTACCCGCAGCATCTTCGCAGCAGTGGACCCGAGGAACAGATGGAACGGCTGAGCAAGCCGACTCGAGCCGACATAGAGCAGATCGCCCGGCTCCCAGTCCAGCGACGCAGCAGCGTCTTCGACGGTTTTGCCGGTCGCGATCGCGGTCGTGATCGGGTGACCGTCCGGCAGATCGGCGCGCACTGCAGCGACCGTCGTGTCGAGGTGATCGGCGACAGCGTGGTGTGCGTCGGAGTCCTTGTCGTGGTTGTTCGAGATGCCGTTGTCGACGGGAAGCAGGGACAACAGACGCAGCGGAACCCCTGCGCGGGCGCATGCCTGTGTCGCTGCTCGGAGCAGGGCGTCGACTCCGGGGCGTCGACCCACCGCACAGGTGATCCGCGTGACCGGGGCGACCATCTCGCGCATACCTCGTGGTGTCACGGCGACCGGGGTCGTCGACGTGTGGAGGAGATTGGTGACCACCGATCCGAGAGTGTGGCGTCCGAGGATGCCGCCGCCGGACCCGCCCACGACGATCATCGACGAGTTCAGGCGCTCGGCTTCCGTCGAGAGTCCTTCCGCGGTGTTCTCGTATTCGGCGACGTAGCCGGCACCGTGAACCTCGTCGGGCAGGGTATCGAGCGCGTCGTCGAGCCATGTCGTCGCCTGTCGGTCCAGGATCTCCTGGAAGTCTCCCGGAGCGACGGCCTGATCGACGGGAGAAGACGGGGGTACGACGAGGCAGATCTTCAGATCGGCATCGAACGACTGGGCCAGCTGCGCCCCGAGTGCCAGCGCATCCTCGCCGCCGGGTGTTGCCAGATAGGCGACCAGCAGGTTGGGCCGAGTGGTGGTCATGGGCTTGCGCTCCGTTTCGGTCGACACGTGAGGGAGTCCGATGTTCACGGCGGTGGATACACTGTGCGCTGGGCCATCCTCTCCCGCACTAGCCAGAATGTCCTACGCGAGCTGATCGCGCAGGACATACTGGCCAGTTGATCGTCGACCGTGGTGTCGACGCAGCGTCAACTCAGGTGGTGGACCTCCTGCAGGCCGTACACCGGGGTGTCCATGCCCTCGAACCGCGCCTTGAGTTGCAGGGCGAGGTAGAGCGAGTAGTGCCTGGACTGGTGCAGGTTGCCGCCGTGGAACCACAGCCCCGGCTGCTGGGTGGGCTTCCACATGTTGCGCTGCTCACCCTCCCAGGGGCCGGGATCCTTCGTGGTCTCCGACCCGAGGCCCCAGACCTTCCCCACGCGATCGGCGACGTCCTGGCCGATCAGGTCGGCTGCCCAGCCGTTCATCGACCCGTATCCCGTCGCATAGACGACGACGTCGGCGGGGAGTTCGGTGCCGTCGTCGAGAACCACGGAGTTCTCGGTGAGGTGATCGACCTGTCCGTGCGCGAGCTTGATGGTGCCGTCGGCGACGAGATCGCACGCGCCGACGTCGATGTAGTAGCCCGAACCGCGTCGCAGGTACTTCATGAACAGCCCGGATCCGTCGTCACCGAAGTCGAGGTCGAACCCTGCGGCCTCCAACCGGTCGTAGAAGTCCTTGTCACGCTCGCGGATCTGGTCGTAGAGCGGGATCTGGAACTCGTGCATGATCCGGTACGGCAGTGAGGCGAATGTGAGGTCGGCCTTCTTGGTGGTCATGCCCGACGCGACGGCCTGCTCGCTGTAGAGCGCCCCGAGGCCGATCTCCATGAGCGATTCCGAGCGCACGATGTGCGTCGACGATCGCTGGATCATCGTGGTGTCGATTCCGTTCTCCACGAGTGCCTTGCAGATGTCGTGGGCGGAGTTGTTCGCGCCGACGACCACGACGCGCTTGCCGACGAAGCCGTCGGGTCCCGGGTGCTGACTCGAATGGTGCTGCTCACCGGCGAAGACGTCCTGCCCGGCAAACGTGGGAACGTTGGGTTTGCCCGACATCCCCGTCGCGAGGACGAGTTGAGTCGGCGTCAGGGTGAGATGCTCACCGTCGCGTACCACCTCGACGGTCCATCTGCCCGCTTCCTCGTCGTAGGTCGCCGACGTGCACGTCGTCTTCGACCAGTAGGGCACCTCCATCACGCGTGTGTAGAACTCGAGCCAGTCGCCGATCTTGTCCTTGGGTGCGAAGACCGGCCAGTTGTCGGGGAAGGGGAGATACGGAAGGTGGTCGTACCAGACCGGATCGTGCAGGCACAGCGTCTTGTAGCGTCCCCGCCACTGGTCGCCCGGCCGGTCGTGGCTGTCGACGACGATCGCGGGGACACCGAGCTGTCGCAGTCGCGCACCGAGCGCGATGCCGCCCTGGCCGCCACCGACGACGAGTACATACGGTTGGCGGGATCGGCCCAGTTCGGCCTCCTCTGCCTCTCTGCGCTCGGCCCATGACCGCGCGTCGGGGTCGGAACCGTGCACCGCGCCGAGCACCCTGCTCGCCCCACTCGGTTCCTCGTGTCCCTTGAGCTCCTGCAGTGTGGTCAGCAACGTCCAGGCCTCATCGCGATCGCTGCCGCCGGCCGCGGGCCGCAATCGCAGAACGCCGTCACCGCGACCGGTGGCTGTCTCGAAGGACAGGAAAGTGGTCACAACACCGTCGTCCTCGGTCGGTGTCTCCGTCGACGCGAACGATCCGGGGTCGGTGTCGTCGAGTCGCGCCGTGAGCATGTCCGCGAGCTGCTCGCGACCCTCGACGGTCTTCAGGTTCCAGGTGAACGCCACGAGGTCACGCCAGAAACAATCCGTTGCGAACATCCCTGACACCGCCGCGATGTCCCGCGCCCTCAGCGCCGACTCGAAGTCGGCGAGCCACCTCTCGACGCGCTCGGTCGGTGTGCGTGGGTTCGACTGGTCGGGACCGGTCGTCGGTTCGAGCGTCTGGGTCATCGCTGCTCCTCGTGGTGGGTGTCGTTCGTTGTCATCTGGTCCGGGGTGCTGGCGTCGAGGCCGTGTCGGTGAACGCACCCTGTGAGCCACAGCACACTCGCCGTGGAGTGCGGCGTGCAAGGGTTGCAGCGGGTTGCGATGCCCAACCCCTTTGCGACTGGGGTGTGATCGAGAGCACAATCACTGGTGATGTCAGCTACAGCACCCTCCCGATACGGTGAGCCGGCGGTCGGCGCAGGCGACGACCCGCGGCACTACGCCGCGGTCCTCGCCGCTGTCTACGACGCCGCGATGTCGGGTAACCGTCCGCCGGCGCGTCCACGCGACGTGATCGGCCAGTCGTGGGGAAGAGTCCTTGACGCCGGGGTCGATCCGGATCACGGATCGCCCGAACACCTCATCGACGCCGCCGAGCTCGAGGCGCGTCGCAGCGAGTCGCCACTGGCGCTCGTGCTGGACGATCTGACCGGCGGCCTCGACGCGATGATCGCCGACGGCGACAACATTCTCGTGATCGCCGACGCGTCGGGTCGCATCCTGTGGCGTGGAGGGCAGACGCGGGTCCTCCACCGCGCAGATCGCCTCGGATTCGTCGAGGGCGCCGATTGGGGAGAACGCTCCGTCGGGACCAACGCCATCGGCACCGCACTGATGTCCGGGGGACCGGTCCAGGTCTTCTCCGCCGAGCATTTCGTCCGCACCCACCACACGTGGACGTGTGCGGGTGCGCCGATCCGCGATCCACGGTCAGGCTCGCTGCTCGGCGTCGTCGACGTCAGCGGACCCGCCTCGACGATCCACCCGACGACGCTGGCGCTGGTGAGTGCGGTCGCCAAACTCGCCGAATCTCAACTACGCGAACATCATCGACGCCGCCTCGACGAACTGCGCGCGGTCGCGGCACCGATCCTCGCGCGCTCGTCAGGCCCAGCGCTCGCCGTCGACGCCGACGGCTGGGTCGCGGCCGTGGACTCGGTGGCGCCGTGTTCGCGGCTGATCCTCCCGCGACGTCCGGAGCCGGGACGCGCGTGGTTGCATGCCGTCGGGGCGTGCGAGTTCGAGCCACTGCCCGGTGGATGGCTCGTGCGTGTCAGCGACGACCAGGGGCCCGCACGGGCAACGGTCGTCGAACTCGATCTCGACGACCGCCACGCTCCGATGGTGCGCGTCTCGGGCACGGAGGGCTCCTGGACGTATCGTCCGTCGCCTCGCCACGCAGAGATCCTCGCACTGCTTGTCGACCACCCGAACGGGTTGAGTGCGGCCGCCATGTCGGAGGAACTGTTCGGTGCCGACGACCGCACGGTGACCGTCCGTGCCGAGATGTCGCGTCTGCGAAAGAGTCTCGGCGGTCTGCTGGCCGCGAATCCGTACCGTTTCGCAGCAGGGGTCGACGTGAGGGATGCACGGGGAGGGCAGCGAGGGTCCGAGACGCGCGAGGTCTGACGAGCATGGTGCGCTCACCTGATGGGTCATTCGACCGGTGATCGTCGGCGGGTTACGGTCAGGCGTGACGGTTTCGCATGTGGACGGCTACCTACGCAAGATCATGGCCGATTGTGTCGACGATCGGGCGGGGGAGGTGGCCGACTACATCCCCAAGCTCGCGGCCGTCGATCCCGAGGGTTACGGGTTGTCGGTGGCCATGCATGACGGCTACCTCTACTCACTCGGTGATGCGGACACCGCGTTCACCATCCAGTCGGTGTCCAAGCCGCTGACCTACGCCATGGTGCTCAGTCGGCTGGGACCGGTCGAGGTCGATGCGAAGATCGGCGTCGAACCGTCGGGCGAGGCGTTCAACCAGATCAGCGTCGACGCACGGCGTCGGCCCAAGAACCCCATGATCAACGCGGGCGCCATCGTCGCCTCGTCGCTGTTGCTCCCACCGGTCCGCGACGTCGGACCCGAGGTCGTGGAGAAGGTGTTCGATGACATCCTCGCGTTCTACTCGGCATGTGCGGGACGCCAGTTGACGCTCAACGAGACGGTCTTCGAATCGGAGGCCGCGACGGGATCGCGCAATCGCGCGATCGCGTACATGCTCGACAGTTTCGGAGCGCTCGACACCCACCCGGACGCCGCGATCGCGCTCTATTTCCGCCAGTGCGCGATCGAGGTGACCACGGACGACCTCGCGGTGATGGGCACCACGATCGCCTGCGGAGGAGCGAATCCGCGCACCGGCAGGCAGGTGTTCAGTCAGGAGGTCGCACAACGTCTGCTGAGCGTGATGACCACGTGCGGTATGTACGACGCCGCGGGCGACTGGGTCACCGAGGTCGGGATGCCCGCCAAAAGTGGTGTGGGAGGCGGCATTCTGGCGGTACTGCCCGGCCAACTGGGCATCGGGGTCTATTCGCCACGTCTCGACGCCCACGGCAACAGCGTGCGCGGCGTGGACACCTGCGAGCACCTGTCCACGGATCTGGGTCTGCACATGTTCAATGTCACCCGCGAGAGCCGCGTCACTATCAGGGCGACCTACGACATCGCCGACTACCCGGTGGGTGACGACTGGACCGAGGAGGAGCGAAGCTTCCTGCGGACCTGCCGGGATCGCGTGCGGGTGTACGAATTGCAGGGCGACCTGTCCTTCGGTAGCGCCGAGAGCGCGCTACGTCGGGTCGAGGACGACATCGAACGCGTCGACGTGGTGATCATCGAGATCTCGCGCGTCGGCGTGATCGACCCGGTGGCGCGCACCATGATGTTGGCCGTCAAGCGCACCGCCGACGAGAGCGGCAAGCGCGTCGTGCTCGTCGACCCCGACGGTGAGGTGCGCGCCAGCGTCGAGCGCCATCGCTCCGACACGGTCGTTCACAACCTGGCCGTGCCCGAGCAACTGCAGGGGCTCGACCCGACGCTTCCGCATGTGCACCCGTCGATGGTCGACGCCGTCGACGACGCAGAGCACTTCCTGCTCAAGCGGTATCGCAACGCCTGACGCCTTCGGCGTGAGTGAACCCGTGGTTCCACCGGACGTGGCTCGCCACGCGTCAGGGGTTGTGTCGGTCGCGGCGTGCGGCCGCTAAGCTGCCCGGTGTGCGTCTGGTGATCGCGGAATGCCAAGTGGACTACGTCGGCCGACTGACGGCCCATCTGCCGATGGCCAGGCGGCTGCTGCTGATCAAATCGGACGGATCGGTGAGCGTGCATGCAGACGATCGCGCCTACAAGCCGCTCAACTGGATGAGTCCACCGTGCTGGTTGACCGAGACGCAGGTGCCCGACGAGATCGCCGCCGCGCACGAGTCCGTCGAGGCGTATTGGGTGGTCACCAACAAGACAGGGGAGGAGCTGCGGATCACGCTGGCGTCGATCGAACACGATTCCTCGCACGAACTCGGCGTCGATCCCGGTCTGGTGAAGGACGGCGTCGAGGCCCACCTGCAGGAACTGCTCGCCGAGCACGTCGAGACCCTCGGGTCGGGGTACTCACTGATCCGACGCGAGTACATGACCGCCATCGGGCCCGTCGACATCCTCTGCCGTGACGCCGACGGGGCCACCGTCGCCGTCGAGATCAAGCGTCGCGGTGAGATCGACGGCGTCGAGCAACTGACTCGCTACCTCGAACTGCTCAATCGTGACCCGCTGCTGGCACCGGTCAGCGGGGTCTTCGCCGCCCAACAGATCAAGCCGCAGGCGCGCACCTTGGCCACCGACCGCGGAATCCGCTGCGTCGTACTGGATTACGATGCGCTACGAGGCGCGGAGAGTACCGAGTTCCGGCTGTTCTGAGGTCGCAGACCGCGGCGTCGGGTCACTCGCCGGTACTGAACCGCGCCCGCTCGGAGAGAGCACGGTTGAGCAGTTCCGAGTCGTCCGTGTCGGACAACGAGGTGTAGTCGACGTCCTCGGCGGGACGGAGGGTGTCGGGGAAGGTGCCGAACTCCCTCTGGATCTCGGTGAGCTTCTTGCGGACCTCCTCGAACTCGTCGAGTACCCGGGTGCGTGCGTCGTCGGCCTTGGCCGACAGTGCGCGCGAGCCCGCGAGGCGTTCGACTGCGATGTCGCGGGCGGTGTCACGGATCTGCTTGGCCTCCGCGAGTGCCTGCCGTCGTTCTTCGGCGAGTTGCTGGTCGTGCCGCTGACGCTCCTCGGTGCGCGTCTGTTTGCTCTGCCGAGCCAACTCGTCCGCGTCAGCACGCGTTTTGGCGAGCAGCTGTGACGCCTGCGTGCGCGCCGCGGTCATCGTCGCCGTGTGTTCCGCCTCCATCGCTGCCGCCCGTTCGGTACACAGTCGGTCGGATTCGGCGGCATCGGCCTTGGCCTTGCTATGGATCGCCTCCGCATCGGCGCGTAGGTCGGCCGCGTGCTGTTCGGCATCGGCGACGATGCCCGACGCCTTCTTCTCCGCGTCCGCGACGATCGACTCGGCCCGTGCCTGCGCCTCCGACACGGTCCGGTCGGCCTCCTGGCGCGCCACCGAGACCGTCTCGGCGGCTTCGGCACTGGCCTCTGCTCGCATCTCCGAGGCCTCGTCGGATGCGAGTTGGAGCATGCGGCTTAGCCGCTCGCTCATTCCCTGGGCTGTGGTGGGTGGCACCGACAGGGTGTCGACCTCGCGGCGGAGTTCGTCGATGGTCGCGCGTGCCTCGTGCAGATGGGCGGCGAGTTCGTTGGCGTTGGCGGTCGCGGCGTCGCGGTCGGCGGCCAGCACACGCATGTCGGCGTCGACGCGTCGGAATCGTTCGGCGACCTGCTCGCGATCGTATCCGCGCATGACGACGGCGAACGGGAGATGCTGCCTCGGAGCCTGGCTCGACATGGTTCGACAGTCTAGTGGTGCACCCGGTCGAGTGCCCGAGCAGATCAGTCGAATCGCCGAGGAGATCAGTGGTCGTCAGCAGCGTGCTCTGCAGCGGGTTCGACCAGTTCGAGCAGCACGCCGCCTGCGTCCTTGGGGTGCACGAAATTGATCCGTGAATCGGCTGTCCCGCGTCGCGGCTCCGGGTACAGGACTCGTACCCCGGCGCTCGTGAGGCGTGTCATCACCTCGTCGACGTCGGTGACCCGAACGGCCAGTTGTTGCAGACCGGGCCCGTTGCGGTCGAGGAACTTGGCGATCGTCGACGACTCGGACGCCGGGGCCAGCAGTTGAACGACCGCGCCGCCGCCGGCGTTCGCGGGCCCGACCATGGCCTCGTGGACGCCTTGCTCGTCGTTGGTCTCCTGGTGGAGCGTGACGAACCCGAGGTGCTCGGCGTACCACTTCTTGGCCGCCTCGAGGTCGGCGACCGCGATGCCCACGTGGTCGATCGCCACCACGAGGTCGGAGATGAGCGAGGCGGCACCTGCGGATTCGACGGGGGGCACGGATGATGAGGTCGTCATGCGATAAAGGTAACGTTTAAGAGGTCATTCGAACAGAGCGACCGCTCGGTTGGTCGCTGTCCCAGCACTTGGAGGTCTTCATGTCCCCGGCAACAGATCAGGCGACGTCGGTCATCGTCGCCGGCGCACGCACGCCGTTCGGCCGGCTCCTCGGTTCACTCACGGGATTCAGCGGAGTCGACCTCGGTGCGATCGCCATCAAGGCCGCGCTCGAACGCGGCGGTGTCCCCGCATCCGCCGTCGACTACGTGATCATGGGACAGGTGCTGACCGCGGGCGCCGGGCAGATGCCCGCACGTCAGACGTCGGTGAAGGCCGGTATCGGCTGGGATGTTCCCGCGCTCACCATCAACAAGATGTGCCTGTCGGGCATCGACTCGATCGCGTTGGCCGACCAGCTCATCCGCGCAGGCGAATTCGAGTGCGTCGTCGCCGGCGGTCAGGAGTCGATGACCCAGGCGCCGCACCTGCTCCCCGGCAGCCGTAGTGGCTTCAAGTACGGCAACACCGAACTCGTCGACCACACCGCATTCGACGGTCTCTACGACGCGTTCACCGACCAGCCGATGGGCGCGCTGACCGAAGAAGGCAATGACACCAACGGCTTCTCGCGTGCCGAGCAGGACGAGTTCGCAGCCAGGAGCCACCGGCTCGCGGCGACGGCATGGAAGAACGGACTCTTCGCCGACGAGGTCGTTCCGGTGAGCATCCCGCAGCGCAAGGGCGACCCGATCGAATTCGCCGAGGACGAGGGCATCCGGGCCGACACCACCGTCGAGACGCTCTCGCGGCTGCGCCCCGCGTTCCGCAAGGACGGCACCATCACGGCAGGCAACTCGTCGCAGATCTCCGACGGTGGTGCAGCAGTCGTCGTGATGAGCAAGGCGAAGGCCGCCGAACTCGGACTGACGCCGCTCGCCGAGATCGGCCCGCACGGCGTGGTCGCAGGACCGGACTCCTCGCTCCAGCTGCAGCCGGCCAACGCCATCGAGAAGGCGTGTGCGCGAGCCGGAATCGCGCCGACCGATCTCGATCTGGTCGAGATCAACGAAGCCTTTGCCGCGGTCGGCCTCGCGTCGACCAGGGCTCTGGGGATCAACCCCGACATCGTCAACGTCAACGGCGGTGCGATCGCGATCGGACACCCCATCGGCACCTCGGGTGCTCGTATCGCACTGCACCTCGCGCTGGAGTTGCAGCGTCGCGGCGGCGGTGTCGGCGCGGCTGCGCTGTGCGGCGCGGGCGGCCAGGGCGACGCCCTGATCATCCGCGTGCCCAAGGCCTGACACCGACTCGAGGAGTGCGTCGATACCGGACGGCTACTACACGCTGTCGTAGTTGCCGTCCGGGTCAGGCACAATGGTCGTCATGAAGCAATTCCTCGATCTGTCCACCCCTGCCAAGCGCTTCCGGTTCGTCGCCGTCCTCGAGGCCATCACCTGGGCCGCTCTCCTCGTCGCGATGTTCTTCAAGTGGGTGCTCGGATACACCGAAGCCGTCGCGGTTCCCGGCATGGTGCACGGCATTGTGTTCATCGCCTTCGTGCTGATCTCCGTCGTGACCGCCGTGTCGTTGCGGTGGAGCCTGTCGGTCACCGCGCTGGCACTGCTCTCGTCCCTCCCTCCGTTCGGCACGCTCGTCTTCGAGTGGTGGGCGCGCCGCAACGGACACCTAGCAGAACTGTCCGCCACCGAGACCGACCCCGAACCCCAGTACGCGGCCTGAGCCACCGAACCGAGACGTCACGCCGCGCCGACACAGGGAGAGATCATGATCGCAGCTTTCAGTCTCAGCCCGTCGGGCGGAACCGCCGTCGACGACGACGGTGGGATGAGCGTTGCTGTCGCCGCGGCGGTGCGCGTGGTCGCCGAATCGGGCCTTCCGCATCAGACCACCGCGATGTTCACCTACGTCGAGGGTGAGTGGGACGAGGTCATGGACGTCATCAAGCGCGCCACAGATGCGGTGGGTGAACTGGCACCGCGTGTCGGGCTGGTCATCAAAGCCGACATCAGGCCGGGCCACATCGACGAACTCACCGGCAAGGTCGACCGGGTGATGCGGCATCTGTCCTGAACCCGTGCGCCGCCGCGCGGGCAGGTCGTCGCTCCAGAGCGCGCGGGGCGCAGTGTCCGCGATCTTCTTTCTCAACGGATTCCTTGCGGCACTGTGGGTTGCACACATCCCGGTGATCACCTCGCGCACCGGGACGTCGCACGAAGAACTCGGTGCGCTGTTGCTTCTGCTGGGCGGCGCGGCGTTCGTCGGTATGCAGGTCAGCGGTCACGCGCTCGACAGATTCGGTTCGCGCACCACGACGCTGGTTGCTGCGACGCTGCTGTGCCCGGTGATGCTCGGACCCGCGCTCGCGGCGAACACCGGTCAACTCGCCGCGGCTCTCGCGGTGTTCGGCTTCGTCAACGGCAGCCTCGACGTGTCGATGAACGCTCAGGCGGTCGCGGTGGAGCGCGCATACCGCAGGCCCATCATGTCGTCGTTTCACGGGTTCTTCTCGCTCGGCGGCCTGGCCGGGTCGCTGATCGTCGCCGTGACCCTGTGGGCACGAGTCGGCGTCGTGGCAACCGTCGGGATCTCGTCGCTGCTCGGCCTGGCCCTGGTCGTGGTGTGCGGGCGTTCGCTGGTGGCCTCCGACGGCGCGGGCATCAGCGAGTTGGAGGAGTCCGCACCCGCGGAAATGCAGCAGGACGCCGAGAAGAGGGGCACCCCGCGAGCCCGCTGGTGGCACGGGCTGGATCTGCGTCGACTCGCGATCCTCGCCGCAGTGGCATTCGCACTCATGTTGGCCGAGGGCACGGCATACGACTGGAGTGCCCTGCAGGTCGTCGAGGGCTTCGACACCCGCGACGCGGTAGGTGCCATCGCCTTCGGCGCGTTCAGCGCCGCGATGACGGTTGCCCGCTTCGCTATCGACCCGATCGCGGCCCGCCTCGGCCCGGTCTGGGTTGTGCGCATGGGTGCGTTGCTCGGGATCGTCGGCATCAGCGCGGCGATCCTCGCCCCCGAACCCGTCACCGCCATCGTCGGCTGGACGATCTTCGGCGTGGGGCTGGCCGGTCTCATCCCACAGATCTTCACGGCGGCGGGCAACCTCACCACGTCGTCGAGTGGTCGTGCCATTTCGACAGTCGTCGGCTGCGGTTACCTCGGGATGCTCTCGGGACCTGCGATCGTCGGCTTCATCGCCGGACACTCCGGGGTCTCGACCGGGCTCATCCCGGTGATCGGTGCGCTCGCCTTCGCTCTCGTTGCCGCGCCTGTCGTGCGGCCTCGCGTCACATGACACACTGGAAGGGTGACACGACCGACCCCGAGACCCCAGGGCAACGCCGCACGCGCGCAGGCTGCGGCCGCCGCACGACAGCAAGCCGCAGCGACCGTCGCCATGTCCGGTGCGGTCGACCTCTCGGCACTCAAGGAACGCGCCGATGCGCAACGCGCACAAGCGCATCAGCCGGTGAAGGCCCAACAGCAGGCACCCGGGGGCGGTGGGTCCGCGGGCGGCAGCGTCATCGACGTGACCGACGCGACCTTCGAGACCGAGGTGCTGTCGCGGTCGACGCGGCAGCTCGTCCTCGTAGACCTCTGGGCAGAGTGGTGCGGCCCGTGTAAACAGCTGTCTCCGGTGCTGGAGAAGCTGGCCAACGCGTCTGGTGGCACCTGGGTGCTCGCCAAGATCGACGTCGACTCCAATCCTCAGATCGCGCAGGCCTTCGGGGTCCAGTCGATTCCCACAGTTGTCGCACTCGCTGCAGGACAACCCGTCGCCGCCTTCAACGGCGTGCGTTCGGAAGCCGAGATCTCCGACTGGATCGACCAGATCCTGGCGCAGGTGGGAGGGGCGCTGGCCGGCGCGCCCGAGGTCGACGTAGAGCCCGAGAGCGTCGACGATCCCCGCATGGTGGCTGCGGAGGACAAGATGAACGCGGGCGATTTCGACGGTGCGCTCGCCGATTACCGGGCCATCGCCGAGGCCGAACCCGACAACGTCGAGGCGTCATCACTCGTGCGCAACCTGGAGTTCATGCTGCGCGCGCAGGCCCACGACCCCTCGATCGTTCAGAACGCCGCACCCGGCGACGTCGACGCCCAGCTCGCCGCCGCCGACGTGCTGTTGCTCGGCCAGGATCCCGAGGGAGCCTTCGATCGGATCATCGCGCTGGTGAAGGTGACCTCGGGCGACGACCGCACGCGCGCACGGACCCGGCTGCTCGAGCTGTTCGAGTTGTTCGACCCCGCTGAGCCCTTCGTGGTGGCTGCGCGTCGCAAGCTCGCCGCCGCGCTGTTCTGACCGAGGTCAGTCGGCCGGAGCGAGCCAGATCGCCGAGTTCGCGGGAAGCATCACCGAGGCCGAGACCGGTCTACCGTGCCAGCCGTCGCCGTCGGCCGCGACCGAACCCAGATTGCCCTTGCCCGCTCCGCTGTAGGTCGCGGCGTCGGTGTTGAGTACCTCGGTCCAGGTTCCGCCAACGGGGAGTCCGACCCGGTAGTCATCGCGGTCGACCCCGGAGAAATTGAACAGGCATGCGAGCACCGAGCCGTCGGATCCATAGCGCAGGAAGCTGATCACGTTGTTCGCGGTGTCGTTCGCGTCGATCCACTCGTAACCACGCGGCTCGGTGTCCTGTGTGAACAGCGCGGGGCGCTCCCGATAGATGCGGTTGAGGTCAGTGGTCAGGGTCGAGATCCCACGGTGCAGCTCACCCTCCCAGCCCTGCAGCTGGTACCAGTCCAGGCTGTGGTTGTCGGCCCACTCGGCCGTCTGGCCGAACTCCTGGCCCATGAACAGCAACTGCTTGCCAGGGTGTGACCACTGATAGGCGAGAAACACCCGCACACCAGCCGCCTTGGTCCACGAGTCGCCCGGCATACGGCTCCACAGAGTGCCCTTGCCGTGCACGACCTCGTCGTGGGAGAGCGGTAGGACGAAGTTCTCGCTCCACGCGTACATCAGGGAGAACGTGATCTCATGGTGGTGGAAGCTCCGGTGGATCTGATCGCGCCCCAGATAGCCGAGGGTGTCGTGCATCCAGCCCATGTTCCATTTGAAGGTGAACCCCAGTCCACCCAGATCCGTCATCCGGGTCACGCCGGGCCATGCCGTCGACTCCTCGGCGACGGTGACCGCGCCCGGGAAGAGCTTGTGGACCGTCGCGTTGGTCTCCTGCAGGAACTGCACCGCCTCGAGATTCTCGCGGCCACCGTAGATGTTCGGACGCCAGCCGCCCGCAGGTCGTGAGTAGTCGAGATAGAGCATCGACGCGACGGCGTCGACACGTAGCCCGTCGATGTGGAACTCGTCGATCCAATAGATCGCGTTGGCGACGAGGAAGTTGCGTACCTCACGGCGGCCGAAATCGAAAACGTATGTACCCCAGTCGAGTTGCTCGCCACGCATCGGGTCGGCGTTCTCGTAGAGCGGGGTGCCGTCGAAGCGCGCGAGAGCCCACTCGTCCTTGGGGAAGTGCGCTGGAACCCAATCGACGAGAACGGCAATCCCCAGCGAGTGCAGATGATCGACCAGGTAGCGAAAGTCGTCGGGATGGCCGAAGCGCGCCGTCGGCGCGTAATACGACGTCACCTGATAGCCCCACGAGCCGCCGAACGGATGCTCGGCGACCGGTAGGAACTCGACGTGGGTGAACCCCTTGTCGATCACGTAGTCGCCGAGTTGTTCGGCCAGTTCGCGATAGTCGAGGCCGGTACGCCACGAACCCAGATGCACCTCGTAGATGCTCATCGGTTCGCGGGTCGGCTCGCTCGCGCTGCGACGCTCTATCCACTGCCCGTCGGACCAGGTGAAGTCGGATCGGGTCACCACCGACGCGGTGGCGGGCGGCACCTCCGTGCGTCTGGCCATCGGGTCGGCCTTGTCGTGGATGACACCGTCCGCGCCGTGGACACGGAACTTGTAGAGCGTGCCCTCCCCGACGTCGGGGATGAACAACTCCCACACCCCGGACGGGCCCATCGACCGCATGGGCGCCGACCGCCCGCTCCACCCGTCGAAATCACCGATCACGACGACGCCGTGCGCGTTGGGGGCCCACACCGAGAACGTCGTACCGGGCACCTCGCCGTCGGGCGTGGTGTAGGTGACGATGTGTGCACCGAGGACCTTCCACAATTCCTCGTGTCGTCCCTCGGAGAACAGGTGTAGATCGAGTTCGCCGATGCTCGGCAGGAAGCGATACCCGTCGGCGACGACGAATTCCGTTGTGTCCCCGTTGCCGTCGGGGTAAGCGACGCGATAGCGGTAGTCGATCAGATTCTTGATCGGCACCGTCACGACGAACAGGTCGTCTGTCTGATGATGCATCGGGTAGTCGACGCCGCCGATGACGGCCGAGACGGAGATGGCATCGGGGCGCAACGTCCGCAGGATGGTGTATCCGCCGGGAGCGTCGTGCGCGCCGAGGAATGCGTGCGGGTCGGGATGCGTCGTCGACATCAGACGCCGGAGGTCGTGGTCGGACGCGAAGGGATCGGGTTCTCTGCTGGTCACGATGAACTCACTGGATTCGGTAGGAGAGTCGGCGGGCGGCGTCGGGGTTCAGCGGGGGGAGCGCGACGATGTGTGCGACCGCACGCCACGGTTCGAGTCGGACGTAATTCGCCTGGCCCCAGCCGAACTCCTCACCGGAGACCTCGTCTGTGCCGACGAAGCGCTCCTGCCAGTCGAATCCGAGCGCCGGCATGTCCAACCACAGTGTCGACTCCTCTGCGCCGAACGGGTTGATGTTGATCACCACGACGACACGGTCGCCCGACACCGGATCGAGCTTCGAATAGGCGATCAGCGCGGGATTGTCGAGGTGGTGGAAGGTGATGTCGCGCAACTGTTGCAACGCGGGGTGGCGTCGACGT
Organism: Gordonia otitidis NBRC 100426; assembly: GCF_000248075.1. GTDB lineage: Bacteria > Actinomycetota > Actinomycetes > Mycobacteriales > Mycobacteriaceae > Gordonia > Gordonia otitidis. The sequence continues at coordinate 9,082 of NZ_BAFB01000109.1, read as the reverse complement.
ATCGCATTGAGCGAGGTGATCCACGGCTCGAGCGACTCTCCGCGGCTCGCTGCCCCCTTGTAGTCACGAGGACGTAGCTCGTACTTCTCGGAGTCGAGGTACTCCTCGCTGCCCTCGCGTACGGGCACATGTTCGTAGAGCTCGTACCCGCTGTAGACGCCCCAGGTCGGCGACAGCGTCGCCGCCAGCGCGGCCCGCAGTGCGAACATCCCCGGACCGCCGTGCTGCAGGCTCTCGTGCAGAATGTCGGGCGTGTTGACGAAGAGGTTGGGCCGTGACTCGTCGGCATGTGCGGCGATCTCCCGACCGAACTCCTCGAGTTCCCACTTCGCCGTCTTCCACGTGAAGTAGGTGTAGGACTGCGTGAAGCCAAGGCGCGCAAGGCCGTAGAGCCGTGCCGGTCGGGTGAACGCTTCGGCGAGGAAGAGGACGTCGGGGTCGCGCTTCTTGACCTCGGTGATCAGCCACTCCCAGAAGTTCGGCGGCTTGGTGTGCGGGTTGTCGACGCGAAAGATCTTGACGCCCAGCTTGTTCCATGCCAGCACGATCTCCAGCACCGCACGGTAGATGCCGTTGCGGTCGTTGTCGAAGTTCAGCGGGTAGATGTCCTGGTACTTCTTGGGCGGATTCTCCGCGTAGGCGATCGTGCCGTCGGGCAGCGTGGTGAACCAGTCGGGGTGCTCGGTCGCCCATGGATGGTCCGGGGCGGTCTGAAGCGCGAGGTCGAGGGCCACCTCCATACCGAGTTCTGCTGCGCGGGAGAGGAAATACTCGAAATCCTCCTGCGAACCGAGGCGGGGATGGATGGCGTCGTGTCCACCGTCGCTCGATCCGATCGCCCACGGCGACCCGACGTCGTCGGGCGCTGCGACCAGCGTGTTGTTCGGGCCCTTGCGGTTCACCTCGCCGATCGGATGGATCGGCGGAAGATAGACCACATCGAATCCCATGTCGGCGATGCGCGAGAGGTCGGCAGCCGCGGTGAGGAACGTGCCGTGCACCGGCCGTCCGTCGTTGTCCCAACCGCCGGTCGACCGCGGGAACATCTCGTACCACGACCCGTAGAGTGCCCGACGGCGATCGGTCCAGATCCGCAGGTTGCGGCTCTTGGTCACGAGCTCACGGACCGGATGTGCGTCGAGTAGTTCGGCGACCTCGTCCGACAGCGCCATGCCGACACGATTCTCGATGCGCCTGCGGCGCGAGCGGAGGGAGTCGACGGCGTCGAGTAACAGTTGGCGGTCGTCGCCATCGACGGACTCCGCGGCCTCGGTGAGGACCCGCGCCCCGATCTCGAGATCGTTGGCGAGGTCTTCTGCGCCCTGTCCGGCGTCGATCTTCTTTTCGACGGCCGACCGCCAGGTCGCGTACAGATCACTCCATGCCTCGATGCGGAACGTCCAATAGCCGACGGCGTCGGGGACGATGGCAGCGTTGTAGATGTCGGGTTCGCTCGAGGCCGACATCCGAACGTCGAACGAGGTGCGGTAAGGGGTTTCGACGTGCAGGGTGACCCCGAGAGCGTCGTGACCTTCGCGCCACGCTGTTGCACTTATCGGAATCATCTCTCCGACAACGCATTTCGCAGGGTACTGTCCCGCGGAGATCAATGGTTGGATGTCGTCGATGCCCATCCGGCCGATCACTTCGGCCCCCTCTCGTCAGCGGCCACGCGCACGGCCGGGAGTCATCATCGATCCCACACTGTTGATCTCACTGTAGTGATGTCGACGCGTCGGCAAGTGCGATCCGCGGCGTCAGTTTCACCGTAGCGGTACGGCGGCGAGTCTGCCGAGTGCCGCGCGGACGACGTCGGGGTCGGTGGTGCGCCAGAACGGCGGCATGGAGGCGAGCAGGTAACCGCCGTAACCGGCCGTGGCCAGGCGCGAGTCGAGCACGGCGACCACCCCGCGGTCGTCGACCGATCGCAACAGCCGTCCCGCTCCCTGCGCGAGTAGTAGCGCAGCGTGATTGGCGGCCACGGACAGGAAACCGTTTCCGCCGCGGGCCGTCACCGCGCGTTGGCGTGCGCCGAGCAGCGGGTCGTCGGGCCGCGGGAACGGGATTCGGTCGATGATCACCAACGACAACGAGGGGCCGGGGACGTCGACACCCTGCCAGAGCGACAGGGTGCCGAACAGACAGGTCGCGGGGTCCTCTGCGAAGCGCGTGACCAATGCTGCCGTCGTATCGTCACCCTGACACAGGATCGGTAGGTCACTGCGCTCGCGGAGCGCCTCACTGGCCTCTCTGGCAGCGCGCATCGAGGAGAACAGACCGAGTGTGCGGCCACCTGCGGCCTCGGTCAGTGCCGCGAGTTCGTCGAGAGTCGCCGGCGCGATGGAATCGCGTCCCGGGCGGGGGAGATGGCGGGCGACGTAGAGGATTGCCGAGCGGGGGTAGTCGAACGGTGAGCCCGCGTCGAGACCCGTCCACCGCATCGGGGAGCCGTCGGACGGCGCCGCACGACCGGACGCGGTGGCGTCGCGGGCGGGCGCGTCGTTGCGGGCATCGCCGAGTGCGATGTCGTCGGCGGCGGGGGTATCGGTGCCGCGTCCCGCCGCGGGGAGGCCCCACGTGGCGGCGAGTGCGTCGAAGGAGCCGCCGATGGTGAGCGTCGCCGACGTGAGGATCACCGTGGATTCGGAGAACAGCGTGGCGCGCAGCAGACCGCCGACCGACAGGGGCGCGACGTGCAGGACCGTGCGCGTCGACGCTTCAGATCGACCGGCGCGTTCGTCGGCGACCCACACCACGTCGCGTCGTTTCGCCGGGTCGGGTTCGTCGAAGGCGCCGAGTACGCGAACCGCGGTGTCGTGGAGCTCTTCCAGCGACGTCAGTGCCGCCGACCGCGTCGCGCCCAACCCGTCGTCGGCGCCGCCTGCGCCGCGCGCCGGGCCGATGGCCGACCGCGCCAGCCACAGCCGATCGCGCAGCGTCGCGAGTACCAGCGACGCATCTGCGGGCAACGCGGTCCACTCGCGTCTGGGGGCGTCGTCGAGCATGTCGCCGAGTTGTTCGCCGGCGCCGATCAACGCGTCGATCGTCTCCTCGTCGATGAGCTTGCCGCAGCGGCGGGCTGCGACGGTGATGGATGCGGCCGAGAGGTCTGATGTCGACACCGACGTGATGCGGTCGACGAGGTCGTGGGCCTCGTCGACGATCACGACGTGATGGTCGGGCAACACGTTCGCGGGACTCATCGCGTCGATCGCGAGCATGGCGTGGTTGGTGACCACCACGTCGACCTGCCCGGATGTGCGCCGGGCACGTTCGGCGAAGCAGTCCTCCGCATATGAGCAGTTCGACGCCCCGAGGCATTCACGGGAGGTGACGCTGACCTGGCGCCAGGATCGGTCGGCGACGCCGGGGGTCAAATCGTCGCGGTCGCCGGTCTCGGTGTCGGAGACCCACTCGCGTAGCCGGGTGACCTCGCGTCCTGTCCGAGACAGTTCGAAGGCGTCGAACAGTTCGGTGTCGGGTTCTTCGACGGTCCCCGCATGGATCTTGTTGAGGCAGAGGTAGTTTCCGCGTCCCTTCAGGATGGCGAAGGTCGGTTCGCGCCCGAGCGCGCTCTTCAGTGCACCGGCGAGTCGGGGCAGATCGCGCTCCACCAGCTGCCGCTGCAACGCAATCGTCGCTGTGGACACGACGACGGTGTCTCCGGAGTCGACGGCGTGTCGGATGGCTGGCACGAGGTAGGCCAGCGATTTGCCTGTGCCCGTGCCCGCCTGGACCGCGAGGTGCTCGCCGGTCTCGATCGCGTTGGCCACCGCCGTGGCCATCCGGACCTGGCCGTCACGGCGTTTACCCGCAAGGGCCGTGACGGCAGTGTCGAGAAGCTCGGTCACCTCGGGGAGGCGGGTCACCGCAGATGCCTCCGGCACTAGGACGCGGCCTGCCCGCCGTGGACCAGGTCGCCGACCAGTGTGACGCCCGCCTTGCTCATCGTGGTGAGCGCGGCGTCGGCGGTGTCTTCGGAGACCGCGGCGGTGAAGTTCAACAGGACACGTGTGTCGAAGCCCGCCTTGACTGCGTCGACGGCGGTCGCGCGGACGCAGTGGTCCGTGGCGATGCCCACGACGTCTACCGTCTGCACATTGCGCGCGTGCAGCCAGTTGGCGAGCGTGGTCCCGTCGGGGGAGGCACCCTCGAAGCCTGAGTATGCGGCGCTGTACTCGCCCTTGGAGAACACCTCTTCGACGTCGGAGGTGTCGAACTCGGGGGAGAAGGCGACACCATCGGTGCCCACCCTGCAGTGCGGCGGCCAGCTGTCGACGAAGTCGGGATCCTCGGAGAAGTGCGCCCCGGGATCGATGTGGTAGTCGCGGGTCGCGACGACGATGTCGTAGTCGCCGGTCAGCGACGCCAGCGAACGCGCCACCGCGATGCCGCCGTTCACGCCGAGCGCGCCACCCTCGCAGAAGTCGTTCTGGACGTCGACGACGATCAGCGCCTGGGCGGGCGTGTCGTCGGCGTCGAAGTGTGGGCTGGACATTCCGGACTCCTCGGGTAGTGGTCGTCTGGGTTCACTGGTCGTCTGGGTTCACTTGGTCGGCTCGTGGGTTGGACGTGGGCGGGCGGGGATCGGTTCCCTGCTGTCGCGCTTACCGACCTGCTCTCTCAGCCGAGATGGAACCGTGTCGGGATGGCCGGGTCGCCGTGCGACAGACCGAGTCCCTCCCACGGCAGGCTGACGAGACCGTCGGCGAGAAACGCGCGTGCGTCGTTGAGTGTCGGCAGGTCGTCGACGCGACGCCCACCCCGAACCAGCGGGATCTGCAGCGGTCGGACGACGTGGCCGGGCACCTCCGGTCTCGGCGTGCCGTCCCGGTAGAGGATCTCCTCGACGATGGTGCCGGTGGGACGGGCGACCCGCACGGCGTTCTTCGCCCCGCCCTTGGATTCCTTGTGACTGGCGCGTTTGGCCACCGGGATGCCGTCGACCTCGACGAGTTTGTAGACCATGCCGGCGGTCGGGGCGCCGCTGCCGGTGACCAGCGAGGTGCCGACGCCGTAGGTGTCGACGGGCTCTGCGCGCAACGACGCGATGGCGTACTCGTCGAGGTCGCCGGAGACGACGATCTTCGTGTTCGGTGCACCCAACTCGTCGAGTTGCTCACGAACCTGGCGCGCCAGTACTCCCAGATCACCGGAATCGATACGCACGGCACCGAGCTCGGGGCCGGCGACCTCCACGGCGTTGCGTACCCCCTGGGTGATGTCGAACGTGTCGACAAGCAGCGTGGTGCCGACACCGAGCGTCTCGATCTGCGCTGCGAACGCGGCTTTCTCATTCGCGCCGTCGGGCTCGGTGAATGCCAGCGTGAACGAGTGCGCTGCGGTGCCCGCGCTCGGCACGCCGTAGGTCCGCGCGGCCTCGAGGTTCGACGTGGCGGCGACACCGGCCAGGTACGCGGCACGTGCACTGGCCACCGCAGCCCACTCGTGCGTGCGTCGCGATCCCATCTCGATGATGGGGCGCCTACTCGCGGCGCTGACCATGCGGGCGGCAGCCGAGGCGATCGCGCTGTCGTGGTTGAGGATCGACAGGATCAGTGTTTCGAGCACGACCGCCTCGGCGAAGGTGCCGCGCACCGTGAGGATCGGAGAGTTGGGGAAGTAGAGCTCTCCCTCGCGGTAGCCGTCGATGTCCCCGGTGAACTCGTACCCGCGTAGCCACTCGACGGTCTCGGCGTCGAGAAAGCGCTCGACGACCGCGATCTCGTCGTCGCCGAACCGGAAGTCGGCTAGCTCGTCGAGGATGCGCGAGGTTCCGGCGACGACCCCGTAGCGGCGCCCGTCGGGAAGCCTGCGCGCGAACACCTCGAAGACGCACTGTCGGTGCGCGACGGGGTGCCGCAGCGCAGCGGACACCATGGTGAGCTCGTACTGGTCGGTGAGCAGGGCGGTGTTGCGGATGGTCACGATCCCTTACCCTAGGTTGTATGGCGCCTGACGATATTCGTGCGCATGAGGCTACTCCCGGAGACGGCGGTGGTAGCAGCGGCACGGCCGTGGCAGACCCGGCCGTTGCCGACGCCGCCACGGCACTCGACCGACTGTGGGTCACCATCGTCTGGGACGATCCCGTCAATCTGATGCGCTATGTGACCTTCGTTTTCCAGAAGGTCTTCGGCTATTCGGAAGCCAAGGCGAATCAGCTGATGATGCAGGTACACACCGAGGGCAAAGCCGTGGTGTCGGCCGGCGATCGCGACAAGATGGAATCCGACGTGACCAAACTGCATGCCGCCGGTCTGTGGGCGACGATGCAGCACGACAGCTGAACAGCGGGCGGGATTGACGAGTGCGCGTCTGGAAACGCAGGGGTCGAGGACGTTCGGTCCGGTACACCACGTCGTTGGAAGCTCACGAGTCCGAGCTCCTGGCCTCGATGGTTGCGTCGATGTCGGAACTGTTGACCGAACGCGAGGCGAGCGCTCCCCGTGACGAGCTCGCCGAGCTGACCGGCATCCGCACCGGCCACTCGAGCGCTCCGACCGACGCGACGCTCGGTCGCCTGCTACCCGATTTCCACCGGCCCGATCAGGATGCGGAACTCACCGCTGACGCCGTCAACGGGCGACTCAACTCGGCGTTGCGCAGCGTCAACGAACCGAAGATCATCGACGCCAAACTCGCCGCCTCGACGACGATGCTCGCGACGCTGCCCGACGGCGGCGGCGACGTCTCGCTCACCGAGGAGGAGGCGATGAGTTGGTTGACCGCGCTCAACGACGTCCGGCTCGCACTGGGTGCGATGCTCGGAATCTCCGAGGACACCCCCGACCAGCTTCCAGCCGACCACCCGCATGCCGCGCACCTCGACGTCTACCACTGGCTGACCGTGATCCAGGAGCTGCTCGTCGAGGCGATGATCTGATGACCGGTTGGGCTGTGCCCGGCGACCGCATCACCGACGTGGCAGGCATCGCGGTCGGGCATCACCACGTCGTCGATGCAGACGCGACGTTGGGCCTCGGCGGCCCCGACGATCGCGCCGGGTGAAGGGTGGGCGACCGGGACGACCGTCCTCACGGTCGGCCGACCGGAGGGCGCGGCAGGAGCCCGACCGCTGCCGTCGACGTACGCGGTGGCGGCCCCGGCACTCGCGAGACCGATCTTCTCGACCCGTCGAACTCCGTCACCACCGTGCACGCCATCGTCCTCACCGGCGGCAGCGCCTACGGTCTCGCCGCTGCGGACGGGGTGATGGCCGGGCTGGAGGAATCCGGGCGCGGTCTGCCGATGAACGCCCAGGGCGGCGTCGTGCCGATCGTGCCGTCGGCCGTCATCTTCGACCTGCCGATGGGCGCGTGGCAGCACCGACCGGATGCGACCTTCGGGCGAGCGGCGCTCGATGCAGCGGGCGTCGAGGTCGAGCAGGGAAGTGTCGGTGCTGGGGCGGGGGCGCGCGCCGGAGGCCTCAAGGGTGGGGTCGGTACGGCGGCCGTGCTGATCGATTCGGGTGCGGCGGCCGGGATCACCGTCGGCGCGCTGATCGTGGCCAACCCGGTTGGTTCGGTCGTCGATCCCGCGACCGGGCTCCCTTGGGGCGCAACCGATTCCGATCTCGCCTATCACGGACTCACCCCGCCCGACCCATCCGACGTCGCGCGGCTTGCGCAGGTGGCATCCAAGCAGACCGTGCTCAACACCACGATCGGTGTCGTCGCCACCGACGCGGCGCTGTCGGCGGCGTCGGTGCGTCGCATCGCGATGTCGGCGCATGACGGACTCGCGCGTGCGATTCACCCTGTGCATTCACCGCTCGACGGCGACACCGTCTTCGCCGTGGCCACGGGTGCGCGTGAAGTGGATCCCTCGCCGCTGGTCCCGCCGGGGATGAATCCGGACATCGCGGTGCTCGCCGAGATCTGTCGAGTCGCGGTCACGGTGACCCAACGTGCGATCGTCAACGCCGTTCTGGCCGCGGATTCGGTCGCCGGCGTACCGGCCTACGCCGATCTCGCGCCGTCGGCGATCGCGATCGAGGGCATCTCCTAGCGGCCGACGGTGAACAGCGGCCGGAATACGCACTCGGGCGTCCGCGTTGTGCGCAACGACGCTAGTCCATCAGCTGGGTTGCGCGGCGGGGAGTGAATGTCCGCGGGGCCGCGACGAGGAGAACGAGTACGAGTGCTGCAGATCAGCCAGGAGTTGGTCGACGCGATGGTCGCGCATGCGCGCGCCGATCATCCCGACGAGGCGTGCGGGGTGATCGCGGGTGCGGAGGGTTCCGACCATCCGGACCGATTCGTTCCGATGGTCAACGCCGAACGGTCGCCGACCTTCTACCGCTTCGACTCGACAGAGCAGCTCAAGGTGTGGCGTGAGATGGACCGCAACGACGAGGAACCGATCGTCATCTACCACTCGCACACCGCGACGGAAGCGTATCCGAGTCGCACCGATGTCTCGTACGCCAGCGAGCCGCAGGCCCACTATGTGCTCGTGTCCACCCGCGACGAGGACGACACCGAAATCCGGAGTTACCGCATCATCGACGGTGAGGTCGCCGAAGAACCCATCGAGATCAGGAGCTGAACCATGACGGTCACCGTGTCCATCCCGACCATCTTGCGTACCCACACCGGCGGGGAGAAGCGCGTCGAAGGTTCCGGCTCGACGCTGTCCGAGCTCATCGACGACCTCGAGACCGCCAACCCCGGTCTCAAGGATCGACTCGTAGCCGCCGACGGTGCGGGTGCGGGCAAGTTGCACCGTTTCGTCAACATCTACGTCAACGACGAGGATGTGCGCTTCTCCGGCGGACTCCAGACCTCGATCGACGACGGTGACGAAGTCACGATTCTGCCGGCCGTCGCCGGCGGACGACAGTAGTCGACTCTGTGGCGCGCTACACCTCGCTGATCGCGTCCGTCGGGCACACACCGCTCATCGGACTGCAGCGACTGTCGCCGCGGTGGGACGACTCGGACGCGCCAGACGGCGGTCCACACGTACGGCTGTGGGCGAAGCTCGAAGACCGCAACCCGACCGGATCGATCAAGGACCGGCCCGCGCTGCGGATGATCGAACAGGCAGAGGCCGACGGTCTGCTGCAGCCCGGATCGAC
>NZ_BAFB01000110.1 GCF_000248075.1 Gordonia otitidis NBRC 100426 | reverse complement strand
TCGCTGCGATGGCTGGTCGTTGGCTTGTCTGCTCACGTGGTCGCGACCTACGTGAGCCAGGGCGTGTTAGCGCTCGCGATCCACGAGGGGGTGCGCAGCCTCGACATGATCCACGTACAGGACGTCGGGGTGAGCTACTTCTTCGCCGGGATCGCCGCGGTGCTCACGTACCGGATCGCCCGCCCCTGGCGCTGGTTCTACCTCGCGGGCGTGACCGTCTACTACGTCGTGCCCGTCATCACCGAGCTCACGTTCACCAACATCGGGCATCTCAGCGCGGCTTTGGTCGGACTCGCCTGGTATCCGATCACTCGGCGACGTCGTCAGCCAATGTCTCCCACAAGAACTCGTAGGCAAGCGCAGACTTGAACGCCGCCTGCTTGTTGTCGGCCGCGCCGCCGTGCCCACCCTCGATGTTCTCGTAGTAGTCGACGGTGTGGCCGTTTTCCTCCAGTCGCGCAACGAGTTTGCGCGCATGGCCGGGATGCACACGATCATCACGGGTCGACGTCGTCACCAGGATCGGTGGGTACTTCACGTCGCGCCGGATGTTCTGGTAAGGCGAGAACGGCTCCATGAACGCCCACTCCGCCGGATCCTCGGGGTTGCCGTACTCGGCGACCCACGACGCTCCCGCGAGCAGGAGGTGGTAGCGGTACATGTCGATGAGTGGCACCTGACAGACCAGCGCCCCGAACAACTCCGGATACCGGGTGAGCATGACACCCATCAGCAGACCGCCGTTCGAACCGCCTTGTGCACCCAACTGCGCTGGCGTGGTGAAGCGTCTGGTGACCAGATCCCTTGCGACGCTTGAGAAATCCTCGTAGACCAGGTGGCGTCCCGACTTCTGTGCCACCGTGTGCCATGCCGGGCCGTACTCGCCGCCGCCGCGGATGTTGGCGATGACGTAGATGCCGCCGCGTTCGATCCATGCGCGTCCCGCGACGGTGAGATAGCCCGGTGTGAGCGCATTCTCGAATCCGCCGTATCCATAGAGCAGGGCCGGTCCGTGCGTGACGTCCGTACGCCGGACAACGAAGTAGGGGATGAGGGTGCCGTCGTCGGACGTTGCGAAATACTGCTCGGTGGTCACCGACGACGCGTCGAAGAACTCGGGACTGCGTTTGATCACGGTGGCGTCACCGGCACCGATGGTGCCATGCAACAGACTCGGCGGTTCGGTGAACGAGGTGGCCGACCAGAACACCTCGTCGCTGTGATCAGGATCGGTGTCGAGGACGGAAATCGTTGCCATGTCGGGTAATCCGTTCACCTCGACGGGAGTCCAGTCTCCAGCGGTCAGCACGGCGATCGAGGTGTGTACGTCGTGCAGCGTCGTGATGATCAGGTAGTGCTCGGTGAATGCGAAATCGACGAGGCTCGTGTGGGCGTCGGGTTCGAACAACACGACGGCGTCGCGGTTGCCGTCGAGGTAGCTCGGATAGTCGAACACGAGCAGCGTGCCCGGATCGTACGTCGGGCCCTCGGGCCCCGTCGGCGACCACTGTGAACGCGTCATGACCAGCAACCAGTCGTGTCGCACGCCCGCATAGGCATCGGTCGGGACATCCACGAGCACGAGGTCGCCTGCACGGTTCTCGTACAGCAGGGAATTGAAGAAATCCGTTGAACGGGAGATGAAGTGACGTTCGAAGCCGGGAGTATCGTCGTAGACGGCCCGGATCGAGATGTCCGACGGTTCGCCGACGAAAACGGTGACGGCCTCGTCCAGCGGCGTGCCGCGCCTCCAACGCTTGGCGATGCGTGGATACCCGGAGTCGGTCAGCGAACTATGGCCGTCGGGGGCTATGCCGAAGTCGGTGCCGACGTAGACGTTGTCCTCGTCGATCCAACTCACCGAGGACTTGTTCTCGGGCAGCGTGAAGCCGTCGGTGACCCAGGAACGTGTGGTGAGGTCGAATTCGCGGACCACCGCGGCATCGGCGCCGCCTCGGGACAGCGAGATCAGTACGCGGCGATAGTCGGGCCGCAACGCCGTGGCGCCCTTCCAGACCCAGTTCTCGTCCTCGTCCTTCGCCAACTGGTCGACGTCGATCAACACGTCCCACTCCGGGGCGTCGGTGACATAGGACTCGAGCGTCGTGCGCCGCCACAGGCCACGCGGGTTGGCGGCGTCGCGCCAGAAGTTGTACAGGAACTCGCCGCGGCGTCGGACGTAGGGAATTCGATCGTCGGTGTCGAGGGCTTCGAGGGTTTGTTCCTCGATCTCGGCGAATCGCTTCGACGTCGTCAGCCGTTCGACGGTGGGTGCGTTGTGTTCGCGAACCCAGTCGAGGGAGCGGTCGGCGGTGACTTCTTCGAGCCAGAGATAGGGATCGTCGGTACCTGTGGTGGCATCGGATGTCATCGTGCGCAACCTCCCGTCGGCGATGAGTGGGTCTGCTGGTCACACGGACCCATTCGCCAACCTAGCGGAGTGCCGCCGGTCTCCGACGCAACGGACCGACGTCGCGTCGATACCCTCGAACAGGTGAGCCGTACCGCCGACCGTGCCGTGCCCGCCGACATCGTGCCCCGCAACGCCGAGCCGGATCAGATCTCGGTGCGCGGCGCACGGGTCAACAACCTGCGCGACCTCGACGTCGACATCCCGCTGCGTGCGCTCGTGGGCATCGCCGGTGTGTCGGGGTCGGGCAAGTCGTCGCTGGCTCTCGGCGTGCTCTACGCGGAGGGCTCGCGCCGCTACATCGAAGCGTTGTCGACTTACACGCGCAGGCGCATGGCGCAGGCCGCTCGCGCGAACGTCGACTCCGTGGAGCACGTCCCGGCCGCGCTCGCCCTGCGTCAGCGACCAGCGCCGCCCGGCGTGCGCTCGACGTTCGGCACATCGACCGAGCTGCTCAACGTGTTGCGGCTGATGTTCTCGCGGCTTGCGTCGCATCGCTGCCCCAACGGCCACTACGTCCCACCGACGATCGACGTCGCCGCCGAACGCCCCTTCTCGTGCCCGGTGTGCGGCGCACAGGTCCACGCGCCCGGTGCCGAGGACCTCGCCTTCAACTCACGCGGCGCATGCCCGACCTGCAGTGGCACAGGGGTGGTTCGCACCGTCGACGACGCCGCGCTCGTTCCCGATACCGAGAAGACTCTCGACGAGGGAGCGGTGGCGCCGTGGAACATGTTCGGCTTCAACGTGCAGCCGGCCATCGCGCGCGAGTTCGGTGTCCGCACCGACGTCCCGTGGCGCGACCTCACCGACGACGAGCGACAGGTCGTGCTCGACGGTCCCGCGGAGAAGAAACACATCACGGTCACGTCGAAAAAGGGGCTGCACGATCTCGACTTCACCTTCCGCAATGCGAGACTCACCGTCACCGAAGAACTCAAACGCGCCGACAACGAGAAGCGACTCGCGCGGGTCAGCCGGTTTCTGACCGTCGGAACCTGCCCGACCTGCGAAGGTACTCGGCTCAGTGAGGCGGCCCGCGCACCGAGAATCGGTGAGAGCAACCTCGCCGACATCACCGCGCTCTCGCTCGACGACGTCCTCGCCTGGGCGCCGAGTGTGTCGACGACGCTCCCGCCCGAGATGCAGCAGATGGCCACGGGCCTCGTCGACACGCTGTTCGGGATGGCCAGGCGGTTGGTCGAGTTGGGATTGGGATACCTCACCCTCGACCGCGCCGGGGCGACCCTCTCGACGGGGGAGCGTCAGCGGGTGCAACTCGCGCGCGCCGTGCGCAACCGGACAACCGGCGTGCTCTACGTACTCGACGAACCGTCGATCGGGCTGCATCCGGCGAATATCGAAGGATTGGTCGGGGTGATGAACGACCTTCTCGCCGATGGGAACTCGGTGGTGTTCGTCGACCACGACGTACAGATCCTGCGCCGGGCGCAATGGCTCGTCGAGATCGGGCCCGGATCGGGAAGTGACGGTGGCAGGGTCATCGCGCAGGGCACTGTTCCGCACGTCGAGGACGATCCGGACTCGCGACTGGCCGGATTCCTCACTGGCGCAGCAGATGTGGTGGTGCACGAGCAGTGTGCGACCGACGAGGTGTTCGCACTCGGTACGTTCCATCTCGAGACCTCCGCGATCCACACCGTGGCACCGTTGACGGTCGACCTCCCGCGCGGACGCCTCGTCGCGGTCACCGGTGTGTCGGGGTCGGGAAAGACCACGTTGATCCTCGAATCCTTGGTCCCGGCGCTCGTCGCGTCGTCCACCGAGCCTCCGGGAAGGATGCCGGCGCACGTCCTCGCTCTCGACGTTCCCGACCATCCCGCGGGCAAGCGATTTCATGCACAGGTGGTCGACGCCACGCCCATCGGTGTCAACGTACGGTCCACTGTCGCCACCTATTCGGGAGTGATGGACGATCTGCGTCGCGCCTACGCCGATACCGACACCGCACGCGCAGCAGGACTCACGGCCTCGGATTTCTCCTACAACACCGGTTCGTTGTCGTGTCCGAGATGTGAAGGAACAGGCGAGGTCTCACTCGACGTCCAGTTCCTCCCCGACATCGATATCGTGTGCCCCGACTGCAAGGGCAGCAGATTCGCGCCACGGGCACGCGAGTACACCCGCGACGGGATCTCACTGCCGGAACTCCTCGGACACACGATCCGCGACGCCGTCGACGAGGTATCGGGTCTGCCACGAGTAACCAAGCGCCTCAAGGCTCTTGACGAGCTGGGATTGGGATATCTGACCCTCGGCGAGTCGACACCCGCGCTGTCCGGCGGCGAGGCCCAACGTTTGAAACTGGTCAACCAATTGCACCGCGACCAGTCCGACACGGTTTTCGTCCTCGACGAACCGAGCGTCGGACTGCATCCACTCGACGTACGCACACTTCTCGCTGTACTGACCAGACTGACCGAGCGGGGAGCAACGGTCATCGTCATCGAGCACGACCTCGATGTGATCGCCAACGCCGACTACGTGATCGACATGGGGCCGGGCGGGGGTGAGCAGGGTGGTCGGATCGTCGCCACCGGCACACCGGAGCAGGTGGCGCGGAACGATGAGTCGGTGACAGGGCGCTATCTCGCCGACCACCTTGGCCGGTGAGCTATGGCCGCGCTTCTGCCGACTCACGCAGCGGGCATCGCGTGCGCGAGTAGATCGTCGGCATGCACAGATTGCAGTGTGTGCACTGCGAGCTGACAGTCGGATCGTCGGCGATGCGCAGGGGCAGGTCGGGCTCGCGCAGCAGCGCGCGACCCATCGCGAGGAAATCGAAGCCCTCGCCCAGCGCCGCATCCATCGTCGTGCGGTCGGTGATGCCGCCGAGCAGGATGATCGGCAGATCGACGCTCTCGCGAAGTCGGCGGGCCAGCGGCATCAGATAACCGGGGTGGTAGTCGTAGTGCTTCAGGAAGAACGGGCCCGCGGCCTTGAGGCCCCAGCGCATCGCGCCGTGGAAAGCGTCGGCGAAGGCCTCCCGGGGGGCGTCGCCGTGGAAGAGGTACATCGGGTTCAGTAGTGAACTGCCCGCTGTCGGCTCGATGGCGTCGAGGTGGCCGTCGGCTTCCAGGAGCCGGGCGACCTCGCACGCCTCGTCGACGTCGAATCCGCGCATGCGCCCGATGCCGCCGACGCCGTCGTACATGTTCAACTTGACCCACACGGCAGCCGAGTCGCCGACCTCCTCACGCACCGACTCGACGATTTCGCGCGCTAGACGCGCCCGATTGACCAGCGAACCGCCGTAGCCGTCGCGGCGATGATTCAGCAGCGGCGAGAGAAAGCAGCTGATCAGATAGTTGTGGCCACAATGGATTTCCAGTCCGTCGAATCCCGAGTCCACGGCTATCCTGGCCGCCCGGCGAAACGTCGCGCGCAGTTCGGCGATGTCGTCCACCGAGATCCTTCGGGTGACCGACATTCCCATGGGGGCTGGGATACGCGACGGCCCGAGGGCTTTCGCGCCGTTCGACACCGAGTTCGCCACCGGTCCCGCGTGGCCGAGTTGTGCTGCGGCGAGCGCGCCTTCGGCGTGGATGGCGTCGGTGAGTCGACGAAGCCCCGCAGCGGCGTCGGGACGCATCCAGATCTGGTGTCGGTCGGTGCGACCCTCGGGACTGACCGCGCAGTACGCGACGGTGCTCATCGCGACGCCGCCCGCAGCGACCTCCCGATGGAACTCGACGAGTTCGTCGGTGACCAGCGCGTCGGGAGTCGCGCCTTCGAACGTCGCGCACTTGATGAGCCGGTTGCGCAGGGTGAGCGGTCCGAGTTGCGCCGGCGCGAAGGGGTCTGTGCTCGACGATGAGGTCACGTCTGATCCTTGGGGTGTGGGAATCCAACTGCTTCAGCTGTCATGGTTCAGGCCGGGGAGCCTGACCACCAGCGGGTGGTCCCGTTGATCGAGACGCAATCACACGGCGATTCAAACACCGTGTGTGACGGCTTCGCGCAGGATTCGCGGAGAACCATGGATGTAGGGCGATTACCGACCAGTACGGGGGACGTTCTGCGCGCACGATCACCAGCGTCGTAGGCTGGCAGTCGTGGCTGATCACTTTGAAACAGTTGTCCTGGGAGCAGGTCCAGGTGGGTACGTGGCCGCGATCCGGT
>NZ_BAFB01000111.1 GCF_000248075.1 Gordonia otitidis NBRC 100426 | reverse complement strand
TCCTCGGGTGGGTGAGACCGCCGTCACGGCATGTGACAACCGCCGTTAGAATGATCGGCTATGGCAGCCCACCATGGTTTCGACGCGGTCGACCAGCGCAGTAGCAGGAGTGACGAACGCGATTTCGACGTTCTGATCATCGGGTCCGGGTTCGGCGGCAGCGTCAGCGCGCTGCGTCTCGTCGAGAAGGGGTACCGCGTCGGGGTGATCGAAGCCGGACGCCGGTTCGAAGACCACGAGTTCGCCAAGACGAGTTGGCGCCTGCACAAATGGCTGTGGGCCCCCAAACTCGGTCTGTACGGCATCCAGCGCATTCACGCGCTCAAGGACGTGATGATCCTGGCGGGAGCGGGTGTCGGCGGCGGATCGCTCAACTACGCCAACACCCTCTACAAGCCGCCGACGCCGTTCTTCACCGATCCGCAGTGGAACGACATCACCGACTGGGAGGCGGAGCTGACGCCGCACTACGAGCAGGCTCGTCGAATGCTGGGTGTGGTCACCAATCCGACTGTCACGGAATCAGATCGAGTGATGCGAACCGTCGCCGAACAGATGGGCGCCGCCCACACCTTCACGTCGACGCCGGTCGGCGTGTTCTTCGGTGCGAAGACCGGACTCGAAGGTGTTCCGGGCGAGACCGTGCCCGACCCGTATTTCGGTGGTGCAGGCCCTGAACGCACGGCCTGCACCGAATGCGGAGCGTGCATGACCGGATGTCGAGTGGGTGCGAAGAACACCCTGATGAAGAACTACCTCGGGCTCGCCGAACGCAACGGCGCGACGATCATCGATCGCACCACCGTCGACGGGTTGATTCAGCGCGTCGACGGAACATGGGAGGTCAGCACGATCGGCTCGTCGTCGTGGGGGCCACTCGGCCGTCGTCGGCGCACGTTCACCTCGGATCAGGTCATCGTCGCTGCCGGCACGTTCAACACACAGAAGCTGCTGCACCGGGCCAAGAACACCACTCTGCCGAAGATCTCGGACGCCATGGGCAGGCTCACGCGTACCAACTCCGAATCGATCCTCGGTGCGATGGCTGCGAAATACGATCCGCAGCACGACTATTCGCACGGAGTGGCGATCACGTCGTCATTCCATCCGGAGCCGAACACCCACATTGAGCCGGTCCGCTACGGCAAGGGCAGCAACGCCATCGCCTACCTGCAGACTGTGCTCACCGACGGCGGGAGCAGGCTCAACCGATTCGGACAGTTCCTCAAGCAGGTCGCACGCAACCCTTTCCTGCTCGTACGACTCCTCTTCGTGCGGAAGTGGAGTCAGCGCACGGTGATCGCGTTGGTGATGCAGAGCAGCGACAATTCGTTGACCACGTTCATGCGCAAGCGCGGTCCGTTCCGCTACATCACCAGCAGGCAGGGACACGGGGAACCCAACCCGACGTGGATTCCGAAGGGCAACGAGGCCACCCGACGTATCGCCGCCATTCTGCCCGGTGGCCTCGCGGGCGGTACGTGGGGTGACATCATGAACATGCCGCTGACCGCGCACTACCTCGGCGGCTGTGCGATCTCCGACGATCCGGCCGCCGGTGTCATCGACGCCTACCATCGCGTGTGGAACTACCCGACCCTGCACGTCACCGACGGGGCCGCCGTGTCGGCGAACCTCGGCGTGAATCCATCGCTGACGATCTCGGCGCAGGCCGAGCGCGCTATCTCGTTGTGGCCCAACAAAGGTCAGGAAGACCAGCGTCCAGAGCAGGGGAGCGACTACCGGCGGCTGGCGCCGACCGCGCCTGCACATCCGGTGGTTCCCGCGGACGCACCGGGCGCGTTGCGGCTTCCGATCACTCCGGTGGAGCCTGCGACGGCGCGATGAGTGAGCGCTGACGCAGCGATTCGATCCACTGCTGTGAAGTCGTTACGTCGGCCTGCATCGGAAACACCTTCTCGATGAGTACGTCGTGGACAGCGTCGTCGAAGTCGACACACGCATCAGCCAAGACAGTCAGCTCGAAATCGAGATCAGCCGCCTCTCGCAGAGTGGAGAGGACCGCCCCGCTGGTCGCGATTCCTGCCAGAACCAGACTGGTCGTGTTCGACGCCCGGAGCAGCATGCTCAGATCGGAGCCCGAGAAGGCGCTGACGCGACGTTTGGTGACGAGGATGTCGGTGTCGTTTCGGTGGAAATCTCGATGAATGGTGGCGGCGTGATCCGACGCCATCGGAAATTCGCCCGACTTCTTGAATATCTTGTTGCCCGTACCGATCTCGGGTAGCCCTGGTCGAAATGCGGTACGGACGAAATAGACTTGAATTCCGTGCGCCCGCGCTGCATCGACGGCCGCGACGGCGGCATGCAGTGCTTCCTCGGTGCCGAATTGATCGACGGTGCCGTACTGGTAGTCCAGAACGAGTAGGGCAGTGACATCCATGTCTGGCCGGACCTCCGTTGTTTCGCGATCGCGGTGGTGACCGCACGGGCGGCCACCCAGCCTACGCGAGGATGGCTTGCGCCCGGTCCAGCGCGTTCTCGCGCGCTGAGGCCTTGGTCCACCTGTCGACGGTTCGCAATCTCCGATGACGATGGGGGCGAGCATGGTTCGGATACCCGCGCGAGTGCCGATCACTTCGGTGGACCCGGCGACGATTCGTTGAGTGCCAGGATGAGGTCGTCGAGGTGTGCCCGCGCACGACTGTAGGCGCGTTCCTCGTCGCTGGCGGTGAACGCCGAGGCAGTGGCGGTCAGTCCAACCCCCGCGCGCTGAGGCTCTCGGCGAACCCGTCGGCGGTGCGTAGTGCGGCGATCACGATGGGCGCCACCAGGATTCGAGCGCCCGGTCGGAGACCCCGAGCTCGTCGTGCCTCGTCGACCTGGCCGGCGATCTCGACGATCAACGGGATGGTGCGGATCGTCAGCGCCAGCGCGATCGCGATGAGGTCGGTGCGCACGCCGAGTCGTCGCAGCGGCGTCATGGCGTGTGTCATCGAGTCGAGCATGTCGGTGGTGCGGGTGGTCAGGCTGACGATCGCGGCGAGCAGCACCGACAGCGCGAGTATTCCGGTGACCAGAACGGCGCGACGCCAGTCGGTGAAGATCAGCTGGAAGACGAGGACGAAGACGAGGATCCATAGCGTGGGTCGGAACTGGCGCCACGCGGTCACCGGACCGATACCGGCAAGCCCGTAGACGACGGTGACCGCCGCCGCGGCGATGGCGAGTGCGGGCAGCGATCGTACGCACAGCGTGATGGTGAGAATTCCCGCCGCGAGGCCCAGTAGTTTCACGCCGGGGGAGAGCCTGTGCACCAGCGAGTTCCCGGGTCGGTAGGTGCCGAGCGGGTTCACGCCATCGCCTCCCGATACGCGCGCAGCGCGACGTCGGGGACGTCGTCGACGGTGATCGTGCCGTCGTCGATCACGAGGATGCGGTCGAAGTCGGCGACGAGATCGAGGTCGTGGCTGACGACGACGAGCTGGACGTCGAGGTCGGCGAACACGCGTCGCAGCATCCTGCTGTTGCGTAGATCGAGGAGCGTCGTCGGTTCGTCGGCGACGAGGATCGCCGGTTCGGTGACGAACACCGCGGCGAGTGCGAGTAGCTGTTTCTGACCGCCCGACAACCTGCTCGCCGGCTGATCGGCGTGACCGGCGAGACCGAAACGATCGAGCACATCCATCGTCCGGTCGCGACGTTCGGCCTTGTTCAGCTCGGTTCTGGTCAGTGAGAGCTCGATGTCCTCACGCACCGTCGGCATGATGATCTGACGATCGGGATCGGAGAAGATGAATCCGACCCGACGTCGAACGCGACGTTTGTCCTTGGCGGCGTCGAGTCCGTCGACGACCACGGTCCCGGTGTCGGGCACGACGAGTGCGTTGATCATCCGCGCGAGTGTCGACTTGCCGCTTCCGTTGGCTCCGACGATGCCGATGCGACGTTCGGGAAGCGACACCGTGATGTCACGGAGCACGCATCGGCCGTCGAAAGCGTGTGAGACGTCGCGGAATTCGATCACGGGCGCTCGGATGTCACGCGGTCGGTGTCGACAGTCGTCCGCGAGAGAACCGCAACGGAGTGATCAGTCCCGGCCAGCCGCGGTGGACCTGCGAGGCGACCAACGCCGCTATCACCGCCTTGACCACGTCACCTGCGATGAACCATCCGTTCGCCGCGATCGCCGCCCACAGTGTCAGGTCGGCTCGAATCATCAGACCGATCGTTCCGCAGGCGTAGATCACCAGGACGCCACCGATGAGGTTGGAGACGATGCCCGGGATCACGCGGTACTTCGGCATCATCAGAGCGGTCAGCACCCCGATGACGAACACACCCGGCAGGAATCCGACGAAGAACCCGGCGGTCGGTGACGAGAGCGAGGTGAGTCCGTTCCGACCGCCGGAGAGAATCGGCAACCCGGCGATGGCGAGAACCATGAAGATCAGCACTGCCAGCGTGCCCTTCTTGGGGCCGAGGATCGCGCCGGTCAGCATCACACCGAGCGTCTGAAACGTGATCGGCACACCCGCACTACCCACGCTGATCTGGCCGGGCAGTCCCAGCGCTGCGATCAACGCGGCGAAGACCGCCGCCTGGGTGAGGTCGGAGATCGAGATCGACAGCCACCGCCTGCTCGGCTTGTGCGCTGATGACCTGGCCTTTTCGCGCTCGTCTGACGTACTCATGGTGACAAGGAGTATTCCACGACGTCACGAAGGCACTCTCCGCACGCCCGCCCGGCGCTCCGTCGTGGCGGTCACTCAAGGAGCCGCAACGGTCACGCATAGAATGGAACGGTGACAGACTCTTCTGCCGGCACTCCCACGGCCACCCCCGCCGATGATGTCTCGACCGACGTCGCGGGCAACTCGTCAGCCGACTTCGTGGAGGGCCCACGCCCGGTGCTCGTCGTCGACTTCGGCGCTCAGTACGCGCAGCTGATCGCACGGCGCGTTCGTGAGGCGCGCATCTACTCGGAGGTCATCGCGCACGACGCGTCCATCGAGGAGTTCAAGGCCAAGGACCCGGTGGCGATCATCCTCTCCGGCGGTCCGGCCTCGGTGTACGCAGACGACGCACCCAGCCTCGACCCGGCGATTCTCGAGCTCGGCATCCCCGCCTTCGGCATCTGCTACGGCTTCCAGACGATGGCGGCCGCACTCGGCGGTGAGGTCGCCAACACCGGTGGGCGTGAGTTCGGGCGGACGAGCCTCACGCTCAACGGCGACGGTGTGTTGCACCAGGGGCTCGACCACAACCAGCCTGTTTGGATGAGCCACAACGACGCCGTGCAGGTGGCACCCGACGGATTCACCGTCACCGGATCGACGCCCGGCGCGCCGGTCGCCGCCTTCGAGTCCGTCGACAAGAAGATGGCCGGCGTTCAGTATCACCCCGAGGTGCTGCACACACCGCATGGACAGCAGGTGCTCACCCGGTTCCTCTACGAGATCGCCGGGCTCGAGGCCGACTGGACACCTGCGAACATCGCCGACGCGCTCATCGATCAGGTCTCCGATCAGATCGGTGATGGTCTTGCGATCTGCGGGCTGTCCGGTGGTGTCGACTCCGCGGTGGCAGCGGCTCTGGTGCAGCGCGCCATCGGCGATCGACTGACCTGTGTGTTCGTCGACCACGGGCTCCTGCGCGCAGGTGAACGCGAGCAGGTCGAACACGATTTCGTCGCCGCCACCGGTGCTCGACTCGTGACGGTCGACGCAGCGGACAAGTTCCTCGACGAGCTCGCGGGCGTCAGCGATCCGGAGACGAAGCGCAAGATCATCGGCCGCGAGTTCATCCGCTCCTTCGAGGGAGCGGTCAGCGACGTACTCGGCGATCGGGCGGCTGACGGCGAGAAGGTCGACTTCCTCGTCCAGGGCACCCTGTACCCCGACGTCGTCGAGTCTGGTGGCGGGAGCGGCACCGCGAACATCAAGAGCCACCACAATGTCGGTGGACTGCCGGATGACCTGGAGTTCACCCTCGTCGAGCCGCTGCGACTGCTGTTCAAGGACGAGGTGCGTGCGGTAGGGCGCGAGCTGGGTCTCCCCGAGGAGATCGTCGGCCGCCAGCCCTTCCCCGGACCGGGACTGGCGATCCGCATCGTCGGCGAGGTGACCGCCGATCGGCTGTCGATGTTGCGCAAGGCCGACCTCATCGCCCGCGAGGAACTGACCGCTGCCGGGCTCGACAATCAGATCTGGCAGTGCCCCGTCGTGTTGCTTGCCGATGTGCGCAGCGTCGGAGTGCAGGGCGACGGACGCACCTATGGGCATCCGATCGTGCTGCGCCCCGTGTCCAGTGAGGACGCGATGACCGCCGATTGGACTCGCGTTCCGTACGAGGTGCTCGAGATCATCTCCACTCGGATCACCAACGAGGTGCCCGATGTCAACCGTGTCGTCCTCGACGTCACGAGCAAGCCGCCGGGCACCATCGAGTGGGAGTAGTCGCGCGCCCGATCACCGTCGGGCGCCACTGACCAGCAGCACCAAACCGGCGACGAGTCCGACGCCGATCACCACCCACCCGATGACCGATGCCGACGGCAAGTCGGGTGAGCCCGCCAGGCCCCACACGGCTATCGCGATGGCGACCACTCCGAGCAGTGCGAGGCCCACCGATCGGCGACCGTCGCCCGCGTGCGTCCGATCGCTGGGGTTGTCGTGACTCATCGGAGCACCTCCACGTTGCCGAGATTGTTGTGTGCGTTGATCGTCAGGACCGGCGCGTGGTTGCCTGCGCTACCGATGGACAGACCTTCAGGGCAGTGCGCTTCTCCGACGTTCGAGGTGCAGTTCGCCCGGACATTCATGTCGCGCGGGACCCGTACCGTGACCTGTCCGACGCCGGCACGCAGATCGACGGTGCGGTCGGTGGTCAGATCCACGCTCCGCAGATCGAGTTCGAGATCTCCGATGCTGACCGAATAGGCGTCGCGAATGTCGTTCTCCCTCATGGGCGCATACGTTCGTTCACCTACCCCGCCCGGCGGGATCGGGCCCCCACCGTCCTGGGCCGACCAACCGGTGACGGCTGCGCTGACGATCACCGCGACGCCCAGCGTGATCGCGAGCGGCACCAGACCGCCCGTCCTGTGCTGGGCCGAACCACGACGTGCGGCGATCGCCACCATGCCGATCCCGACGACGGCCAGTGCCATCGACAGGATGCGGGTCACGCTGAACCACTCGACGCCCGCCTGATGTGCGGCCACCCCGGCCATCGCCACGATCAGCGTCGCCCCGAACACGAGCAACGGCGCCTTCGGCGAACGGTGTTCGACGGGCTGCGGAGCAGTTTCGGGCTCCGTCGGCTCCGGGAGATCCCAGGCGAATCGCGCGGCGCCGAGCGGATCCCACGACGGCGGCTCCCTATTCGTTGACCCGAACGCGGGCGTCGGGTCTGCGGTGGTCGTGTCGACGGTCGTCGTGGTCGTGGCGTTCTGAAGGGGGGCCGTCGGCTGACCGTCGGCGTCGTTCGACTGGCCGCCGAAGCGGGGATCTGCCGGGGCGGAAGGCCAGGCGCTCGTCGCACCGACGCGCACCCCACGTGGAGTCCACCGCTGGAACTGGTCTGCCGCGGGCGTGATCCCTTCGGGCGTGAGGGTGTCAGCGCTCGTACCCGGCGCCGGCTCCGGCGTTCGACGGAACAACAACCACCAGCCGAGCACCATCAGGATCATCCCCAGCAGCGCCCCGGAACCCCAGGTGCCGCGAGGTCCGATCGAGGTCAGGATCACCACGCACACAACGATGAGGACCAGCAACTTCGGATTGTTGTGACCGCCGTGCCGCCGCCGTCGCTGTCCGTCACCTCGTCGTCCGTCGCGTCGTAGCCGGCGGTGCCCGTCTGGGCGCGCGGCAACGGCAGTGCTCGACGGAAACGCGATCCAGGCCGCGACGTAGAGGATCAGGCCACTTCCGCCGAACAGCGTCGACACTACGAAAGCTACCTTCACCAGCGTCGGGTCGACCCGGTAGCGAAATGCGATGCCGCTGCAGACCCCGGCGACCGTGCGCGGACCGGCCGGGCGTACCGGCCGCGTGCGCCAGAGCTCTTCGAGTTGGTTACGGAACTGTGTGGCGTCCATGACCCACATCCTGCTGCCTCCACAGGCAGCCGACATCGGGGACCGACCCTGACGTTCCCCCGGAAATCGGGGATCGACCCTGATGTGGGGACGGGGGGAGGTGCGGCAGTATCGAGATGTGACCACCCCTGTTTCCCCAGACCTGCCACCGGCACCACGGCTGGTCCGTCGCGACGCCGGACGGGTCATCGGTGGCGTCGCGGGTGGCGTCGCCGACCACCTGGGCGTCGACGCGTTCCGCGTACGGGTGGTCTTCGTCGTGCTCGCCGCCCTCGCGGGTGCCGGCGTACTGGCATACGGACTGCTCTGGTTCTTCTGCCCGCAGGGTGACGACACCACGCCGCCCGCGCGAGGCGAGCGTCGGCAGGCGTTGGGTCTGGCGTTGTTGGCACTGGTGGCGATGACGGTGGTGGGGTTTGCGGCGTCGGGGACACCCGCGGCGTACCTCGTACCGTTCGTCTTCGTCATGGTGGGTGCAGGTCTGGTGTGGCGTGAGTTCGACACGTCGAAAACCGCGCCGCGCAGCACCGCACTCACCTGGACCCGATTGGCAGGTGGTGCGGTGCTCGTCATCGGCGGTCTGGTGGTGATCGTCGTCGCGAGCCGACGGAACTACGGGGGGCTGAGCACCACCCTGCTAGCCGTCGCCGCCACCCTGATCGGCGTCGTCCTGCTCACCGTTCCGCTGTGGATGCGACTGTGGCGCGCCCTCAACGAGGAGCGAGCCGCGCGCATCCGCAACGCCGAACGCGAAGAGATCGCCTCACACCTGCATGATTCGGTACTCCAGACACTCGCCCTCATCCAGAAGCAAGCGGGCAAACCCGAGGAGGTCGCGCGGCTGGCACGCAGTCAGGAACGCGAGTTGCGCGGCTGGCTCTTCGGCGACCCGGCGCAACGTGGGACATCGCTGAGTGCTTCGATGCGCGACGTCGGGGCAGAGGTCGAGGACACCTACGGAATCGAGGTCGAAGTGGTGACCGTCGGCGACCTGCGACCAGACGAGGGGGCTGGACACGGCCAGGCGCGCGACGCCCGCCGCTGGCCCGCACTGGTCGGCGCGACCCGCGAGGCACTGGTCAACGCAGCCAAGCACTCCGGTGAACGCAGCGTCGACGTGTATCTCGAGGTCGGGGAGGAGGAGGTCGAAGTGTACGTGCGTGACCGCGGCGTCGGATTCGACTCCGACTCCGTGGACCCCGACCGCCAAGGACTTGCCCGGTCGATCGTGGCGCGGATGGAACGCGCGGGTGGTTGCGCGCGCGTCGATTCGACGCCGGGGCGGGGGACCAACGTGCGACTGACGATGCCGCGCGACGTCCAGCACACTGCTGTGCGTACCGCCGGGTCGAGCGATGACGAGCCGGTGCAGAATCGAGCAGACGAGCACCGGGAAAACGACGGCCGGGTACACCAGAACGCGACGATCGACCACGGAAAGGCGAGATGACCGAGCAGAGCACGACCGTACCCGACGCACCCCACCGCGTCTTCCTCGTCGACGACCACGCTGTGTTCCGCTCCGGGGTCCGTGCAGAACTGGCTGACGAAGCCGGACTGCACGTGGTGGGCGAGGCGGGTACGGTGTCCGACGCGGTCACGGCGATCACCCGGCTGCGACCCGACGTCGTCCTCCTCGACGTGCACATGCCTGCCGGTGGTGGGGTGTCGGTATTACGTGGTGTCACAGAATCATTGGGTGACGACGCGCCGGTGTTCCTCGCACTCAGCGTGTCCGACGCCGCCGAAGACGTCATCGCGACGATACGCGCGGGCGCCCGTGGCTACGTGACCAAGACGATCGACGGACGTGAACTGGCCGATGCGGTGCGCAGGGTCGCCGACGGTGATGCGGTGTTCAGTCCGCGACTCGCGGGTTTCGTGCTCGACTCCTTCACCGGCAAGTCGTCGGCACCCGAACCCGCCCTCGATCCCGAACTCGACTCGCTGACGCGACGCGAACTCGAGGTTCTACGGCTTCTCGCGCGCGGATACACCTATCGCGAGATCGCGGAGGAGTTGTTCATCTCCATCAAAACCGTCGAGACCCACGCATCGAACGTGCTCCGCAAAACCCAACAGTCCAATCGCAACGCGCTCACCAGGTGGGCCGCCACACGGCACATCGGCTGAGTTGCAGGGGGTTTCGCTGCGGCGGGGACAGGTGCGTGAGTCGCGCCGATCAGCGCATCAGTGCGATGGCAAGGACCACCACGATGGCGAGGACCACGAAGAAGACGAATACGGCCGCTGCCAGAGCGGTGCTCGACGTTCCCGATGAGTGCTGCCGGGGCGGGGGACTCGAGTACATCTCCGACGGGAAGTGCGGCGTCGACGACACGAGCGTGTGATCGCGATGAGTCGACGGCGCAGCCGACTGTGAGGTCTGCCAGCCACCCGCCACCGACGCTCCGCCGCTCGAGGTCGGGCGCGACGGTGTCGAACGAAAAGCGGCGGCCGGATAGTCGGAGGCGGAGCGACCCGAATGAGGCTGTCCCTGGCGGGCACCGACACCCGGATCGGTACGCGGGTGTGGCGGCAGGGTGGCGACCCCCGAGCGGGGGATGAGACTGGTGAGCACCTGGTCGGCGCTCGCGTGTCCGCCCGAGGCCGCGGCGACGAGTTCGTCACGCGCCTGCGACATCGTGATCCGCTTCTTGGGACTCGGTTCGAGCATCTGCAACAACACCGATTCGAGAGCGCCTGCGCGGGTCATCGGATTGATCTGCGCCCGCGCGACCTTGTGCAGCATCACCAGGGAGTTGTCGTCGACGCCGAACGGTGGTTCGCCCTCGACCATCGTGTAGATCGTCGCGCCGAGTGAGTAGACGTCGGAGGCCTCCGACGGCTCCGCGCCGCGTGCGACCTCCGGTGCGAAATAGGCTGGTGTGCCGGTGATCACGCCGGTCTGGGTGAGTGAGACGTCGTCCTTGGCGCGAGAGATCCCGAAGTCGGTGAGCTTCACCAGCCCCGCGTTACGCCCCGACTCGGAGATCAGAATGTTGCCCGGCTTGATGTCGCGGTGGACGATCCCTGCCGCGTGGGCTTCGGTCATGGCGTCAGCCACCTGTGCACCTATCTTGGCGGCTTCGGTCACCTCCAGCGTCCCGCTCGAGTGGAGGATCTGTGCGATGCTGCGCGACGGCAGATATTCCATCACCAGCCACGGTTCGCCACGGTCGAGCGCGACGTCGTGCATGGCGATCGCGTTGCGGTGGGCGAGTTTTGCCGCGATCCTCCCCTCACGCATGGCGCGCTTACGCGCGTTGTCGGCAGAATCGTCGGAGAGGCCCTCGGTGGACAGCACCTGCTTGACCGCGACGTCGCGGTCGAGGAGTTGGTCACGCGCGAGCCACACGGTGCCCATGCCGCCGCCGCCTATTCGCGATCGCAGCCGATATCGGCCTGCCACCAGGTACTGCGGACCCGGTGTGCGATAGCTGTCGGCGAATGACATACCGGCATGATAGCCGCGTAACGGACTCGCGGTCGTTGCTCGGTGCCGACTGTCGCGGTCGTGAGGCGGGTTGACACCACCTAGTACGTATGTTCGACTCGTCCCATGAGGTGGTCCGAACAAGTGGTCGAAGTCGACGACGGCGCGCTACCCGGGTTTGCGCGTGCTGGCCTCGTGCGGTCTGTGCAGACCCCGGAGTTCGAGGGCATCACCTTTCACGAGGTACTCGCCAAGAGTGCGCTCAACGCGATGCCGGAGGGGTCGGGACTACCGTTTCGGTTCACGGTCAACACCTTTCGCGGATGTTCTCACGCGTGCCGCTACTGTTTCGCGCGGCCGACGCACGAATACCTCGACCTCGATGCCGGCCGTGATTTCGACTCCCAGGTGGTGGTCAAGCTCAACGTCGCCGCGGTGTTGCGCAAAGAACTCCGTCGGCGCTCCTGGCAACAGGACACCGTCGCGCTCGGTACCAACACCGATCCGTATCAGCGTGCCGAGGGGCGCTATCGCCTGATGCCCGGCGTGATCACCGCGTTGGCGGAGTCGGGCACCCCGATATCGATACTGACGAAGGGCACGCTGTTACGTCGGGATCTGCCCCTGCTGCGTCAGGCGTCCGGGCAGATCCCGGTGAGCATCGGTGTGTCGTTGGCGATCTTCGACAACGACCTGCAGAAACAGATCGAACCCGGGACGGCGTCGCCGCGGGCGCGGCTGGAGCTCATTCGTGCTATCGCCGAGGCGGGTTTCGCGCCACACGTGATGGTCGCGCCGGTCATCCCGTATCTGAGCGACTCCACCGCGCATCTCGACGCGCTGCTCGGAGCACTCGCCGAGGCGGGCGCCGCCGGTGTGACGGCGTTTCCGATGCATCTGCGCAGCTCGACGAAGCCATGGTTCATGAATTGGCTCGCCGAGAACCACCCGGCGCTGGTGCGCAAGTACCGCGGCCTCTATGGGCGTGGTGCCTATGTCACCGCGGAGTACTCATCGTGGCTGCGAGATCGGTTGCAGCCCTTGGTGGCCCGTCACGGCCTTGCCGGTCGAGACCACGGCAGGGGCGAGCACGATGGTTCCGAGGAGCGCGACCTCGTCGGTACGCCGCAGTTGGCTGAGGCCTTGACGCTGTTCTGATGCGGTCGGCGCTCCCTCGGGCTCCACCGCGGCTGTTCAAGGACGAGATCGGTGCGCGCTCATCAGCGCGAGAGGTCACCGAACCGCGTGGGCGAGGTCGACCGTGGCATCGGCGCGGGCCACGACCTCCGGGTCGTGTGTGGCGACGACGGTAATGCAGTCGTGCTCGGTCGTCACGCTGTGCAGCAGATCCGTGATCGTGCCTGCCTGTGATCGGTCGACCGCTGCCGTTGGTTCGTCGACGAGGAGGATTCTGGGCTCGTGGATCAGTGCACGGGCGATCGCGACCCGTTGCCGCTGGCCTCCGGACAGCTGCTCGGGCCTCGACTGGACAGCGTCGGCGAGCCCCACCGCGTCGAGCAGTTCGTGCGCGCGAGCCCGCATCGAGCGTGGTCGTCGCCCGGAGATCGCCGCCATCGCGAGCACCTGGTCTATCGCGGTGAGTCCGGGGAAGAGATTTCCGCTCTGGAACACATACCCCACCTGGTGTCTGCGCAACTCCGTGCGACGACGGTCGGACAGCGCCGTGACATCGGTGTCGTCGAGAGTGAGAGTTCCGCCATCGGGTCGTCGGAGCGCTCCGCAGACGCCGAGCAGCGTCGACTTGCCGGATCCCGACGGGCCGGTGATCGTGGTCATCCGGCCACGGGCGAAACTCATCGACACGTGGTCGAGGACACGTGATGTCTCTGTGCTGGAACGATATTCGACGACGATGTCGTGTAGGTCGAGGCTCATCGCGATTCTCCTAACATGATCTGGGGGTCTGCTGTCAGAACCCATCGGAGGCTGATAGCCGAGCCGATCATCGACGCCGCGATGACGGCGATGCCGGTGGTGGCCAATGACGTTGCCGGTAGATCGAACGGAACGGCCGAGCCCATCGCGAGGCCGAGCAGATACGCGATGGCCGAACCGATGACGGTCGCAAGAACCACGACCACGGCTGCCTGCGCCAGTGCGGCGCCCACGAGTGCCAGGCGCGACACCCCCAGTGCGCGCTGTAGTGCATAGACGGAGCGACGCTGGACGACCCAGACCGCGAAGAAGGCTGCCACGATGAGCGGCGCGATGACGTAGAGGAACGCGATGATCGAGTTCATGGTCAGTCGCTCTCCCGAATAGCCGGGTGCCGCAGCGAGAATGACGTCCTCACCGACCACATGCGTGTCAGCGAGTTCCGCAGGTGCGCTGCCCCCGGTGAGTGCGATCGCTCCGGCTGCTCCCTCGTCGTGTGGGCGCAGGTTCCCGTCGGGTGCGAAACGTAGGAGTCGCCAGGTGTCGAGGGGGACGTATGCGGCTGCCACGTGGCCGTAGGAGAGTGTGTCGGTGATGCCGACGACGTGGAGTCCGACGTCGGAGTTGTCGATCCTGATGGAATCGCCGATACGAATCCCGCTGTCCGCCAAGCCCTCGGAGACCACCACCTCGCCCGGTGCCGCGACCTGCCGGCCATGGGTGGTCGCCGGAAGCAGGGGACTGTGCGGTTCGGCTCCGATCACGGCCATGTCGACCGACGAGTCGTCGGACGTCTCGCCGTGGAAGATCCCGATGCCGAGCGGGTGTGCGTTCACACCGGAGTGTCGAGCCCAAGCCGAGACCTGATCCCCGGTCAGCACGCTGCGGGTGAAATCGGATGTCCCCTTGGCGAAGACCATTGAGTCGGTGGGCATGGCCCGCAGTGCGGATACGGTGTCGTTGCCGAGGCCGATGGTGAAGCCGGAGACCATTCCGACCAGGGCGGAGACCAGGGCAATCACCAC
This sequence comes from Gordonia otitidis NBRC 100426, assembly GCF_000248075.1. Lineage (GTDB taxonomy): Bacteria > Actinomycetota > Actinomycetes > Mycobacteriales > Mycobacteriaceae > Gordonia > Gordonia otitidis. Next base: position 37,453 of record NZ_BAFB01000111.1, on the reverse strand, counting down.
ACCCATCAACATGAATCGGCCCCAGGCCGCGCGTAACTCGTGGAGAGCGACAAACATTCGGGTTCCTTCTTAGAGACATACTGTCGCTAAGTGAATCTACACATGGGGACACCGTGTCCCCAAAATTCTGTGTGCGAGATCTCCCGAGGCGCTGGGGTCGGAACGTCGAATCGTCAGTCAGGCATGCAGGCGTCGAGCACCGCGCCGACGGTCTTGCGTGCATGGTCGATGACCTCGGACACCGGTTGCCCGGCGTCGACGCGGCCGATGCAGGCGTCGACGATGGCGCCGACGGTGGCCTCGGTGAGGTCTGTGTCGAGCACGTCGAGGGCGGCGATGGCCTCGTGGAGGGTATCGGTGATCTGTTCGTGTAGGGCCATGACTCTGCTACGCGCGTTGTCGGACAGGTGAATTCGAGAGATGGCGGTGCGCCAGGCGTGTCGGCCGTCAGCCGCGAACTCGAGGTTGGCCTCCGCGTAGGTGAGGATGGCTGTGCGCGGGTCGGGTGCTTCGGCCACGCGCTCCGTCACGGCGGTCGACCAGTCGGTGAACCCACGCTCGAGCACCATCTCGATCAGATCGTCGACCGAGGACACGTAGCGGTAGATGCTGTTGCGCGCGATGCCGGCCTCCGCGGCGATGCCCGCGGCGGTGAGCGTGGCATCCGGTCCGGACAAGAGGAGCCGTTCGGTGCCGTCGAGGAGCTGGGCCATGACGGCGGCGCGGTGTTCGGCGACCGACCCGGCCTTGATCCTAGGCATCAGGCAGGAGGGCTTTGGTGAATCTGCGCACGAAGTCGGTGGCGCCCTCTTCCGTGCTGAGATCGGTGCTGGTGGTGGGGTTCAATGCGAGTGACAGTGACACCCGAACGGTGATCTCGCTGACCATGAGCAGGTGGTTCCAGTCGGCCTCGGCGATCTCATCGTCGGCGGCGTACAGCTGTGTCCGCCACATCTGCGCGCAGAACTGCGTCGCGTAGGTCACGATGTCGTCGCGGGAGACCACGTCCATGAGCAACTCGCGGTCGGTCTCGCGCAGGCGTGCGATCAGTGGATTGGTGCGGACCTCGTTGATGATGTGACGGACGGCCGCTACCATTCCGGACTCGAGATCTGGTGCGGCGGAACGCAATTCCAGTATTTCTAGGAGGAACTTCTGGACCTCCCGCGCGCCCACCGCGCGTCGCAGATCGTCCTTGGTTGCGAAGTGGCGGTACACGGTGGCACGGGCGACGCCTGCCCGCTTGGCGACGTCGGCCATCGTCAACCGCTGCCATCCGATCGTGAGGATCACGCCGACGGCGGCCTCGAGGACGTCGGTGACCGCGGACGGTTGTTCGGAATCGACATCGGGCGTCATGAGGAGTTGGCGTATCGCCGACATCGCATCGTCGTTGCTCATGAGCCCTTCTTGTCCTCGATTACGCACGATGCTACCGTCTCGATCAATGAGTCATTTTGTGTCTAAATGTCTCGCGAGAGGGTGGGGATGCGACGTCGACCGCGTATGGGGAGAAGCGTGACGGCACGATCGGTGCTCGCGGCCCCCGGCCGTCTGGCGGCGGCCTACCCATGGTGGGTCGTGGGTTTCTGGGTCGTCGTGGTCGGTGCCCTCAACATCGCGATACCCCAGATCGAGCAGACGGCGGCAGAGAAGTCAGCCGCGATCGTGCCTGCGGATCTGCCGTCGACACAGGCGATCGCCGATATGGCGCGTGACTTCGGCAATGATCCCTCCACGGCGGTCGGGTCGGTGGTGATGGCAGGCGATAACGTGATCGGACCTGCAGAAGAGCGCTATTACTCCGCGGTCGTGCAGCGGCTGCTCGATGACCGGGAGCACGTCTCGTACGTGCTGGACATGTTCGGGAATCCGGCGACGCGCGACTACGCGGTCAGCCCCGACGGCAAGGCGATCACGCTGCTGGTCGCCGAACGGGGAGCCATCGGTACTGCGGCGGCACATCGCGCCACCGAAGCGGTTCGTCATCATCTCGATGCTGTCGAGAAGCCCGCGGGTCTGCAGACCCATTTCTCGGGTCCCGCGCCGGTCGTCGTCGACGAGTTCACGTCCTTGGACACATCGATGGTCGTGATCACCGCGGTCTCGGTCCTGTTGATCACGGTGCTCATGGTGATGTCGTATCGCTCGGTGATCGCCGCGCTGGTGCCGCTCCTGACGATCGGTGTGTCGTTGGCGGCGTCGCGTGCCGTGGTGTCCGGGTTGGGAGACAACGGGGCACTCGCGTTGTCGACGCTGACCGTCACGTTGATGACCGCGCTGGTGTTGGCCGCGGGTACCGACTACGCCATCTTCCAGATGGCCGCCTATCACGACGGCAGACGGAAGGGGCTCCCGTCCCGGTCGGCTGTCGGGTTCGCCGGGCTCAGTGTCGGGGAGGTACTCACGGCGTCGGCACTCACCATTGCGGCGTCGGCCACGGCGATGCTCATGGCCCGCAACGGGATGTTCACCACCTCGGGGCCGCCGATTGCGATCGGACTCGTCGTCACACTCGCTGTCGCACTGACATTCACTCCCGCGATGATGGCCATTCTTGGCCGACACGGCAGGATCGAACCACGGCCTTCCCGAGACTTCATCTGGCGCCGCCGCGGTCGCTTCATCCTGCGCCGCTCCGGCGCGTTGGCGGGGGCGTCGTTGCTGTTGCTGATCCTGCTGGCGGTACCCGTCGTGACCTTCCGCGCCAACGGCGACGACAACGCCATGCAGCTGCATCCCACCGACAGCTCCCGCGGGTACGATCTCGTCGCGAAACACTATGGCGCAAACGAAATCGTCCCGGAGTTCCTGATCATCCGCAGCGATCACGACATGCGTACCACCACCGATCTCGCCGCGCTCGATCGCGTTGCCTCAGCGGTCACCGACCTCCCGAACGTCGCGTACGTACGCTCGTTGACCAGGCCCGACGGTCGCCAACTGCCCGAATCGGCCATCGGATACCAGGCGGCACTGATCGCTGGTCGACTCGCCGACGCCGGAACCCAGATCGGAGACGCCCGACCGGATCTGGAGCGACTGACACAGGGCATGACCGCGCTTCGTGACGGTGCGGTCGAGTCGACCAAGCAACTGCCCGAGCTGGTGTCGGGCGTCAACCAGGTTGTCGACCTGTCGAACTCGGTTCTCGATCTGCTTCCCCTGGCCGACAACATCGCTACCGCCCGGACCGCTGACGGTCAGTCATTGGCCCAGGTACTCGCGCGATTGGAACCGCAACTGTCGTCACTGCAGACGCTGGTGTCGACGCTGAACTCACAGCGGCAGGCCATCGATTCGCTCTCGCGGGCGCTCGCTCCGTATGCGTCCCCGCAACCCTCCGCGCAGTGTCTGAGTTCGCCGCTCTGTATGCAGGGGCGATCGCTGTTCGCGCAACTCGACGGCATGTCGAATCATGCGCTGAGCGCGGCGTTCACGGCGGCGCAGAACGCGGCGAACCTCGATCCCGACGACCTGCGGACGGTGTCGTCGGTCATGCCCGATCTGCGCGCCGGACTCTCGGCCATCTCCACCCTCACTGCATCATTGGGCGGGCGCTCGCCGGAGTCCATCCGCTCGGATCTCACACGACTGCGCGACGGTATGGGACAGCTCACGTCGGGTATGGATCAACTGGCACAGGGGCTTTCGGAAGCCAAGACCGGGACCGACACCGTTGTGTCGATGACCGACCAACTCCGCAGCGGACTCGACGAGGCCTCCGGATATCTCTCGGAGATGGGTAAGGCGACGTCGCAGGGCCCCGGCGCGGGGTTCTATCTGCCGCGCAGTGCATTCGAGGATCCACGGCTGGTGGCGGGGTCGAAGATGCTCATGTCGTCCGACGGCCGGGTGGCTCGTATGCTTGTGATCCCGTCGGGAAATCCCTACGGTGAGCAGGCGACCAGCCATGTATCCGACATCTCGACGACTGCCGAACAGTCTCTGAAGGGCAGTGGCCTGTCACACGCACGTGTGGATGCGACCGGACTGACGTCGATCACCTCGGACCTCATCGCGCAGTCGGAGAAGGACTTCCTGATGTTCGGGATCGTTGCGCTTGCCGCGGTGTTCGTCATCCTGGTCGCTCTGTTGCGCAGCCTGCTCGCGCCCTTCATCCTGGTCGCCACGGTGTTGCTGTCGTTTCTCAGTGCAGCAGGCATCAGTGTGCTCGTGTGGCAACACATCATCGGTATCGGGCTGCACTGGTCGGTGCTACCCGTCTCGTTCATGAGTCTGGTGGCCGTCGGCGCCGACTACAGCATGCTGTTCGCCTCGCGTGTTCGGGAAAACTCCTCGAGCGGAACGACGTCGGCGATTCTACGGACGTTCGGTAGCACCGGCCGGGTCATCACCACGGCAGGGATCGTCTTCGCCGTCACGATGTTCGCGCTCATGAGCGGTTCGGTCATCCTCCTCCTGCAGACCGGATTCACCATCGGCATCGGACTGCTGCTCGATATCGCCGTGGTGCGGACGGTGCTGGTCCCGTCGGTACTGCATGTGCTCGGCTCACGGATCTGGTGGCCGTCGTCCGGTGGCGGGCTCGCGGTATCCGACGGCGCCACGTCGACCTCCCCGTCTTCTCCGAAAGGAACATCATCATGACCGCGAACACCATCGTCGAGTCGCTCGTCGTCGACTGTGACGAGTCGCTGCCTGCGGCTGCGGGCGACTCAACGAGTGTCGAGGCGCTGATGGCCCGACCCGCCGATTCGGACGGTCCGCTGCCGGCTGTCCTTGTGGTGCATGACATCACCGGTGCCGAGGACGACATCGTGCGCACGCTACGTATCGTCGCCGACCACGGGTACCTGGCGCTGGCGCCGCTGCTGTTCACCGCCGGTACGAATCGTGCCGCGTGCATCGTGTCCACGATGCGGTCACTGGTCTCGGGGCGTGGACCGGTGTTCGCGATTCTCGAGAGCGCTCGACGTCGTCTGGCCTCTGACCCGCTGTCCACCGGTGAGGTGGCCATCGTCGGATTCTGCATGGGCGGCGGGTTCGCGCTTCTCGAGGGCGATGCACGGTACGTCGCGGCAGCGCCGTTCTACGGAAGCCTCACCACCTACCGTGCCGTCACGGCGGACACCTGCCCGGTGGTGGCATCGTTCGGCGCGCGCGATCCGCTGATCCCGTTCGGCGAATCGCGTCTGCGGCGTGTCCTCGACAAGCACAAGATCCCCTCGGACATCAAGACCTATTCCGGGGTCGGGCACAGCTTCGCCAATCGCATCGATTCGGTTCCCGACGCGGTGCTGCGAGTCGTCGGGATGCACTACGACGAGGATGCGGCGTCGGATGCCTGGGCCCGCGTGTTCGCCTTTCTCGATGCACGATTCTCCGCCTGAGTCGCGCTGAGTCGCGCCCCGTCTGACTGTCCGGCACCTGCGCTGTTGCGTCTTGTCGGAGGGGCGTCGTACGATCGCCGTATCGAAAAAACGTTCGATCCGACTCGGTGATCCGAGCGACCGACGGCGCAGCAACTTCCCGGCTCGCCACGCATCATCCACGCTGGCCAGGAGGTTTTCATGAGTGTTTTGCCGTTGGCTCATCCGTGCCCGTCGCAGGGCGCCGGGGAGGGTTCGGATGGCGATGATCGCGCCGATACGCTCGCCCGGTTACGCAAACGCATGGCGGTGCTGTCGGGGATGCCTGATCGCCCCTCCGCCGACCGTTCGGCTGAGGTCGACGACAGTCTCCCGCTACCCGATGTCCTCGCAGATCTGTTGCCGCGAGGCCAATCCGCGGGACGCGGGGGGATCGCACGGGGGAGTGTGGTCGGCTGCTCCGGCGCGCGTTCGCTGGTGGTCGCGATGATCGCCGCGGTGAGTCGTGGTGGTGGTCAGGTGGGCATCGTCGGACTGCCGTGGCTCAATCTGTTGTCGGCCGCCGAGATGGGCGCCGACCTCGCCCGCATCGCGACGGTGCCCGATCCGGGTGTCGATCCGGTGGAGATCGCCTCGGTGCTCCTCGACGGGATGGATCTGGTCGTCCTGGGGCTGCGCGGCGTCGACGTCGCGCCCGCGCGCTGCAGGGTGGTGAGCGGGCGGGTGCGGCAGCACTCGTCGGCGCTGATGGTCGTCGACGGGCACTGGCCGGGCGCCCAGATCCGGATGGAGGCGTCGGTGCTGACCTACCGTCACGTGCCGGGTGGTGTCGGTGCCGACCTCGCCGCGGCGCGTCGCGGGCACGGCAGGATCGGCGGACTGCGGTTACAGGTCACCGCCACCGGGCGCGACCGTCGATCACGCAGCGCCGACGTCGATCTGAGTGCCGTCGGCTCATCCGGCGGGCCGGGAGGTCTCGTGGGTCTGACACGTCCGGTCGAGCCTGCAGCGGGTGCGATGGATTCGGCACTCACCGCGGTGGCTAACTGATGGGGCGGATCATGGCCCTGTGGTGCCCGGACTGGCCTGCGACGGCAGCGGCTGCCGACGAGGATCTCCCCCCTGCGCACCCGATCGCGGTGCTCTCGGCCAACCGGGTCACCGCGTGCTCCGCCACCGCGCGTGCGGCCGGGGTCCGGCGCGGTATGCGGAAAAGGCAGGCGCAGGCGGTGTGCCCGGAGATGCAGGTGTTCACTGCCGACGTCGATCGCGACGCACGCTTCTTCGAACCGGTGGTGGCAGCGGTCGCCGAGGTGGTCGCGGTGGTCGAGGTGTTGCGGCCGGGTCTGCTGGTGATGCCGGCCGACGGGGCGGCCAGACATCACGGGGGAGAGGCGTCGCTCGCAGAACAGCTCATCGACCAGGTCTCGGTCTGCGGAGTGGAATCCCAGGTCGGTGTCGCCGACGAGATGTTCACCGCGGTGGTCGCCGCCCGTCGCGGACAGCATGTGGATCCGGGCGGCGACCGCGCCTATCTGGCGGAGCTGCCGGTGGCCGAACTCAACGCCGAACCGAGCCTGTCGTGCCCGGAACGCACCGAGTTCGTCGACCTGCTACGACGACTCGGCCTGGTCACCATCGGCGATTTCGCTGCCATGCCCGCGCGCGACGTCGCCACCCGGTTCTCCGCCGACGCCGCGGTGGCACACCGATTGGCCAACGCGCTGCCTGATCGGCGGCCCGCGGGGATCGTCGCCGCACCGGAACTGGTCGTCGACTACGTCTGCGACCCGCCGATCGACCGGATCGACTCGGCGGCCTTCGCGGGCCGACGGCTCGCCGACATGCTGCATCGCAGGCTCTCCGATGTGCCCGCGGCGTGCACCAAGCTCAAGGTCGAAGCCATCACCGAACGTGGACAACGACATTCGCGGATATGGCGGTGTGCGCAGCCACTCACACCCGACGCCACAGCCGATCGGATTCGCTGGCAGTTGGAAGGGTGGTTGACCGGCGCGGGGCGTGGTAGAAACCGCGGCGACACGCGTCCGGATTCGCCCATCGCGATGCTGCGACTCGAACCGGTCGAGACGGTCGATGCCGGGGCGCTGCACTACGCGCTGACGGGCGCGGGGTTACCCGGCGAATCGGAGGTCTCCGAGCGTGCCCGCAGGTCGTTGGAACGTGTGCAGGGACTGTTGGGCGGCGATTCCGTGCAGGTGCCCGTGCGCAGCGGTGGCCGCGGACCGTCGGATCAGATCACCTTGATCCCGCTGGGCGACGAGAAGACCCCCGAACACGACCCGAAGGCCCCCTGGCCCGGGCGGGTTCCCCAGCCCGCACCCACGGTGATGTCCCGCACCCCGGTGTCGTTGATCGACGCGTCGGGGCAGCCGGTCACCGTCACCGGTCGTGGGGCGTTCTCCGAAGAACCCGCCGTCGTGCGTATGGCGCGCAGCGGGGGCACCGCGCGTGGCGGGAAGGGCGCGGTCCTCGACACCTGGGCACTGAGCTGGTGGGCCGGGCCGTGGCCCGCAGGTATGGACGACACCGGAATCATCGCCAGAGTCCAAGTGCTCCTGGAGGATTCGCGCGCCCTGCTGCTCTATTACCGAGCGGGCGGGTGGCTGGTCGAGGGTGTGTACGAGTAGCGCGGCCGCTTCGGCTCGTGGGCGCGCGCTGGCGGGCAGAAAGGCAGAAAGTAGGGGGAGGGTTTCTTCCGCGGGTTTTTTGACACAGGGCCGCGGTTCTTCCGCGGGTTTCTGACCTTTCCGCGTGTTGTTTCGCGGGGAAGGGTGCAAGACCCGCGGAAGGGCTTCCTCTCTGGGTTTCTGCAGGGGGTTTGGCGAGCGGTGCGGCCGCCCCGAGCAGTGCGGGGCCTTGGCTGACACTCTTCCGCGGGTTTCGTCGCTGGGCCGGCACTCTTCCGCGGGTTTTGTCGCTGGCCGGCACTCTTCCGCGGGTTTTGTCAGTGGGCCGCGGTTCTTCCGCGGGTTTTGACGCTGGGCCGGCACTCTTCCGCTACTTTCTGACCTTTCCGCGTGTTGTTTCCCGGGGAAGGGTGCAAAACCCGCGGAAGGAATCCTTCCCCGAGTTTCTGCACTGCCCCGCACCACCCGAGCCCCGCCTCCGCGGCACCCCCGTTCCGCGCGGCACCCCGTTCCGCGCTCAGCTGTTGGCGCCGCGGGCGATCACCGGCCAGCGGTCCGCGGCGCCGCCGGAACGCGCCTCGTCGACGACCAACTCGTCGACGAGATTGACCGCGGTGCAGACATGATTGGGTATGACGCGCACCGTGGCGCCGAGTTCGGGGACGACGGCGCTGAGCGGGTACTCGACCACGGCGTGGTGTTCGGAGAGTCCGACGATCCGCGCGTCCGGCTCGTCGAGTACCCGACCGTGTCCACTGGCCCACGCGGGACGGTCGGCCCCGATGATCTTGCTGCCCGCGTCGAGTACCACGCGGTGCCCATCGCGATGGACGACGCTGCTCACCGCGGTCAGCGCGACGTCGTCGAATCCGCAGACGCCGAGTTCGATCTGCTGGGCGTCGTAGAACGGGTACACGCCAGGGCGGATCTCGGTCAGGACGCCGCTGTCCCCGGCGAACTCGACCGTGGGCGTGGAACCCCCACTCCGCACCCGCGGTTCGATGCCGACCGAACGCAGCCTGTCGGCGGCTTCGGCGAGCGCTGCGACCTCCTGTCGTGCCGCGTCGCTGCGTGCATCGCCGGGACCGTATCCGTGGCCCGGGAAAGTGAACACCCCGATAACGTCGAGGCCGGCGTCGCGCGCAGCGGCTGCGACCTCACCCGCGGACTCGGGGACGACCCCGGTGCGGTGCTGGCCCGAATCCACCTCGACCAGCACCTCGACATCGCTCCTGCTCACCTCCGCCGCCATCCGCTGCGCACCCGCGATCGAGTCGACGGCGAGCCGCAGAGCCGAATGCTGTGCCAGCGCGCGCAGGCGCGCACCTTTGTGCTCGGTCACCCACAGCGGATACGTGATGAACAGATCAGTGAAGCCCGCCGCGGCGAAGGCTTCTGCCTCTCCGATGGTTGCCACGGTGAGACCCACTGCGCCGCTGTCGATCTGGCGGCGTGCGAGCTCGGTTGTCTTGTGTGTCTTGGCGTGTGGACGCAGGTCGACTCCCGTGCGGCGCGCCTGATCGCCAACCGCCTGGAGATTGCGATCGAGGCGAGTGGTGTCGACGACGAGGTACGGGGTATCGGTCACCGCTCAACGGTACCGAGCGCAGCTGCCGACTCGTCGACGAGGAGATACTCCTGGTGCAGGATGCGTGAGGTCAGCCGTGGTGTAAACTTCCGTCCGAACTCGGCGAGCTGACCGAGGGGCGGGCTGATGCGTGCCGGATGCCGCAGAATTCCTTCCAGTACTTTCGACGCCGCCTTGTCGACGCTCCACACGCCGGCGGAGTTCTGGTAGGCCTCGGTCGGCGCGATCATGCGGGTACGTACCAGTGGCAGCCGCACATTGGTGAACGTCACATGGTCAGACAGGGTTTCGACGCCTGTCGACTCGCTGAACGCCTCCAACGCGGCTTTCGACGCCGCGTATGCGCCGAAACGCGCGCCGCGGGTCTGCACGGCGATGGAGGACACGTTGACCACACGACCGGACCGCCGCTCGATCATGTGCGGAAGCAGCGCGAGTACCAGATTGACCGCCCCGAAGTAGTTCACGGCCATGACCCGGTGGTAGTCGTGTGAGCGATCAACGGAATGAAGTGTCGAACGTCGAATGGACCGCCCGGCGTTGTTCACCAGAACGTCGACGTGTCCGTGCTCTGAGATGATGGTCTTCACCAGGGTCCGCACCGCCTCCTCGTCGGTGATGTCGCACTGATAGGCGTAGACCCTTCCTGCCGGCAGTCCTGACTTGGGTTGGGTGCCTTCGAGTTCGGTCACGGCCGCGTGCAGGTCGTCGACGTCGCGCGCGACCACGTACACGTCGGCACCCCGAGCCACACACATGCGCGCCGTCGCTTTGCCGATTCCGCTCGAGCCGCCCGTGATCAGAATGTGTTTCCCGACGAGTGGCCCGCGCGGATCGGCTCGCCGGTGACGCGATGGGTCGAGGTGCGCGGTCCAGAACTCCCAGAGACGCGGGCCGTAGTCGTCGAGGTCGGGAAGTGTGACGCCGAGCCTGCCCAGTAGGGCGAGAGTCTGAGCGGAACGGAAGTCCGCGGTCATCTGCATGCCGTCGAGTAATGCGGGCGGTATACCGGCCTGTGACGCGATGAGATCGCGTATGGGTGCGATCGGTCCGAATCCGGTCATCGCAAGAGCGGGTGCCACGATTCGATTGCTCACCACGCCAACACCTTTGGGTGACCCGATCGCAGGTGCCAGCGCGTTGTACATTCCCATGACCCCACGGTCACAGGAATCGCCGAGGTGAAACACCTGCCCACCGCGCAGTGGGTCATGGTCGACGAGTGTCACGATGGCCTCTGCAACGAAATCGACCGGAACCAGATTGAGTCGACCGAGGTCGGGCGTCGGAAGAGGAAGCCTCGACGGCAACATGCCGAGAAGTGCAAGGAGCGGGAAGAAGTAGTAAGGCCCGTCGACCTTGTCCATCGCGCCTGTCCGTGAATCGCCGACGACCACCGACGGCCGGTATACCCGCCACCGCAATCCCGCACGGTCACGGACGAGTTTCTCCGCCTCGAACTTGGTCCGGTGATACGGAGTCGGAAATCCCTGCCCCAGGTCGAAATCAGTCTCGGTGAACACGCCGTCGTGATCGCCGGACACGGCGATCGACGACACATGATGCAGCATCGCGTCGTGCTCGACGGCAAAGTCGATGACGCGCGCGGTGCCCTCGACGTTGGCGCGCTGCTGGCTCTCGGCGTCGGCGGTCATGTCGTAGATCGCGGCCAGATGGATCACATGATCGATCTGGGGGAGTTCGTCGTCGGCGACTCCGAGACCGGGGGAGGTGAGGTCTCCGACGACCGGATGCAGCCGATCGGAGGCTGCATCGGAAAAGACCGCGTCGAATCGTGGTCGTGATCCCGCACGCACCAGCGCGTACACCTGCGCGTCGGGATGTGTGTCGAGCAGTTTGCCGATCACTCGACGTCCGATGAATCCGGTGCCGCCGGTGATGAAGTACGTGGTCATGACAGCCTTCCGAGTCCGGGCCGCAGCCCCGGCTCACTTCTTACTACACGGTAAGGAACAGGTCTGTTCACCTTGACACTTACACCGACAGATGGCAACGACGATGTCGAACGGACACCATTAGTCAGGAAACTAATCAGTTAGCTGACTATTCGGTATGCTTAGGAGGTGTCCGAGAATCCTGCCGTGGTGGCCGCCTCGCTCCGTCCTGTGCTGGCAGCACTGAACCGCCGTCTGCGTGCACAGGGTGCAATCGGCGATCTCACCCGATCACAGACCAACGTCCTGGGCCGACTCGAGCGTGAGGGGCCGACGACGGCCAACGCGCTCGCGCGTGCGGAGGGTGTCCGCCCGCAGTCGATGTCGACAACCGTTGCCGCACTGGTCGACCAGGGGTTGGTGATCGGCACACCGCACCCCGGCGATCGTCGGAAGACGCTGCTGGCTCTCTCGGACAAGGCACGCGAGATGTACGCGCGTGGACGACTTGCCCGCGAGGACTGGCTCGCCGACCGGATCGAGCACGTCCTCACCGAGGACGAGCGTGACCAGATCGTCACCGCGACAGAACTTCTCCGTCGAATTGCGGAATCCTGACCCTCATCTGACAAGGAGTCGACAATGGCCATGACTACTCTCGACCCGCACACCGCGCTGATCGTGATCGACATGCAGCGCGGGATCGCGCTACGCGACAATCTCGCTCCGCATCCGGCATCGGAGATCATCGACAGGGCGGGCCGACTCGTCGACAGATTCCGCAAGTACGGTCGTCTCGTGGTGCTGGTGAACGTCGACGCAGTCCCGCCGGGGCGAACTGATCGCAACGCGGGTGCCCCCAGGCCACGATTATCGAAGGAGTCGACCGAGTTCATCGACGAGTTCGCACCCGAACCAACAGATCTGGTGGTGACCAAGCACTCGCGGAGTGCATTCGCCGGTACCGGCCTCGCTGACGACCTGCGTTCGCGAGGGATAACCCAGGTGGTCGTCGTCGGAATCGCCAGCGGTGCAGGGGTCGAATCGACCGCCCGCGACGCACATGAGGCCGGGTTCAACGTGACATTGCCGACGGATGCGATGACGGATTCGGTCGGCGAACGCCATGCGCACAGCGTGCGCGAGGTGTTTCCCCAGATCGCCGAGACTGGTTCGACCGCAGAGCTTCTCGGACTCCTCGACGCCGTCGCGCAGTGAGCGCGGTGACCACCGGCGACGCCGGTGTGGCGCAGCGCAATCCCTTCGGCTGGCGGTTCACTGGGCCGCTCTTAATGGGGTCGACGCTCAACCCGATCAACAGTTCCATGATCGCGACCGCGCTGGTGGGGATCGGTGTCGACTTCCATCGTGGTCCGGCGCAGACGACGATCCTCATCTCGGTGCTCTACCTCTGCAGCGCTGTGGCGCAGCCGACGATGGGCAAGCTCGCGGCCGTCTTCGGTCCGCGCCGGGTGTTCGTGTCCGGGTTGGTCGTTCTGCTCGTGGCCGGAATCGTCGGAGCTGCCGCACCGGCCTTCTGGTGTCTTCTGCTCTCCCGTGCGCTGATCGGTATCGGCACGTCGGCCGCGTATCCCACGGCGATGGCACTCGTGCGGTCGCGAGCCGACTCCTTCGGCACCGGCGTGCCGAGCCGGATTCTCGGCGGCTTCTCGATCGCGGCACAGGTGATCGCCGTGATCGGTCTGCCTCTGGGAGGTGTACTGACCGGTGTCTTCGGTTGGCGCGCTGTGTTCTTCGTCAACATCCCCGTCGCACTGATCACCATGGCGTGGGCGCTGCGCAGTATTCCCCGAGACGGGGCGGTCCATGTGGGTGGTGTCCGGGGCCTTGTCCGCGTCGTCGACGTCGTGGGGGTAGTGCTTTTCGCGGTGACCGTCGTTGTGGCACTCGAGTTCTTGGCGCGGCTGACAGAACCGCGGTGGTGGTTGCTCGTCATCGTCGCCGTGTCGGGGCTGTTGCTGGTCCTCTGGGAACTACGTGCTGCACAACCGCTCATCGACGTGCGGATGCTCGCGTCGAATACCCCGCTTGTCCGCACCTATCTGCGGCAGGCCCTGGCTGGCCTCGGTTCCTACACGGCGATGTACGGCATCAGTCAGTGGATGGAGCAGTCCGCGGGCTACACCGCCGCGCAGGTCGGGCTCATCCTCATCCCGTACTCCGCGTTGAGCGTGGTGTGCGCTCGGGTGAATTCGACGCACGGCTGGGTGCGAATCCCGTTGATCCTCACGGGTTTCTGCTTCGTCGGCGCCGGCGTGACCGCGGTCGCAATCCATCATTCCTCTGGGCTGTGGATCCTGCTCACGATGACCTTCCTGTTCGGCGTCGCCAACGGACTGAGCGGCTACGCCAACCAGGCGACGCTCTACACGCAGAGCCCGCCGGAGTCGATCGGTGTGGCATCCGGGCTGTACCGGACGTTCATGTACTTCGGGGCGATCTTCTCCTCGAGCCTCATCGGGATCGCCTTCGGCGCCCGCGCCACCGATGGTGGACTACACGTCGCGGGCTGGGCGATCGTGGTCATCGGGTCGGTGTTGATCGCCATGACGTTGGCCGATCGTCGGATTCCGAAAGCGGTGGCAGCCAACGGATGACCGAGCCGCAGATGCCTGATCGGCTGATCTTCTACACGCCGACCTCCTGAACCGTCGCAGCTGGTCGGACGGTGTGTCGTGTCGCCGGAATGATGGCCAGGGCCGAAAACGTCACGGCCACAAGGAACGCGGTCGTGTACCCGGCACTCGTGATGACGGCCCCGAGAACGGACGACCCCGCCGCCTGCCCGAGCACCAGCGCGATGAACAGGAGAGCGGTCCCAGCGGCGGCGTTCCCGGGACTCAAGGCTGTTGTCCACGAGATGAGAGCCGACGTTCCCGCGGTGAAGCCCCACCCGAACAGTACGCAGGCGATCACTGTGGCGATGGCGGACGAGGTGGCGAGCGTGAGCGCCAAAATCGTTGCCGCGAGAACGAGACAACTGATCGTCCACGCTGTCGTCGGCGCGCGGCGTGCTATGAGTCGCGACGTCGGAATCACTGCGGTCGCGCCGATTCCGAGTGCGATCCACGCGACGATCGTGCCCTGGGAACTCTGGCCTCCGGAGTCGACGAGGAGGCTGCGGCCATAGGTCCACACCGCGCTCGAGCCTGCACCCATGCCGATCGCGGACGCGATCGCACGACGATGCATCGCCAACCATGTTGGTGACAACCCTCGCGGCCCATCGTGTGCGGTTGCGGCGCCTGGCACCGCGGCGATCCTCGCAAGTACGAACATCACCGACACGATGATCACGGTGAGTATGCCGACAAGAGTCCATGCCGTGCGCCACGCCGGTAGCAGAGCCAGCGCCAGGGCGCCCGCTGTCACCAGGCCGGGGCCGGTTCCCGCGTTGATCATCGACTAAGCGGTGTCGACGCGCACCGGTCGGATGCCGCGCTGTGCGACGGTCACCATGGCGGGTGAAGCGAAACCCGCCCCGGCCGAACTGAGTACGGCGGATAGTCCGAAGAGCGCGACGTCGTGTGTCGAGGCCATCGTCCAGACTCCGGCGACCGCGGTTATCCCGGCGGCGGCGATCAGTAGGCCGGGCTGTCGTGACCACCAGAAACCAGCCGCCGCTGCCACGCAATACACCAGCGATGATCCCGACGAGATGTACCCGGCCGTGGCGGGATCGAGGCCGAGTTCGTGCTGGATGTCGGGGAGGAACAACCCGTAGGCCAGACGCACGAGGCCGTACGTCGCGGCGATCGTGCATGTGCCTACGGCGGCGATCGACGACTCGCGAATCCCCAAAAACGAAAACGATCGTTTCATGTTCACCGAGTCTAGAGTGATGTCCATGCCGGTGCGCAAGAGTTCCGAGCGCAAATTGCTCGACGCGGTCGACGAGTTGACGGCGACGCAGAGCATCGCCAGCACCCCCGTCGACGTGATCCTGGCTACGGCCGGTGTCTCTCCGGCCACGCTGTATCGCGGATTCCGCAGCAAGGAGAACCTCATCGCGGCCGCCCTCGAGCGTCGACACCAGCGATGGGTGGGGGTCTGGGACAAGGCGATCGACGCCGCGGGGGCAGATGGGACGCAACGTCTGCTTGCTGTGTTCGACGCGCTCGACGCCTTCCGTGCGCAACCGGACGGCGCACGATGGTGCGCGTTCCTCGGGGCTGCGGCCGACTACTCCGACCCCGAGCCCGAGATCGACGCCGCGATCCGACGCGACACCGACCATCTCAGGCGCACGCTCGCGGGGCTGGCGGTCGAGTTGCCCTGCGCGGATCCCGACGATCTCGCCGAGGGGTTGCTCGTGATCGTGACCGGAGAGCTCGCCATGAGGCTGCGTGAGACGGATCCTGGCGCGTCGTCGGCGACGGCGCGCCGCGTGGCCGAAGTGTTCGTCGCGGCCTCGATGGCGTCAGTGCGGGCGGAATGAGCGAACCAGGCTGAACGCCAGCACCCGTCGTCGAACGTATGTTCTATGATGGACGGGTGGGTTGGAACCAGGGCCCGCCGACCTGGCGGGAGATGGAGCGGGTGCTGTCGGGGCGCTCGCCGAGAGGCGGCCGGCCGGGGGAGTTCTTCGGCCCCGAGCAACCCGGCGATGGAAGCGACAGCCCTGCCTGGTCGCGCAAGCGGGGTGCCTACACCGCTCCGCAGGTGTCGCGCGAGCGATCCTCGGTGCGCTACGCCGAGTTGCACGCGCACAGCGCCTACAGCTTCCTCGACGGTGCGTCGATGCCGGAGGAGATGGTGGAGGAAGCGGCCCGGCTCGATCTGAGCGGATTGTCGATCACCGACC
Organism: Gordonia otitidis NBRC 100426; assembly: GCF_000248075.1. Classification (GTDB taxonomy): domain Bacteria; phylum Actinomycetota; class Actinomycetes; order Mycobacteriales; family Mycobacteriaceae; genus Gordonia; species Gordonia otitidis. The sequence goes on along the minus strand of NZ_BAFB01000111.1, from coordinate 21,161 downwards.
ACGACGGCTTCTACGGTGTCGTCCGATTTGCCGAGGCGGCAAAGGAATTCGCGATGCCTACGGTGTTCGGCGCCGAACTCTCCCTGGAACCCGACGTCACCCGCACCGGGGTGACCGATCCGGCCGGTGAACATCTGTTGATCCTCGCCCGTGACGGCGAGGGGTACCGGAGGTTGTCCCGGATCATCGCCGACGCGCACATGTCCGGCGGCGAGAAAGGGCTGCTGCGCTACGACGTCGACCGACTCGCCCGCGATGCGGGTCACTGGGTCGTGCTCACCGGCTGTCGCAAAGGTGGGGTTCGGCGCGCGCTCGATCGTGCGGGAACAGGCGCGGCGGAAGCGGCACTCGGTGAATTGATCGAGAGGTTCGGCCGCGACGACGTGGTCGTCGAACTCACCGCGCAGGGACTGCCGGACGATGACGAGCGCAACGCGGTACTCGCCGAGCTCGCGCAGCGTTTCGGGTTGCCGACCGTCGCGACGTCCGGGGCGCATTTCGCAGGCCCGCGTCGTCGACGACTGGCGCTGGCCATGGCGGCGGTCCGTGCCCGCACCGACATCGAGACCATCGCGGGCTGGATGCCCGGGGTCGGCGGCGCGCATCTGCGCAGCGGCGACGAGATGACGCGGCTGCTGCCCGCACACCCCGATGCCATCGCCAACGCCGCCGACCTGGCGGACGAGTGTGCGTTCTCGCTCGGACTGATCGCGCCGCAGTTGCCGCCGTTCGACGTACCCGACGGTCACACGGAGTCGAGTTGGCTACGACACCTCACGATGGCCCGCGCTCGACGACGCTACGGGACACCTGCCGAGCATCCGGCGGCGTACCGGCAGATCGAGCATGAGCTGGCGGTCATCGAAACACTCACTTTTCCTGGCTATTTCCTCGTCGTCGCCGACATCGTCGACTTCTGCAGGCGCAACGACATCCTCTGTCAGGGTCGGGGGAGTGCCGCGAACTCCGCTGTGTGTTACGCGCTGGGTATCACCAACGTCGATCCGGTGGCCAACGAGTTGCTGTTCGAGAGGTTCCTCTCACCCGAGCGTGACGGCCCGCCCGACATCGACGTCGACATCGAATCCGACCGCCGTGAAGAGGCCATCCAGTACGTCTACCGGCGATACGGCCGCAAGTACAGCGCACAGGTCGCCAACGTGATCACCTATCGGGGTCGATCGTCGGTGCGCGACATGGCGCGAGCACTCGGCTACGCGAGTGGCCAGCAAGATGCCTGGAGCAAGATGCCCGACACGGCACCCGACGACGTGCTCGACCTTGCGAGTGAGATCGCCAACATGCCAAGACATCTCGGAATCCACTCCGGCGGGATGGTGATCTGTGATCGCCCCATCGCCGATGTCTGCCCGACGGAGTGGGCTCGCATGGAGAACCGCAGCGTGTTGCAGTGGGACAAAGACGATTGTGCAGCAATTGGTCTGGTCAAGTTCGATATGCTCGGTCTCGGCATGCTGTCGGCGCTGCACTATGCGATCGACCTGGTCGCCGAACACAAGGACATCCACGTCGACCTCGCCAAACTCGATCTCACCGAAGATTCCGTATACGAGATGCTGTGTCGCGCAGACTCAGTCGGGGTGTTCCAGGTGGAGTCGCGAGCCCAGATGGCAACCCTTCCGCGTCTGAAACCGCGTTGTTTCTACGATCTCGTCGTCGAGGTCGCACTGATCCGACCGGGGCCGATCCAGGGCGGATCGGTCCACCCGTTCATCCGACGACGCAACGGTCAGGAGGAGCCGACTGTCGAGCACCCGTCCATGTGGCCGGCGCTCAAGCGGACCCTCGGTGTGCCGCTGTTCCAGGAGCAACTCATGCAGCTGGCCGTCGACGTCGCCGGATTCGACGCCACCGAGGCGGACCAGCTCCGTCGCGCGATGGGGTCCAAGCGCTCGCCTGAACGCATGCAGCGGCTTCGTCGACGCTTCTACGAAGGTATGCAGCGCACGCACGGTATCACCGGCGACGTCGCCGACCGGATCTTCGAGAAGATGGCAGCGTTCGCCAATTTCGGTTTCCCGGAGAGTCATTCGCAGAGCTTTGCATCGCTGGTGTTCTATTCGTCGTGGTTCAAGCTGCACCACCCGGCGGCGTTCTGCGCGGCATTGCTGCGTGCACAACCCATGGGCTTCTACTCGCCGCAGTCGCTGGTCGCCGATGCACGCCGACACGGTGTCGACGTGCATCGACCGCATATCAACGCGTCGCTGGCCGAGACGACGTTGGAGAACGACGGACTCGACGTTCGCCTCGGGTTGGCGTCGGTGCGTGGGGTCGGAGACGAGGTCGCGGCGCGGATCGTCGAAACCAGGAATGCCGACGGCCCGTACGCGAGTATCACGGATCTGTCGCGCCGCGCCGACCTCACCCTCGCGCATCTCGAGGGTTTGGCGGGGGCGGGTGCGTTCGACTGTTTCGGGATGAGTCGACGACAGGCACTGTGGGAGGCGGGCGCTGCGGCCACCGCGAGCGTCGAGCATCTCGAATTGGAGCAATCGGCGCAGGTGCCGACACTGCCGGGATTGTCGGATGTGGAGTTGGCCGCCACCGATGCCTGGGCAACGGGGATCACCCCCTCGAACTATCCGACGCAGTTCCTGCGCCCGCGGCTGACTGCGATAGGTGTCCTGCCCGCGGAGGCGCTATTGTCTGTGCCGGATGGGTCACGTGTCACCGTCGGCGGAGCTGTCACCCACCGGCAGCGGCCGGCGACGGCATCCGGCGTGACGTTCATCAACCTCGAAGACGAGACCGGAATGGTCAACGTCGTGTGTTCGGTAGGGCTGTGGTCGCGGTACCGCGAGCTGGCGCACTCGGCGTCTGCGTTACTGGTACGCGGCAGGGTGCAGAACGCCGAGGGTGCGGTGACGGTGGTTGCAGATCGGTTACAACGTATGGATCTTCGAGTGGGTACCCGCTCGCGGGATTGGCACTGATGCCGACAACTGCGCGGAAAGCATTCGCGCACAATGAGAGCGGGGAGAGGAACACATGGCGCAACAGGTGATCGTCACGGCGAAGCCGAGTAGCCGCAAGGGGCCGCTCGTGGAGACCGGTCCGGACGGTTCCATCACCATCTACGTGCGCGAACCCGCCACCGAGGGCAAGGCGAACAAGGCGGTCGCCGAACTGCTCGCCAAGCATCTCGGCGTGCCGAAGTCGAAGGTGGCGTTGATCGGCGGCGCCACGGCGCGCACCAAGCGTTTCCGCGTCGGCTGAGCGCCGAGTGGGCGCTGCCTGCTGTCGAGTGGGCGCAAGTTGCTGGCGAGTGTGCGCTGCCTGCCGTCGAGTGGGCGCTGTATCCCGTTGTCGCCTGACTCTGTCGTCGCTTGGCCGTCCGTCACACGGCGCCGTCGAATCCGTTCTGTCGCCACGCCTCGTATACGACGATGCTTGCTGCATTCGCGAGGTTGTGTGAGCGACGCCCGGCGAGCATAGGGATGCGAAGCGAGTCGGTGATCTCGGGTTCAGCGAGCACGTCATCGGGGAGACCCGTGGGTTCCGGACCGAACAGCAACACGTCGCCAGGGCGGTAGTCGACGTCGGTGTGGTACCGCGAGGCGTGCGCGGTGAACGCGAAAACGCGCTCCGGCTTCAATTCCGTGAACGCTGTAACGAGATTCGGATGAACCGTCACGTTCGCCATCTCGTGATAGTCGAGACCCGCGCGCTTCACCTGGGCGTCGGACATCGAGAAGCCGAGCGGCTCGATCAGATGCAGTTCGCTTCCGGTGTTGGCGGCCAGCCGGATCGCGTTGCCCGTGTTGGGCGGGATACACGGCTGGTAGAACATGATGCGGAACATGGGGTCCATTGTGCAGAGCGGGAGTGGGCTGCCTATCGCGAAGGTCGGCAGTGCACGGTCGGCGGCAGGCAGCGCACGGTCGGCGGCAGGGAGCGCACAGTCGGCGGGGCGGGCGTGGGGAGGTACTCAGAGATCGTCGGGCCGCGTGTTGGCTCCGCACAGCAGCACGCAGAGCGTCGAGTCGTGGGCGACCCTCACCTGGCCGCCGACCACGGCAGCCACCGCGGTCGCGGTGCCGTGCTCGACGACGATGCGGAACTGCCTCCACAGCATTCGACGCGCAGCGATGATCTCGTCGTCGGAGATGACGACACTGTCGAGCGAGCTGCCGGTGATGGTCGACCAGCAGATGTCGCCGATCATGGTGGCGCCCAGCGAATCCGCGGCGATGCTGTCGAGTTCGACAGAGGTCGGCTCACCCGCCTGGATCGCCTGGTGTAAGCAAGCCGCGCCGGCGGGCTCGGCACCGACGAGATGGTCTCCTGGTCGCTGCGCAGCGGCGAGTCCTGCGAGCAGTCCACCGCCACCCACACACACGACCGTCGTGAGGGGTCCCGGAACGTCCGCCGCGAGTTCGAGTGCGATGGTCCCAGCCCCCGCGACGACGTCGTGCAGGTCGTAGGCGTGCAGTTCGAGAGCACCGGATTCGGTGGCGAACGTCGCGGCAGCCGCGGCGGCCTCGGAGTACTGCGATCCGACCAACCGCACGTCGGCACCCAACTCCCGCAGCGCAGCCACCTTCACCGGCGGGGCGTTCTCGGGTACGACGACGGTGCATCGTGCGTCGACGATGCGGGCTGCGTGAGCCGCGCCGATCGCGGCGTTTCCGCCGGACGCCACGACCACCCCTGCGTCCGGCAGCCTGTCGGCGTCGCGCGCCGCCAGCACTGTGTTCACGCTTCCTCGGGCTTTGAACGAGCCGCCGAGTTGCAGGTACTCGAGTTTGAAGACCACCGGCACGCGTCCACCGATCGTGTCGATCTCCGCACGCAGGACCGGTGTGCGTCGAACATGCGCAGCGATGCGCCCTCGCGCGCGCCTGACATCAGAGATGGTGATCGGGCGGGTGGCGTTGATCGGCATGGCAGCACGGTACTCGGGTCGGATGCGCGGACCATGGCCCGACCTCGACACCTGACACCGCGCGTCGCGCAGGATGGAACAATGGACGGGTGAGCGCGATACGACTCGACGGCAAACTGACCCGCGACGAGATCTTTGCCGATCTCCGTGAACGCGTCGACAAGCTTCGGATGGCCGGTGTGATGCCCGGTCTCGGGACAATTCTCGTCGGCGAGGATCCAGGCTCGCAGTCCTATGTGAAGGGTAAGCACTCCGACTGCGCCAAGATCGGCATCGCTTCGATTCGCAAAGATCTTCCCGCTGACGCCACGACGGCCGATCTCAACGCCGCCATCGACGAGCTCAACGCCGATCCCGGCTGCACCGGCTACATCGTGCAGCTTCCGCTGCCGAAGCATCTCGACGAGAACGCCGCGCTCGAGCGCATCGACCCGGCAAAGGACGCCGATGGTCTGCACCCGATCAACCTGGGCCGACTCGTCCTGGGCAAGGAGTCGACGCTCCCGTGCACACCACGTGGCGTGATCCACCTGTTGCGTCGGTACGACATCCCCATCGACGGCGCGCGGGTGACCGTGGTGGGTCGTGGCGTGACGATAGGTCGTCCGATCGGTCTGCTGCTCACGCGTCGCAGCGAGAACGCGACCGTCACGCTGTGCCACACCGGCACACGCGACCTCGCAGCGGAGATCAGACGTGCCGACATAGTGGTGGCGGCCGCGGGTGTCGGGCACCTGGTGACAGCCGACATGGTCAAGCCCGGCGCAGCGGTCATCGACGTGGGCGTCAGCCGGACCGCTGACGGACTCGTGGGCGACGTCGCTCCCGACGTGTGGGACGTCGCAGGGTACGTCTCGCCGAATCCCGGTGGCGTCGGCCCGCTGACCCGGGCGTTTTTGCTCGTGAACGTCATCGAACGAGCCGAGGCCGATCTCGCCGCACGATCTGCCGCAGGGGTGTCGACTTCCGGGGACACCGGCCGGTGAACTCCGCGACGGATGCGCGGGTGCGTCAGCTTCGCCATGCCCGTCGCGTCCGCGCCGTCATCGCGCAGATTCCGTACATCCTGGTGATGCTTGGCGTGATCGTCGGCGCCGCACTGGTGCTGTTCGATCGCTGGCGACGTGGGTCGTTCGTTTTTGGAACGGCTTTGCTTCTCGGTGCATTCATGCGAGCGGTGTTGCCAACGTCACGAATTGGATTGCTGCAGGTCAGAGGAAGATTTTTCGACGTCGTGTCTCTTGCCGGCGTCGGTGCGTTGATGCTATGGCTAGCTGCGTCAATAGACCCGTTGGGCACGGATTGATTACAATCTGGGCTACGCTTCGGTAAAGTGTCTGAGGACATGAGCTGATCCGGCACCCGTCTGATCAGTACACCTCGACGGTTCCATTCCGGACGCGAGTGTGAACTCCGCGAACCGAACAGTGGTGCGCGGCGGCTGTGCGCGAGCACGCCGCAACGAACGATGAACGGCGACAACGGGCAGGCAACCAATCTCTTCGACGCTGAATAGACACGGTCACACCACCCACGACGAGACGACGTCGATGGGCGTTTCGCTGGGTCAGGGCATGATTCACTTCGTTCTGCTCACACGCGACGACTCAGGACGTGAGCTCGTGGAGTCACGGGTGATCGACGTCGACACCAGCGACGGCCACGACACTTCCGGCCGCGTCAATGCAGGCATCGATCTGATGCTCGACGCCGCGCGGGACACCGATCGCCGCGTAGGACCGATCGGTGTCGCGGCAGGTGGCGATCTCGGTCGTGAACTCGTCGGTTCGACGGGGTCGGGTCCGCGACGACAGATCCACCTGGTCTCCGTCGAGCAGGCTGTGACGGCCTGTCTCATCGAGACGGGGCAGATCGGACGGTATCGGTCTGTGGTCGTCGTCGACTGCGGTGACAGCGGGATGAGCCTGTACACAGTCGACCCCGCGACGGGTGCCATTTCCGATGTCACACGCTCACGAGCGCTGTCCGGGCGCGCACTCGACGACGCGATCGTCCGTGAACTCGGCGCCGATGCAAGCGCCGTGCGTGGTTCGTCGACCAACAAGCTCAGTCGCAACGCATTGCGTGGCGCGGTACGAACCGCGAAAGAGGAGCCCGGTGACAGCAATTCGGCCGACTCCGCCGGCCGCTTCCGTATCGGCAGTGCGACACTCGCAGCTGCCTCCCGTCCGCTCCTCCGTGGTGCCCGCGAGGAGTTGAGTCGTTATCTCGCAACGCGTTCGACGTGTGCGGTCGTGCTGGTCGGAGGGCTCGCCAATCTGCCGAGTATCGCCGACATCGTGCCGCAGGTCGACGGTCCGGACGGACCGATCGATGTCGTCATCCCGGCGAGTCCCGAGCAGACGGCTGCCGTCGGCGCCGCAATGCTCGCGTCGGAGGAGGCGTCTGCGCCGAGTCGACTCGCGTTCATCGGCGGCGGTCGCCGCAGGGGAGCGTTGTCGCCGCTGCCGATCGCGGTGACCGCGGTCATCATCGCAGCGGCCATGTTCACCGTGTACGCAGTGGGTTCGACACTGACAGGGAACTCCACACAGATTCCGTCGCCGTCGAGTGCGCGTGTCGCATCGACGACGACTCAGGTCGAGCAGACCGAAGCGATGCCTTCGGAGCCGACAGCGGTTGTGCCGCAGCACAGCTCGGCGTCGAGCAATGCGCCGCACACCACGCGTGAGGACGACGGGCCGGGGTGGGCAACGACCCAACTACCCCCGACGACCCCCTCGCCGACGACGTTGACTCTCTCGGCGCGTCCCGCCCCGCCGTCGACGACCCAGCCGCCGAGCGCGGAGAGCAGTCGCCCGACGCTGCCGCTGCCTCCGGGTATCACGATTCCGCCCGCGCTGCTTCCCCCGAACCTTGCTCCGCCGTCGAGGACTCCGGCTCCCGACACCGCGACCCCGACACCGGACGATCAGCAGGCGCCGGGCGGCGAGCGCCCGAACGGCAATGCGCCCCACGCCGATACCGGTCAGGGTTCCCATCGGCCGTCAACGCCGTCGACGACGACCACCACCACGACACCCGCTCCGGATGGGTTGCTTCCAGCGCCCTGAGCGTGGGGTCGGGTGCTGAGAGTGAGTTGCTCGCTCTGCGAGGCGTCGGCGACGGATGCGCCCGCTCAGCGGCGCGCGAGGGCGACGGTGCGCTTCAGAAGATCGCCGATCGCGTCGAACTCGGTCAGGAATCCGTCGTGGCCGGTATCAGACTGCACGACCTGCAAACCGCCGACGCAGTTGCCGAGCTCCTCGGCGAGTTCCACCTGTAACCGCAACGGGTACAGGCGGTCCGAGTCGATGCCGCCGACGATCACGGGTACCTCACAGGCGTTGAGTGCCGCCTGCACGCCACCGCGGTCACGGCCGACGTCGTGGTTGTTGAGCACCTCGGTGAGAATGACGTAGCTCCCGGGGTCGAAGCGCTCGACCAACTTGCCCGCCTGGTGATCGAGGTAGCTCTGCACCGCGTAGCGTCCGCCGGTGAGCGGATCCTCTTCGCCTTGAGGGTGATTCGCGAAGCGCTCATCGAGTTCCGGTTCGCTGCGATAGGTAAGGTGCGCGATCCGTCGAGCGATTCCCAGCCCGGTCGTCGGCGACTGGCCGGTTCCGTGGTAGTCGCCGCCGTGCCATGCGGGGTCGGACGTGATGGCGGCGATCTGAGTCGTCTGGATGCCGATCTGATCTGCCGTCGCACGCGCCCCGACAGCGAGTACGAGCGCGCTCCGGACCCGTTCGGGATACTCGATGATCCATTCCAGCGCTCGGGCACCACCCATCGAGCCGCCGACGACGGCCCCGATGCTCTCGATATTCAGATGGTCCATCAGGGCGACCTCTGCGCGTACCTGATCGAGCACGGTGATCTGAGGGAAGCGCGAACCCCAGGGGCGTCCGGACGAATCCAACGATGCGGGGCCCGTCGAGCCGCGGCATCCGCCGAGCACGTTGGCCGAGATGACGCACCATTCGTCGGTGTCGATGGCTGCGCCGGGACCGATCAGGCCGTCCCACCAACCGGGAGAGGGATGATTTTCGTCGGCGGAGCCGGTGACATGTGAGTCGCCCGTGAGTGCGTGCAGGGTGAGGATCACATTGTCCCGAGACGGCGACAAGCGACCCCAGCGCTGGAAAGCGATGGTCACGTCGTCGATCTGCTGACCGTTGTCGAGTGAGATCGACCCGAGACGGGCGCTGAGCATCTGGCCGTCCGGGACGTTCTCCCAGTTCGGCCGTTGCTCGGTCTCCGTCTGCGGGTCGATACTCACCGACACAGGTGTCCTCGCTCCTTGGTGCGCGTCCGTCGTTACTTGGCTGCTTCGAATCCTCGGTCGAGATCGGCGAGGATGTCGTCGATCCCCTCGATGCCCACTGCGAGGCGAACGAGGCCAGGGGTGACGCCCGCGGCGAGTTGCTCGTCGGGAGTCAGCTGGCTGTGGGTGGTGGATGCGGGGTGGATCACCAGGGAGCGCACATCACCGATGTTCGCGACGTGGCTGTGCAGTGTGAGTGCCTCGACGAATCGCTTGCCCGCGTCGACACCGCCGATGATCTCGAATCCGATGACCGCGCCCTGTCCCTTCGGCGCGAGTTCCTGGCCGCGCTTGAACCACGGAGACGACGAAAGACCCGCGTAGGCGACCGACTCCACCTGCGGGTGGTCGTTGAGGTACTCGGCGACCCGCTGGGCGTTGGCCACGTGACGCTCGACCCGAAGACTCAGCGTCTCGAGTCCCTGCGCGAGTAGGAAGGCGTTGAACGGAGAAATCGCCGCACCGGTGTCACGCAGCAGTTGCACACGAGCCTTGAGTGCGTACGCGGGGGCGCCGAGGTCGGCGAACACCGCACCGTGGTAGCTCGGATCGGGCGTCGTGAAGCCGGGGAAGAGGTCTTCACCGTCGCGCTGCACCCGCCAGTCGAAGGTGCCGCCGTCGATGATCACGCCACCGATTGCGGTTCCGTGTCCACCGATGTACTTGGTGGCCGAGTGCACGACGATGTCGGCGCCGTGCGCCAACGGGTTGAGCAGGTACGGGGTGGCGACGGTGTTGTCGACGATGAGCGGAACCCCGTTGCGATGCGCCACACCGGAGATGCCCTCGATGTCGAGGATCTCGTTGTTGGGGTTGGAGATCGACTCTCCGTAGAACGCACGTGTGTTGTCGCGTACAGCGGCCTGCCATGAGTCGAGGTCTTCCGGGTCCTCGACGAAGGTCACCTCGATACCGAGCTTGGGCAGCGTGTAGTGGAAGAGGTTGTAGGTTCCGCCGTACAGCCTCGGACTCGACACGACGTGTCCGCCGTTTTCGACGATGTTCAGGATCGCGTACGTCTCGGCGGCCTGGCCGGAGGCGACGAGCAGCGCGGCGACACCACCCTCGAGGGCGGCGAGGCGCTGCTCGACGACGTCCTGCGTCGGGTTCATCAGGCGGGTGTAGATGTTGCCGGGTTCGGACAGTCCGAACAGATTGGCTGCATGCGTCGTGTCGTTGAACGTGTACGACGTGGTCTGGTAGATCGGCAGCGCGCGGGCATTGGTGGCCGCATCGGCCGTCTGGCCGGCATGGATCTGCTTGGTTTCGAAACTCCAGCTGTCCGCTGGATTCTGGTCGACGTCGACGTCAGACATTGGAATGTGCATCACTTTCTACGGTCGGCAGGGCACGACGACCCTGTTGGGGTCCGACCTTCGGACCCGCGCTTGCCGGGGACCCGTTTCCGCTGTCCCTCAACCCGGTCATCACCCGGAGCACCCCACCGCGGTTGGAGGGTTGCCGATCAGCAAGCCGGGGCTTTGCGCTGATACTCATGACCTGGCGTCAAGGATATAACACGTCCGAAATGATGTGAGAACCCTCTGACGCAGCCTGGTTCTCGGGCTGGACAAGCTGCGTTTTCCAGGTGGGTCGCGACGTGCTCTGCCGGGCGCAAAATCATCCGGGTGTGTAGTCCGATCGGGGGAATTCGACGCTCTGTCACCGCGAGTTCGCCTGCTGATCAGGAATTCGACGGTGCCGTCGTCGTGCCGCTCCTACCATCCGATCATTCGTATCGGACCCGGGAACTTCGACGCCGCATAGCGGTGCACACCGGCCGAGCTGGATAGGTGGAGACGGTATGGGTGCTCATTTCGGTGTCCGGCGATCGATCACGGCCCTGAGCACACTGGGCCTCGCCTTTGTTGCCGCGGTACTCCTGACGATCGGGCAGACCTCAGGCGCCGGTGTGGCGCGCGCCGGTGCCGTCGACACCGAATGTGGCAGCGGATCGCTCGTGCTCGTCGGGGGTACCTGGGATCCCGATGCCCATCTGCTCGACGGTGTCACCCGTCAGGACAGGTACGCCGGCTACACGGTTCAACGCGTCGAATATCCGGCATCCATCTGGCCGATGGGTTCCTTCGGGTTCGACGCCAGTCAGTCCGAGGGCGTTGCGGCGACGCTCTCGACCGTCGAGCGCTATCAGGCGTCGTGCGAGGGTAAACCGGTCGTGATCGTCGGCTACTCGCAGGGCGCGGGTATCGCAGGCGACGTACTCACTGCCATCGGTACGCGGCAGACATCGGGTTACGACATCTCGCGCGACGAGGTGTCGGGGCTGCTCTATTCCGATCCGCGGCAGGCCGGGAACCTGTACGGAGAGGGCATCGAACTCGTGATGGTCGGCGTGCTCCCCGGTCTCACGATGACCGGCGCGCGGAGCGTCGACGACTTCGGTGGTCTTCCCGTGACCACCGTCTGTTTCAGCGGAGACCCGATCTGCGACCTGCCCGACCCGCTGCACGATCCTCTCGGCGCACTCGACGGGTTCATCGGCTACTGGGCCAAGCACGACCTGTACCCGCTGTACATGTATCTCCCGACCACCGACGGCGCGCTGTGGGATGCGTGGGGTGTGAAGCCACTCGATTGTGTCGAGACCGGTCAGCTCACGAGCTGTGTACTGGTGGTGCCGTCGTCGATGTGGGTTCGTACCCAGCAGTTCGTCGACAAGCTCGGCATCGATTGGACCGTGCCCGATCTGATGGGGGACAGACTCACGCTCCCGAACATCCTCGGCATCACACTCGCGACGTTTCAGCCACCGATCAGGTGGGCGATGGGATGGTTCCCGCAGTTGCCCGACCTCGGCTACGGCGGAGTGCTCACGGACGTCTTCGCACTGCAGGACATGGCCAACGGCTTGAGGACCTGGAACCCCGACCTCTGGGCGAAGGGCGTCGACTCGTTGAGTGCCAGCGTGCGGAGTATCGCGCAGATGCCGGTGAACTTCGCCAGGTTCTGGGCGTACACGCTCACCGGCCGCGATGTCAGTGGGATTCCGGGCCCCGCGTACCGGCCGTCGCTGGTGGCGTTCGAAGAGTGGCTCGCGTCGCTCCGCGCCCCCACAACTGCGGGCCAAACCCCATCCGTCGACGCACTGTCGGCGTTGGGGCAGGGCACCACCACGCAGGGAGACCGGCTCGACGAGAGGGCTCTCGGTAACGATGCTGCCGTCACCGAAGGGGAGAGCGCGGAGCACGGCACAGACGCTCCGGCGACCACACCCGGCGAAAACCACGGTGGTGGGGGAGAACGTGGTGGCACAGCAGGTGGCGGCGCGGTAGGTAACGAGCCGGGAAATGGTGAGCCCGGAAGTGGTGGCGCAACAGATGGTGCGAACGTCGCCGGCGCGACGCCGCCACTACCCGCTCCCACCGGCGCCGGATCGCCGCAGCCGGGCGAGGGGTCTACGCAGCCGCAGCCGGTCGACGGGACCAAGCAGCCGCAACCGGGCTACAGTGCGCAGGCGGGGACGCCGCAGCGTGAGGACCCGGTACCCGAGCAGTCCGCGCCTGACGCGTCATTGAATGAGGTCGCGAGCACGAAGCGGGAAACGCAGGGCGCACCGGCCGCCTGACTCGTACGATTGTCGCTTCCGACGTCGACAGCTGGTCCCGACGTCGACTCGTGTGAACGATCTCACCGTCGAAGGTGGAATCGCGCCAACCGGCGTCCTCGTTGCAGCGTGAATGCCGTTCACCAGCACCGACAAGAATCCGACAGGCAGCCGCGCCGCGACGGTGGCGACCCCGCCCGTCGTTCATTCGGACGCCACTCGTCGGTTCGCCATGCTCGCGATGGCGCTGGGTGGATTCGGGATCGGGACCACCGAGTTCGTTGCGATGGGGCTCCTGCCGAACATCGCATCGTCGGTGGATGTCTCCGAGCCGACGGCAGGTTATGTGGTGTCGTCGTACGCGCTGGGTGTGGTGGTCGGTGCGCCGCTCATCGCCGCACTGACCGCGCGAATGTCTCGACGCACGCTGTTGATCGGGCTGATGGTGGCGTTCACCGTCGGCAACGCCGCGACCGTGTTGGCGCCGAACTTCGCCACGCTCATGGTCGCCCGATTCGTGGCGGGTCTACCGCATGGTGCCTACTTCGGTGTCGCGGCCCTCGTGGCGGCGCACCTCGCAGGACCCCGACATCGTGCGAAGGCCGTCGGGCTGGTTCTCCTCGGGCTCTCGGTGGCCAACGTCGCGGGGGTCCCGATGGCGACCTGGCTCGGCGAAAGCCTCGGCTGGAGAGCTGCTTTCGTCGTTGTCGTGATCATCGGTGTCGTGACGATCGGTGCGCTCTACGTCACGCTCCCCGCTCTCGACGACATGACGGTCACCAATCCGCTCACCGAGCTCGGCGCGCTGACGCGGTCGCAGGTGTGGTTGACGCTCGCGATCGGCGTCGTCGGTTTCGGCGGGATGTTCGCGTTCTACACGTACCTGAACACCGCGCTGACCAGTCTGTCGGGCATCTCGGTTGGTTGGGTTCCGGTGGTGCTGATGGTGTTCGGTGTCGGCATGGTGGTGGGAAATCTCGTCGGCGGTGCGGCCGCGGATTCGAGCGTGCCGCGAGCCATCCTGGTCGGGCTCATCGCCACCGCCGTCGTGCTCGGGCTGTTCGCGGCGTTCGTGACCTCGGCATGGGCCGCCGTGCCGCTGACGTTCCTGGTCGGGGTCAGCGCCACGGCGATGGTGCCCGCGCTGCAGACGCGGCTCATGGACGTCGCCGACGACGCCCAGACGCTCGCCGCGGCGCTCAACCACTCCGCACTCAACATCGCGAACGCGCTCGGGGCATGGCTCGGTGGCGTCGCGATCGCTGCAGGTCTCGGGTATCGCGCACCGTCGGTACTGGGTGCGGGTCTCGCACTCGCGGGGATAGTCGTACTGGGCGTCGCGTTGACTGCTGCCAGGCGTACGACGACGCCGACCCCGGCACCGTCAGATGCCGGGGTCGGGTCTCGTTGAGCGACAGTCCGCTCAGCCCACCTCGGGGGGCGTGGCGATCGTCTTCGACAAGTAGAGGGGCTCACCGAGCTTGTCGAGCAGCTCGAGCTGTGTCTCCAGGTAGTCGATGTGGTGCTCTTCGTCCTTGAGGATCTGTTCGAAGAGCTTGGCTGTGGTGATGTCCTGCTTCTCGCGGCACAGCGAGATACCCGGCTTCAGCCGGTCGACGACCTCGAGCTCGATCGCGAGGTCGGACTCGAACTGCTCGCGAATGGTCTGCCCGATGCGCAAGGGCAACAGCTTCTGATAGTTCGGCAGACCCTCGAGGAAGAGGATGCGATCGGTGAGGATCTCCGCGTGGGTCATCTCCTCGATCGATTCCTCCCGCGTCTTCGCGGCGACCTCGGTCAGGCCCCAGTTGGCCTGCATCTTGGAGTGCAGGAAGTACTGGTTGATGGCGGTGAGTTCACTGGTCAATTGCTCGTTGAGTAGAGCGATGACCTCATCGTCTCCACGCATGGCATACCTCCGGTTCGGACTGTTGGTGACAGTGAACCTAGCACGCCAAAAGACCCCGTGGGCGCTATCCCCACGGGGTGTTCGTGCAGGTCAGGCTAGGCTGCGCTAGTTGTGGCGACCCTTCCGGCGCATCGTGAACTGACGATCTGGGTGAGACGTTCGATGCAAGTTCCGCAGCCCTCGCCTGCGCCGCAGCGCTCACTGACGGCATCGGGAGTGTCGGCCCCCGCGTCGCAGTGTTCGTGGACCTCGTCCACAGTGACGGCCCGGCAAATACACACGAACATCTCGCACCTCGCAATCTATTAGGCAAGGTTTACATAAAAGCCGACGGACTGCAAGGGTTGCCTTACCTTTTGGACTGATTCCGAACAACGACGGCAGGGTGCGTCGACGTCGGTGTCGGTGCCCCGCCGTACCCTGGTGCACCGTGCCAACTGCGATCACCACAGTGAATGTGAACGGCATCCGTGCGGCGACGAAGGTGCGCTCGGATAGCAACCCGGGATTCGTCCCGTGGGTGCGCTCGGCGGTAACCGACATCGTTCTCCTCCAGGAGGTTCGGGCCACCGAAGACCAGACCAGAGACGTCCTCGCACCGCTGCTCGACGACGGTTGGCACCTGGCGATGACCGAATCGGTCGTCAAGGGCCATGCGGGCGTCGGGGTGCTCAGCAGGATGGAGCCCTCTGCGGTCCGGGTGGGATTCGGTAGCGACGAATTCGACTCCACCGGAAGGTATCTCGAAGCCGATCTGGATACCGAGAGCGGTGCGGTCACCGTTGCGAGTCTCTATCTGCCCAAGGGTGCGGCGGTTCCGACGTCGGCGTCGTCGGAGAAGGAGGCGGAGAAGTTCGCCGAGAAGAAGCGCTTCCTGGACGCCTTCGGTTCCCACCTCGGATCGCTGGCTCGGAAGAGGCGTCCGGTCATGGTCGGCGGCGACTGGAACATCGCATATGCCGAGCACGACATCAAGAACTGGAAGGGCAATCTGCGGAGCCCGGGGTTTCTGCCCCATGAGCGCGAGTGGGTCGGCGGGCTGCTCGCGTCGGGATGGTCCGATGTGATGCGAGACCTCCATCCGGACGTCGACGGGCCGTACTCGTGGTGGTCATGGCGCGGAAAGGCATTCGACAACGACGCCGGTTGGCGGATCGACTATCACCTCGCCAACAAGGCGATGGCCACGCGTGTGTCCAAGGCCTTCGTCGATCGCGCCGATGCCTACGACCGACGGTGGTCCGATCACGCCCCGGTGACCGTCATCGTCGACTGACGCCTGTAGAAAACTCAGGTGCGCCCGTCTGAGACACTGGAGATCATGAGCGACGTCGAGAAATCGCCTGCGTCGAGTACGCGGCGGCGGGTGTTGTCGGGTATCCAGCCCACCAGCGACTCCTTCCACCTCGGTAACTACCTCGGGGCCGTACGCCAGTGGGTTGATCTGCAGGACGAGTTCGACGCCTTCTACTTCATTCCGGACATGCACGCATTGACGGTGCGGTTCGACCCGTCGGTGCTCGCGGAGCGCACCCGGATGTCGGTGGCACAGTTGCTGGCCGTCGGTGTCGATCCGGCGCGCTCGACCGTCTACGTGCAATCGCACGTCCCCGAGATCGCCCAGCTGACCTGGGTTCTCAACTGCATCACCGGGTTCGGTGAGGCGAGCCGGATGACCCAGTTCAAGGACAAGACCGCCAAGCAGGGCGTCGAGTCGTCGAGCGTCGGGTTGTTCACCTATCCGATTCTGATGGCGGCCGACATCCTCGCGTTCCAGGTCGACCAGGTTCCCGTCGGCGAGGACCAGCGACAGCATCTCGAGTTGACCCGCGATCTCGCTCAGCGATTCAACAAGCGGTTCGGCAAGGCGTTCACTGTGCCGCAGGCGTACATCGTCAAGGAGTTCGCGAAGATCTACGACCTGCAGAACCCGACGGCGAAGATGAGCAAGTCGGCGGAGACCGACAAGGGACTCATCAATCTGCTCGACGACCCGAAGCGGTCGGCCAAGAAGATCCGGTCGGCGGTGACCGACACGGGCAGCGAGATCGCGTTCGACCCCGAGAACAAGCCGGGTGTCTCGAATCTGCTCACCATCCAGTCGGCGCTGTCGGGTGTCGAGATCGCCGATCTCGTCGCCAAGTACGAGGGCAAGGGATACGGCGATCTGAAGGTCGAGACCGCCGACGTACTCAGCGACTTCGTCACGCCTCTTCGTGGACGAGTCGACGAGTACCTCGCCGACCCCGCATATCTCGACGGCATCCTCGCCGACGGCGCGGACCGCGCACGCTCGGTGGCGTCGTCGACGCTGCGCGATGTCTACGACAAGGTCGGGTTCGTCGCGCCGCGCGTGTCAGAAACCAAATCCTGACCTCCCGCCGTTGTTTCCGGTAGACACGGAGTGCAGGGAACAACATCGACCGAGCGGAGACGAGAGCCCATGGCTTCGGTGATCGATTCGGGCAAAGCGCTTGTCGCCCGCGGCAAGGACGAGTTCGAGTCGGCAAGGCAGCGGTGGGGCTGGCTCGACCACATCCTGCGGACTCTCGAGCGATACAACGATCGTCGCGGCAATCTCTACGCCGCGAGTATCACATTCACCGGCATTCTCTCTATCGTGCCGATCATCATGGTCGCCTTCTCGGTCGGCGGCTTTGTCCTCGCCGCTCATCCGGAATGGCTCGACAGCATCAAGGACGAGATCGTCAAGGCGATGCCCGGTGAGCTCGGCACGACGGTGGAGAGCGCTATCGACTCGGCCATCCAGTCGCGCGCGACCGTCGGCATCATCGGTCTCGTCGGTGCGGCGTTGACGGGCATCGGCTGGATCTCCGGGGTGCGTATCGGAATGACCGAGATGTACGGGGGACGCGTCGAACGCAACGCGGTGAAGTCCAAACTCAGCGATCTGGTGATCTTCGTGTTGCTCGGCATCGCGTTCCTGGTGACCCTCGGTCTCACAGCGTTGGGCAACAGCGGCCTGATCAACAAGATCCTCGAGTGGACCCACGTCGACGGCTTCACCGGCTCCACGGTGTTCGTCCGCATTTTGGCGATCGCGGTATCGCTGGCTGCGACGTGGCTGCTCTTCGTCTTCGTGTTCGCTCGACTTCCGTTGAATCGGCTGCCTTTTCGCAACGTACTGAAAGCTGCCCTGTTGACCGCGGTCATCTTCGAGGTCCTCAAATCGGTGGCTGGGATCTACCTGAAGTCGGTACTGAGCAGCCCGGCGGGCGCCGCGTTCGGTCCCTTGCTCGGTATCATGGTGTTCGGGTACCTCGCATCGCGAATCGTCCTCTACGCCACGGCATGGTGTGCCACCGACACCGCGAACGAGGCATTCCAGGTAGTCGACCCCACCGAACAGCCCGAGCCGCCCACCGTCGTGGTGCGTCCGGTCTACGAGGTCAATCCGGTCCCCAAGCCGGGGGCCCTCGGCGCAGCGGCGGCGGTCGGTGCCGCCATGGCGCTCGTCGCCCGACACAAGAAAAGCGACTGAGCGTCACGGCTTTCGGCGGTGTGACTTCGTCGGTCGTGAGATCAGCGTCGTCGGAAGAGTCGCAGCGCAACCAACAGCAGGAGAAGCGCCACCAGCAGTCCGACCAGCCCGACGAGGATTCGGACCGACCACGGCGACGCCGGGTCCTGTTGCGCGGCACCATGCTGAGCCGACGTCTCAGCGGTGGTGACGTCCGAGCCCGTCCTGGCCCCGGTTCGGGTGCCGTCGCCGCCCGTCGAGGCCGGCTCGTCGGGGGAAGCGAGATCGCCCACCTGCACCTCGCGTGGAGCGTGTGCGCCGTACGCAACGAGTGAGCGTGCTTGGTCCCAGTAGTTGTCGTCGGCGGTCGACAGACCGTACATCTGGACGATGAGGACGGTCCTACCGTCACGCTTGGCTGCGCCGACAAAGGTCTTCTGCGCGTCGTCGGTATAGCCGGTCTTGCCGCCGAGTGCACCCGGATCACCGTCGAGGAGAAGGTGATTGGATGTCTGCATCAGGTATCCGGGGTGGTCGACGTCGCCCGGGACATCCGCTCGCTTCGGGTATCCGGGAAATGTGTGGTTCGGCATCGCGATGATCTCGCGAAAAGTCGTATTCTGCATGGCGGCACGGAAGATCAGTGCGAGATCGTACGGCGACGTCGACATTCCGGCAGCGTCGAGACCCGATGGTGTCGTCGCCCGGGTGTCGTCGGCGTTGAGGCTGTGGGCGAGGTCGTTCATCTTGCGCAGCGTGGTGTCGACGCCGCCGAGCTCGCGGGCGATGACGTGCGCGCAATCGTTTCCGGACACCATCAGCAGTCCGATCATCATGTCGCGCATGGTGTATCGGCCACCCGGCCCCATGCCGCACGCGTCACCCTCGACGCTCCAGTCCTCCGGTGTGGCGGTCACCGGCTTCTCGAGCGGGACGCCTGCACGCAGCGCGGTCAGTGCCAACAGGACTTTGATGGTCGACGCCGGGCGGTAGCGCCCGTGCGGGTCCTTGGCTGCGATCACCGCGCCACTGTCGAGATCGGCGACGAGCCAGGCGGCAGAGGTCAGCCGGCCGGGGACAGGTCCGGCTGCAGGGTCGGCAACAACGCCGCAGGCGCCGAGCTTGTCCCCGCCGACCGGTGGGGAATGCACGGGCAGTGGTGTGGGAGTCGTCGAGCCCGGTGCAACGACCTCCGATTCATCGACCGGGGCAGGCGGCGTGACCCGCTGCGGGCAGTGGTCGGTGTTCGGCGTTGTCATCGCAGGCGGTGACAACGGAGCGGCATTCAGCGGAGCGTCGGACATCCCCACGACGACGCCGACCGTGACGATCGTCGCGAGAATGCCGCGTGCCGCGAGTCGGCGGAGGGAGCGTCGAGCCGGCGCTGCGAAGGAGTGCATCGCTGAGCAGGCTACCGGCCGCAGCATGCAGCCGGTAGCCTGCCTCGCGGTGATCCGTCGTGTCGGGGCCCGTGGTCAGAGCAGCGCGTACGCGTCGGTCAGGACTCCACGCAGGATCTGTTCGATTTCGTCGAACTCGGCCTGTCCGCAGATCAGCGGCGGCGCGAGCTGGATGACCGGGTCTCCGCGGTCGTCGGCCCGACAGTAGAGACCGGCGTCGAAGAGTGCGGTCGACAGGAATCCACGCAGGATGCGTTCGGACTCCGCCTCGGTGAACGTCTCCTTGGTGGTCTTGTCCTTGACCAGCTCGATGCCGTAGAAGAACCCTTCGCCACGCACATCGCCGACGATCGGGAGGTCGTAGAGCTTCTCCAGCGTCGAGCGGAACGCCGGTGCGGTGGACTTCACGTGGTCGTTGAGTCCTTCTCGTTCGAAGATGTCGAGATTGGCCAGGGCCACCGCCGACGACACGGGGTGTCCGCCGAAGGTGTAACCGTGTGCGAAGGTCGTCGTGTTGTCGTTGAACGGCTCGAAGAGCCGTTCACTGGCGATCATCGCGCCGATCGGGGAGTAGCCGGAAGTCATGCCCTTGGCGCACGTGATGATGTCGGGCGTGTAGCCGAAGTCCTGGCAGGCGAACATCGATCCGATGCGGCCGAACGCGCAGATCACCTCGTCGGACACCAAGAGCACGTCGTATTCGTCGCAGATCTCGCGCACGCGTTCGAAATAGCCGGGCGGCGGCGGGAAGCAGCCGCCCGCATTCTGGACGGGTTCGAGGAAGACGGCGGCGACCGTGTCCGGGCCTTCGAATTCGATGGCTTCGGCGATGCGGTCGGCCGCCCAGCGGCCGAACTTCTTCGGGTCCGCGGCCAGCTCCTCGTCGGGGGCGCGATAGATGTTGGTGTTCGGTGCGCGGAACCCACCGGGGGTCAGCGGTTCGAACATCTTCTTGAGGTCCGGGATGCCGGTGATCGCCAGGGCTCCCTGCGGGGTGCCGTGATAGGCGATCGAACGTGAGATCACCTTGTGCTTCAACGGCTTTCCGGTGAGCTTGAAGTACTGCTTGGCGAGCTTCCACGCGCTTTCGACGGCTTCGCCGCCACCGCTGGTGAAGAAGACGCGGTTGAGATCGCCCGGGGCATTCGCCGCGAGCCGTTCGGCGAGTTCGATCGCCGGAGGAGTGGCGTAGGACCACAACGGGAAGAACGCCAGCTCCTTGGCCTGCTTGGCCGCCGCCTCGGCGAGTTCATCGCGGCCGTGACCGACCTGGACCACGAACAGTCCCGCGAGGCCGTCGAGATAACTGCGACCGCGGTCGTCGAAGATTCGCGCGCCCTCACCCCGGGTGATCACCGGTGGCGTTATCTCGTCGCCATGGCGGGAGAAGTGCCCCCACAGGTGCGCCGCGCTGCGCTGCCCGAGGGATTCTGTTGTGGATGCGGTCATCGTGTACCCCAATTGTATTGCTGTTTCACTAGTTTCAGATAAACGAGGGTCTCGGTCGAGTTCACCTCGGGATGTGTTCGAACCCTGCGGTTGATGATGTCGAGCAGATGGTCGTCGTCCT
>NZ_BAFB01000112.1 GCF_000248075.1 Gordonia otitidis NBRC 100426 | reverse complement strand
AACGGGTCGGCATCGGTCTCCGGGAGACCGGAGTCCACGCCGGACGGTTGCGTATCAGGGTGGGTCAGTGTCATGGGGCCGCCTTTGTCGATGAGTGATGACCGAAGCTGTGGAAGCGTAGGGAGTTTCGGTTGCGTTCAGAGATCAAGTACGAGCCTGTCGGACCGCGAGCGGGACACACACACGAACATGCAGGAGTTCTCGGCCCGTTCGGTGTCGGTCAGGAGCGAATCACGATGGTCGGGAACACCTTCGAGGACGTCGGCTTCGCACGTTCCGCAGATGCCCTGGCGGCACGACGAGAGCATCGGAACGCCTGCGGCGTTGATCGCTTCGAGTACCGATTGGTCGGGCGCGACGGTCACGGTCGTTCCACTTCGTGCGAGGTGCACGTCGAAGTCGCAGGTTCGGGCAGGGGCGGGCAACTCGGCGGCGACAAACCTCTCGATACGCAGTCGACCGGGACGATACCGCTTGGCCGCCGCGGTGACGGCCTCGAGCAACGGGGCGGGCCCGCAGCAGTAGATGGTCGTGTCGGCGGGCGTTGCGGCCAGCGCCTCGTCGAGCTCGAGCAGTCCGTGCTGGTCCTGGGGCAGGACCCTCACGCGGCTGTCGGCGGCGAGTTCGTCGGCGAACGCCATCGACGACCGGGTTCGCCCGCCGTAGAGCATCGACCAGTCGGTGCCGAGCAGGTCGGCCTGTCGGGTCATCGGGATGATCGGCGTGATCCCGATGCCACCCGCGATGAACAGGTAATGCGCTGACGGTACGAGCGCGAAGTTGTTTCGCGGGCCACCGATCGGGAGCACGTCGCCGACGTCGAGTGAGTCGTGCACGTACGCCGATCCACCGCGTCCCGAAGGTTCCCGCAACACCGCGATGCGGTACCGGAACGGGTCCCAGCGGTCGCCGCAGAGCGAGTACTGACGGACCAGCTCGCCCGGCAGTATGACGTCGATGTGCGAGCCGGGCGCCCAGTCGGGAAGTCGGAATCCGTCTGGGTGGGCGAGCGTGATCGCGCAGACGCCATCGGCGACCATCTGTTTGTCCACGACCTGCAGGGACAACCCATCGGCGGCAGCAGACGGAACGAGACGGGGGATGTCGGCAACGAGTCCCGGGGGAGCCGACGGCACGGTCGTTGTGGTCATGGTCACACAGGGTGGCGCGGTGCGCTCGGTGCCACAATGCCATTTCCATTCAATGGAAGCGTCTCGTTCCACGACGCGCGCTCAGCGCTCCGGCGGCGCGGGAACGAGCGGGCGGCCGAGTTCCCGACGTATACCGTGAGCAGCTGCCTGAAGTGCCGGGATGTGGGCCATCGGGTTGTCGGCGCACGGGACGATCACCGACAACGCCGCGGCCACCCCGCCTGCGCTGTCCTTCAACGGGACCGCGATACCGAGCGCGTCGTCGTGGATGAATCCGGGACAGACGGCAACGCCGGTGCGCCTGATCTCGGCAAGCACGGTGCGCAACGTCTTCGGGTCGGAGATGGTGTTCGCCGTATACGAGGTCAACGGACGCCGAAGAATCCGATCCTGCAGGTCTGCCGAAGCGTTGGCGAGCAACACCAGGCCCGACGACGACGCGTGCAGCGGCAACCGTCCGGCGATGCGGGTGACGTTGATGACGGCCCCCGGATTGGACAACCGCTCGATGAAGAGCACCTCGTCGTCCTCCAGGACGCCGAGCTGGACGTGGTGACCGACCACTGCATGGAGATCCTCGAGGAAGGGCATGGCGGCGTCACGGAGGTCGCGGGTCGGCGACGCCCGAGACGCGAGTTCCCAGAGGCGAACCCCGATTCGCACCCGCCGCTACTCATCTCTGCGTAGTAGGCCATGCGCCACCAGTTCGTCGACGAGCCGCGACGCCGTCGACAGCGGGAGGTCGGCCTGCTCGGCGATCACGCCGAGCGGGATCGCCACGTTGTCGGGATCGAAGACCTCGAGAATGCGCACGGCACGGGTGAGGACCGACTCGCCGGCAGAAGATCTCGCCATGCTGCGACGGTGACAGTTTCCGACGATTGTTGCTGCCGATTCGGTAGTCCTGTGCTCTCGTTTCTCACTCAGTGAAAACACCTGCTAGGTTCTGTGACTCAGCTCTCCCTATGGTTCATCCAGAAGGGAGGTCACAGATGACCAACTACGTGAGCACGACGCGCACCCGGGTCGCCATCGTCGGTGGCGGCCCCGCCGGCCTCGCGCTGTCGCATCTGTTGCACGTCGCCGGGATCGACAGCGTCGTCATCGACAACCGGACCTACCACGAGATCGAGACCACCCATCGCGCAGGCATTCTGGAGCGCGACAGTGTCAGACTGCTGCTCGACTCGGGTGTCTCCGACAGGGTTCTCCGAGACGGACACGAACATCAGGGCATCGACATCCGCTTCGGCGGCGTCAGCCACCGCATCGACTTCCAGAACCTCGTCGGGGCGTCGTGCTGGCTCTACCCACAGACCGACGTCTTCATCGATCTGCACGCGGCACGCACCCGCGACGGCGGCGATCTGCGGTACGGGATCTCCGAGGCTGCGGTCACCGATCATCGCGACGAGCCGCACGTCACCTACACCGATGCCGACCGCAGGCGCCATGAGATCACCGCCGAACTCGTCGTCGGCGCGGACGGTTCGCGCAGCATCTGCCGCGACCTCGTCGCCGATCCGCAGCGCTACTTCCGTGAGTACCCGTTCGCCTGGTTCGGCATCCTGGCCGAAGCACCGCAGAGCGCCCCCGAGCTGATCTACACCCGTTCCCCGCACGGCTTCGCGCTGATCAGCCAGCGCACCCCGACCGTCCAGCGCATGTACTTCCAATGCGACTCCGACGAGAACCCCGACGACTGGTCCGACGACCGGATCTGGGCGGAACTGCAACGCCGCGTAGCGGGCGACGACGGCTTCAGCCTGAACGAGGGCCCGATCATCCAACGCTCGGTACTGCCCTTCCGCAGCTTCGTGCAGTCCCCGATGCGCGACGGGAAGCTCCTCCTCGCGGGCGACGCCGCACACACCGTGCCCCCGACCGGCGCGAAGGGTCTCAACCTGGCGCTCGCCGACGTACGCGTGCTGGCCGACGTCGTCGAGCGTGCCCTGGTCAAGAACGACGACGCGGCGCTCGACTCCTACACCTCACGTGCCCTCACCCGTGTCTGGAAGGCGCAGCACTTCTCCTACTGGATGACGACGATGCTGCATCGCTCACCCGACGCCTCTGATTTCGATGAGCTCCGACAGCTCGGTGAGCTCACCACCCTGGTCTCGTCCGAGGCCGGTTCCACCTATCTCGCAGAAGGTTACACAGGATGGCCACACCACTGATCCCGCGTGAGGCACCGACGGTGCCCGACGTCGACGCCACACCACCCGTCATCACTTCCGACGCCGCAGCCGGTACCCAAGCGCAGATCAGCGCCGAAATCGGCTCGCTCTCAGCCGAATACCAGCGTGAACGGCAGGCGGGGGCGGCCGAGGAGATCCGTCCGCGACTCGACTACGCCCCCTATCGGTCGAGCATCCTGCGCCATCCGACCAAGGATCCGCATCACGCCGACCCCGAAGGCATCGAATTGTGGGCACCCGCCTTCGGCCAGCGTGACGTCGACCCGCTCGAAGCCGACCTCACGATTCAGGCCAACGGCGATCCTGTGGGTGAACGGCTTGTCCTCACCGGGCGCGTCCTCGACGCCGACGGCAGGCCTGTACGCAACCAGTTGGTGGAGATCTGGCAGGCCAACGCCGCAGGACGCTACATCCACAAGCGCGACCAACACCATGCTCCGATCGACCCGAACTTCACCGGCGTCGGCCGATGCCTCACCGACAACGAGGGCAACTATCACTTCACCACCATCAAGCCGGGCCCGTACCCGTGGAAGAACCACCACAACGCCTGGCGGCCCGCACACATCCATTTCTCGCTGTTCGGAACGGATTTCACGCAGCGACTGGTGACCCAGATGTACTTCCCCGGCGATCCGCTGTTCGATCTCGACCCGATCTACCAGTCGATCGTCGACCCTGCGGCTCGTGAGCGACTCGTCGCCAGTTACGACCACGACCTGACCCAACACGAATGGTGCACCGGCTACCGCTGGGACATCGTGCTCAACGGAAGCGCACGCACCCCCATGGAGGACGACGCATGAGTCTCACCCCGACGCCCGGCCAGACGGTCGGCCCGTTCTTCCACTACGCCCTGCCCTACGACGGTGACAACGAACTCGTACCGTCAGGACATCCGGATCGGATTCGGCTGCACGGCACCGTCTTCGACGGCAACGGAATGCCGATCCCCGACGCCCTGATCGAGATCCGCCAAGCCGACACCGACGGATCAGTACCCACGATGCCCGGATCGCTACGCCGCGACGGGTTCACCTTCACCGGTTGGGGGCGCGCCAAGACCGATCGTGTCGGCCACTATTCGTTCAGCACGGTTACTCCGGGCGCCACCCGAGACGGCGAGGCCCCGTTCTTCGCGGTGTGTGTGTTCGCCCGCGGACTCCTCGACCGCCTGCTCACCCGCGCCTACCTCCCGGAGTCCTCGGCGCTCGACGACGACGCGGTGCTGTCCGGAGTCGAGTCGAATCGTCGAGCGACACTCGTTGCGGTTCCCGATTCGACCGGCTACCGCTTCGACATCCACCTACAGGGCGAATCGGAAACGGTGTTCCTGCAACACTGGAAGTCGTGAGCGATCTGTTGTGGCCCGGCGACCACCGGGCAGGCGACCTCTTCACCGACACCGCCATCCGCGACGCCATGCTGCGCGTGGAGGCGGCGTGGTCGGAAGCGGTTGTCGCGCAGGGAGTGGCACCGGAAGACTCGCTGGTGACGTTCGACCAGTTATCCGCTGCCGCTTCAGATCTGGACCTCGATCAGCTCTCCATCGACTCCGAGTCGGGCGGCAATCCGGTCATCCCACTCGTCTCCGCGTTGCGACAGCGGCTCGACGCTCCTGCCGCGGCGTGGCTGCACCGCGGCATGACCAGTCAGGACGTCGTTGACACCGCACTGGTCCTCGAGTCGCGGCGTGCCCTCGAGACGATCGCGGACCAGCTACTGATGCAGGTGGAGACGCTGGCGTCTCTCACCGAGGCCCATCGCGAGACTCCGCAGATAGCGCGGACGCTGACCCAGCAGGCGGTGCCGTCGACGTTCGGGATGAAAGTGGCGCACTGGCTCGACGGTGTGCTCGACGCACACGATGAGGCCGCAGCGCTGACCTTTCCCGCCCAGTTCGGCGGAGCGGCCGGGACGCTCTCGGCACTCGTGGAACTCGCGGGCGCGCAGCCGAACCCACAGGAGTGCGCGCTCGCGGTCGTTCGACATGCCACGCAGGCTTTGGGACTCGACGCCGCGCCGCCGTGGCACGTCGTACGGACACCGTTCACCCGGTACGCGGCGTCGACCACCACCGCGACGACCGCGTGGGGTCACATCGCCAATGATGTGCTGACACTGAGCCGCTCGGAGATCGGCGAGGTCACCGAGGGTGCAGGCGGCGGGTCGTCGACCATGCCACACAAGGCCAACCCGGTGTTGTCGGTGCTGATCCGACGCACTGCGCTGACCACACCGCCACTGGCGTCGACGCTGCAGTTGGCTGCGAGCGATGCCGTCGACGAGCGCACTCCAGGAGGCTGGCACGCCGAATGGGACAGTTTGCGAATACTGCTGCGGCGCAGCGTCGTTGCGGGTTCACAGGCCACCGACCTGGTTCGCGCTCTCACCGTCCATGCCGATGCGATGGCCTTCAACCTCTCCGCTGCCGGCAGTGCAGTGTTGTCGGAGCAACGATCGATGGCTTCGCTCGCCGGCCACGAGCCGGGCGGCCAACCTCTAGGTGCCACATCGCTTCTCATCGACGCGACCCTGCGTCGCGCCCAGGCTGTCCACCGAAGCAACGCACACGCAGAGAGGACCCGATGACCACCTACGACGACGGAATGGTTGTACGACGCGAGGTACTCGGCGACGCCCACGTCGACCGCGCGACGTCCGCCGCCACCGATCTGACCCGCGAATTCCAGGAGTTCATCACCGAGTACGCGTGGGGCACCATCTGGACCCGGCCCGGCCTGGATCGCCGCAGCCGGTCGATGATCACCCTCACCGCCCTGATCGCCCGTGGCCATCACGAAGAACTGGCGATGCATCTACGTGCCGCCCGCCGCAACGGCCTCACTCTCGACGAGATCAAAGAGGTCATCATGCAGTCGGCGATCTACTGTGGTGTCCCCGACGCCAACACGGCCTTCCGCATCGCACAGCAGACGTTCGCCGAAGAGTCCTAGCCTAGGCCGAGTCTGCGACCCCAGCTCTGCCCGGCGGAACAGGTCCGGGGGCACCCAGCTGCCGCCCGATACCGCGCGCCGCGACCTGCAGGGCCGCGAGCAGTCGCGGACGATTCCCGCGCAGTGTCCCGACCACCACACCCAGTGCTGCGACCACGCCGTCGGGTCCCCAGACCGGGACCGCGATCGAGCAAGCTCCTGCGGTCATCTCCTCGGCCGTCGTCGCATAGCCCTCGTCCCGCACCCGCCGCAGCTGTTGCTCCAACAGCTGCGGGCTGATCAGCGTTCGCGGGGTGACCCGCGTCAACGACGCCATCACCTCGTCGCGAATGTCATGGGGAGCGTGCGCGAGCAGCACCTTCCCCACCCCGGTGGGCGGCATCGGCAGGCGGCTACCCACCTTGCTCACCACCGGTACCGACTCGTTGCCGGAGATCCTGTCGATGTAGAGCACCGACGTCCCCTCGCGCACCGCGATGTGCACCGTCGCCTTGGTCGCCGCATAGAGGTCGTAGACGTACGGTTCGGCTATCTCGCGGACACCGGTCTGGATCGGCGCGAGAAGCCCGAGGTCCCAGATTCGTCGGCCGATCACGTACCGGCCGTCGGGGCGTCGTACCAGCGCACCCCACCGTTCCAACTCGCCGACGAGTCGGTGCGCCGTGGGAACCGCGAGATCGGCTCGCTGCGCCATCTCGCTGAGTGTCTGGGCGCGATGCGATTCGTCGAACGTGCTCAGCAGAGCGAGGGTTCGGGCCGCGACCGACGCCCCGGGGATCGACGTGTTCCCGGCCATCGCTACGGCAGCAGCCCTGATCGTCGAGCGATAACGACAGCTTCCATGCGGCTCGACGCCCCCAGCTTGCGCAGTACGTCTTTCATGTATCCCTTGGCGGTTTGTGCTCCGATTCCTAGTTCCTCGGCAATTCTCGCATTCGTGTAGCCGAGTGCTGCCAATGCGATCACATCCTGCTCGCGCCTGGTCAGCGCTGCAGCTGCCCCCGTTGCGGCGGCATCGTCGGCCGCACCGTCGAGCAGGAGGTCGGAGATCCGTGCGATCTGATCAGCGACCTCGGCGTCGTCGACGCCCCTGGCCAGAGTCCGCAGCTGTGCGTACGCCTCGGTGATGCGGTCGCGAAGAGCCCCGTCCGTCGAGGTGGCGCCCGCGGCAACTGTGGCGCGCGATGCGACGATCTGTTGTTCGAGTTCACGCGCCTCGATCGCGAGCATGTCGAGGGTACGGTCACCGATCGCCTCATCGGTGCGTAGCGCACCGTAGATCACCGCGACGGGCCTGCGTCCGACGACGACCGGCGCGGCCGCCATCGCACGCAGGCCCTCGGCCGCGATGATCGCGTTGTATCGGTGGGTGATCCGCGGAGTACGCAGATAATCGTCGACGACCATCGGGCGATTGAGCGCGATGACCTTGCCGCCGAGTCCGTGCCCGGCATCAACGGCAACGCCGTTCAACGCACCGTAGGTGTCTCCGACGAAATGTCGCAGACGCAGACCGCGCGAGCCATGCACAACTCCACCGAACGCCAGCGACACCCCCGTGCCGCGACGGAGACGACGCAACGCATCGGTGACGGGCGCGGTCAACGACTCGGCCATGCCACCACCTACCTCCTGACCCCTCTTCGGGGGGTTCTGCCCATGCGACGTCGCATTCGAGAATCACTTCTCGAATGTGACTCAGCTTACTCTGGCCGCAAAGGTGTGGAAATGACACAGACGTCCCTAGCCGGTGACCGCGCTCGGCGCGAGTCGATCCAGGCAGAACTGACCCCCGCTGTCTCGGCAGACCTCGACGCCTGGCTCGAGACCTTCGGCTCTCCCGACGCCAACGCCGCGTCGTTGCTCGTCGACCGTCACGACCCCGAGGCCATCGCCTTCACCACGGTCTCGCTGCGGGATTCTGCGCCGTCCGCGAAGGCCGCGCAGCCTCCCCAGGCCGAGCAATCCCCGCTGATCGAGCAACCCCCGCTGATCGAGCACCCCCCGCTGATCGAGCACCCCCCGCTGATCGAGCACCCCCCGCTGATCGAGCTTGTCGAGATCACCTACGGCCAGCTCGCCGCCGACTCCCGACGCTTCGCCGCTGCCCTCGCGCAGTTGGGCGTCGGGCGCGGCGACCGCGTCGGCGTCCTCATGGGCAAGCGCTCCGAACTCGTCGTGTCGCTGCTGGCACTTGCTCGACTCGGGGCCGTGTACATTCCGCTGTTCACCGCCTTCGCAACCCCCGCGATCGAGATGCGGCTGCGCGCGGGCGACGCGACCGTCGTGATCACCGAGCCGAGCCAGGCGAGCAAACTCGACGCGATCGACGGCCTCACGACGATCGTCGCCGGAGAGCAGTTCGACGCCCTCGTCGCCGACAACGAGCCGCTCGACCATTCCGTGGCCATCGGCGGCGACGGCACGCTGATCCTGCTGTTCACCAGTGGCACCACCGGAGCGCCCAAGGGCGTCCCGGTGCCGTTACGCGCGCTCGCCTCGTTCTCCTGCTACATGCGCTACGGCCTCGACGTCTCCGATACCGACGTCTTCTGGAACGCCGCCGATCCCGGCTGGGCATACGGGCTCTACTACGGGATTCTGGGCCCGATGGCGATCGGCCGACCCAACGTGCTGCTGCAGGCCGGATTCACACCCGAGGTCACAGCCACGGTCCTCACCGAACTCGAGGTCAGCAACTTCGCCGCCGCCCCCACCGTGTATCGCTCCCTGAGCAAGAACCCGGCGATCAACGGGTTCTCTCTGCGCCGCGCATCGTCGGCGGGCGAGCCGCTGACCCCCGACGTGATCACTTGGGCGCGAACAGCTCTCGGCACCGAGGTGCGCGACCACTACGGCCAGACCGAGCACGGCATGTTCATCAACAACCACTGGGCCGACGACCTGCGTCGCACGCTCATCCCCGGTTCGATGGGGCAGCCCATGCCCGGATTCGCCGCGGGCATCGTCGACGACGCCGGCCAGCCGGTCACCGAGCCCAACGTCACCGGACAGATCGCGATCGACGTCCCGGCCAGCACCGGCTACTGGTTTGCCGGATACCTCGACGCCCCGGAGAAGACGGCATCGCGCTACACCGAGGACGGCCGTTGGTATCTGACCGGCGACACCGGCCACACCGACGCCGATGGCAACTTCTACTTCAGTTCACGCGACGACGACGTCATCATCATGGCCGGCTATCGGATCGGACCGTTCGACGTCGAGAGTGTCCTGATCACCCACCCGTCGGTGATCGACGTCGCGGTCGTCGGACGTCCCGACGACCTACGGGGCGAGGTACTCGAGGCGTTCGTCGTGCTCGCCGACGGTGCGGTCGGCGACGACGCCCTCGAAGCCGAGCTGCAACAACTGGTCAAGACCGGTTTCGCCGCGCACGCATACCCCCGCACCGTGCACTTCGTCGACACACTTCCGAAGACCCCGAGCGGCAAGATCCAGCGCTTCATTCTGCGGCAGCGCTGAGTTCAGCTGGTCGAGACCGGTTCACCCCACCAGGGCGCGCACGGACGCCGGGACGTCGTCGGCGTCGCCGGTGTAGGTGATGGGGTCGTCGAACACCGTACGTACGGGCACGACGCCCGTCCACGCGTCGGTGTCGGCGCCGGGGCCGCCCGTGCGTGCCTTCGTGATCCACTCGCCGTCGACGATCGGGAGTCGCAGTGCGGTCGTCGCAGCGATCTCCTTCCGGGTCGTCGTCGGAGTCTCCGCCACACGGCCCGGGATCAGCTTGTCGCTCAGCGCGTCAAGGGCATCCGCGGGGATCTCGGCATTGCGTGCCACTCCACGCACCACAGCAGACCGATAGTTGGCGGAGTGGTCGAACAGTGTCTCGGCGACGACGATCCCGTCGAGCACGAAAACACTGAACGCGACGGGCGCGCCCGACGCCACCTGACGCAGTGCGCCGGCTCCGGTTGAGCCGTGCAGGATGATGTCGTCGCCGACGCGCGCGAACAACATCGGCACCGACCACGGCCAGCCGTCGATGACCGTGGAGAGCGTCCCAACCTGCGCCGTGTCGAGGATCTCGTCGAGGAGCGCGCGGTCTCCTTGACGATCCGGCTTGCGGGTCAGTGCGGTCAGTACGTCAGGCTGGTCATCGGAGGCTGCAGACATACACCCATCGTTGGCCAACTCTGCCCCTCGCGCCACTCGATTACGCACTGTCGCAGTTCAACCGATTCGACGTCGCATCCCGCAGTGCACGCTGCCCGATGTCGTACGACGTGTGTAATCCGAACATGTGAGGTTCTTGGCCCGAACGGGTGAATTCATGATCAAACAGTTGATCCGCGATACGGGCCTTCGAATACTGGACCGGTCTGACATCGGTCTCGGGAACCGGTGATGCATGCACGCTCGCAAGTCTGCACACCAGGAGAGTATCCAATTGTCTTATCCCCCCTCCGGAACCTTCGGCGCTCCGGCGATGCCGCCCACCGGTCCGTTCCAGCAGATGCGGGACCAACAGAAACGACGCAACCGCACCATCGCTCTGGTGGCAGTCGTCGTGGTGTTCGCATTGGTCCTCGCGTCCGTTCTCGTGATCGTGTTGCGAGACAAGGATGGTGGACTGCGGATTCCCGGCCTCAGCCTACTCACCAGTGGTGAGGCCGGGCCGGATCCGTTCGGCCCGAACGTCGCGTTGACCAACAAGGAACTTCCGAGCAACGTCAAGCTCGCCAGCCAGTCGGGTGCACCCGACAACGGCGCGCGGGTGGTGTCGGGCACCCAGCCCGGACTGTATGCCGGAGGCGAATCGACCTGCGACACAGCCGCTCTCGGCAACTATCTGGCCAACAACCCGAGTCAGGCCAGCGCGTGGGCAAGTGTCTTCGGCATCAGCACCGCGTCGATCCCCTATTACCTGAACACGTTGACACCGGTCGTGCTGACCGCTGACACCTGGGTGACCAACCACTCGTACCAGGGTGGAAGCGCCTATGCGTTTCAGTCGGTGTTGCAGTCGGGCACAGCCGTTCTCGTCGACGGCGCAGGTGTCCCCCGTGTGCGTTGTGCCTGCGGCAACCCGCTCGCTCCGCCTGCCGCGACACCGATCGGTGGATACCGATTGACCGGGCATCCGTGGCACGACTACCACTCCCACGAGGTCACCCGGATCGCTTACAACACACAGAACGTGACGGTCGTCAACAACACAACGACCGTGATCAACCAGGCGCCACAGAACAATGCAACGCCCGCAGGTACCGTACTGACGCTCCTCAATCTGGCTACAGGCCAGCAGTTCGAGCGTCCCGTCGGCGGGATCATCGACGTGAGTGGCCTACCTCCACTGACGACAGCACTACCGACACCCGCTGCGCTGAACACACCGTTCGTCGCCAAGTCCGACGAAGCTGCCGCCGAGAACGGGCTCGCCCGCGCAGGAAGCAGCGAACCCGCCACCGAAGTCGCTGAGCGTGCCGCCTCGAACGGCGGCGTGCCCGAGGGTGCTCCCGATTCATCACAGGCGCCGGAGCAACAGCAGAACGCTGCCGCGTCAGGGACTGCCGGAGCGCAGTCGGAAGGGTCAGCTGCGTCGGCAGCTCCCAGTTCATCCAGCAGCGCCCAGCCCAGTCCCACACAGTTCTCCGGAACGGGAGACGCGATCGGTGACTTCACTTTCCGCGTCGACGATCGGAGTGTGAGCTGCCAGGTACCGACCTCAGCGTCCACCGGCAGCGTCGATCTCACCTGTAGCGACGGCGTCACGCGCACGGTGTCGTCGTCATCGCTGGAGAGGTCGTCGGTCTCCTCCTCGACCGACCCGACGACGAAGGTGTGGAAACTGAATCTGATCGAGAACCAATCGAGTTCGGTGTCTGTCGACGTCGAATCGGCAACGTGGCGCACTGCTGAGACGTCGAGCACCACGACAACGACAGAGGCGACGACCACCGAAACAACGACTCCGGAAACGA
Organism: Gordonia otitidis NBRC 100426; assembly: GCF_000248075.1. Classification (GTDB taxonomy): domain Bacteria; phylum Actinomycetota; class Actinomycetes; order Mycobacteriales; family Mycobacteriaceae; genus Gordonia; species Gordonia otitidis. The sequence continues at coordinate 9,317 of NZ_BAFB01000112.1, read as the reverse complement.
CGACGGAGACCACCACCCCGGAGACTACAACTCCGGAAACCACCATCGAGACAACAACTCCCGAAGAGACGACCACGACAACAACGACAACCGAAGAGGTTCCTGCGAACTGAGAAGGTTCGTCTGGCGACGTCGGGAGCGACCACGCTCCCGACGTCGCTCTTTCGGGCCAACCGCCACTGATCCACAGCCTGGCAATTCCGGCATACGAACCACCCTCCGACGTGGTTAACTGTCTGGGCGCTGACGACAGTTCTTCTGCGAGGGGGTAAGGACATGACCGACTTCTTCACCATGCCGGGCGGAGTTGTGAACCCGCCCGACAGTTCCAGAAGCACGATGTCGTACGCCCAGCCACCCGGCAACACCGCGCCGAAGCCCGACGACGGCGGCATCGTCCGGTTCAACACCGTCGACTGGGAAGCCCGCGCCAAGGTCGCCGCCGACGGGGCGGAGGGGTTGCGGGAGGCGGCAGATCAACTTCTGGAAGTTGGGCGCAACAACTACTTCGGCGACCTTGTCGAAGGCGACGAGGTATACAGGCGACTGCTTCGTCTTATGTCATCGGCGCGCACGCAGTTCTCTGACGCCGCAGAGGCGTTAGCAACACTTTCGACTGCGTGCGTAGCTTCGGGCGAAACACTGAATGCCGCCGACCAAAACTCCGCGCAGACCTTTCAGTCGTAGTCACGTGCGATTTCGAAACTGTCTTATTCTCACGCTACTTCTCGCCACTGCCGCAACTTGTGGATGTCAAACATCCGGATCGCCCAAAGCGGAGTTGACAGCCGAGAACTTGCTCGTCTCCACGGAGGTTTCAAGTTCAATCCGGCAGACCGACGCAGGGGGCAGGACACTCCCCTTCACGACAAAGTTCCCACGCCGATGGAACTCAGGCAACGACGGAACCCCTTACGAACCCTGCACGGCAGCTACAACAGGAATCTTGCGAGACACAGGCTTAGAACCTAACAGCGTTGAGGATGCCGCTGCAGCCGACTTCCAAACCGCTCGCGGATGCAGATGGAGATTCGTCGACACGCGTCTAGCAAGTTTGAGCCAAACTGTTGGGAACTCAGCCGACCTCGACGCGTACAAAAGAAGGCACTCGTCATCCGTGAGCTGGCACGATGACCTCGCGGTCTCCGGACGAATCGTGGCGGTTAGCACCGAACCCGATCAAAGAGTCTGCGACACATACGTACAGACAGGATCTGCAATTGTCGTAACAACTACGCACTTTAGCTACAAGCCCCCACCCATCTCCGAGATCTGCGACAAGGCAATCGCCTTCACCCGCGCGACCATCGACCAGATGCCCGAGTAGCCCCTGCTGTCGACTATCCGCTGCTCAACCCCGGCACTGGCCCCGCAGATACACGCGTAACTGACACCTGCGAGCGATACTTTCGGTGCATCTGTCAGAAACACGTGTATCTACGGCACGGCCCGTAAGAAGCACGTGTTTCTTACGGGCCGACGCTCCGCTCCCTCAGCCGACGGCCGATTCCACGGGCTGGGAGTCCGCGGCAGGTACGGAACCGCCCGACGACGCAGCCTTCGAGAAGCGCAGGTTCTCGAAGTCCGCGACGTCGACGCCGAGTGCCTTGCGGTCCTTGTAGAAGCTCATCGACATCAGCCACGGCGCCTGCGCACCCTGCCTGGGTAGCTGATCCTCGACGCGCTTGATGTAACCGGCGCCGAAGTCCAGTGCGGGCCGCGTCTCCATGGTCGGGTCGGCGACGGGCTCCACCTCGCGGTAACCCCGCGCGTCCATGTAGGCCATCAGCCTGCACCAGTACTCGCCGATGAGTCCGATCTTCAGCGTCCACGACGAGTTGGTGTACCCGATCGCGAGCGCGAGGTTCGGCACACCGCTGAGCATCATGCCGCGGTAGATGACATGATCGCGCAGCACCACCGGCTCGCCGTCGAGTGAAAGGTCCATGCCTCCGAACAGTCGGACGTTCAATCCCGTTGCGGTCACGATGATGTCGGCCTCGAGCTCGCGGCCGCTCTCGAGCAGGATGCCGTTCTCGGTGAATGACTTGATGCGGTCGGTGACCACCGACGCCTTGCCCGATCGAATCGTCTTGAACAGGTCGGCGTCCGGCACAGCACACAGACGCTGGTCCCAGGGGTTGTACGGCGGATTGAAGTGCGTGTCGACGTCGTATCCCTCGGGCAGCAGCATCTGGTTGACCTTGCGGATCACCTTGCGCGATGTCTTCGGAAAGCGTTGCGCCGCTTCGTACAGCACCCGCTGCTGCAGGATGTTCTTCCACCGTGCGACCGCGTACCCCCGCTCGTCACCCAGGATGCTCCGCGCGACGTTGGCAAATGGGTCGTGTTTGGGCAGCGGGAGGATGTAGGTCGGTGTGCGCTGGAGCATGGTGATGTGCTCGGTGTCGCCCGCCATCGCCGGGAGCAACGTGACGGCCGTTGCGCCGCTTCCGATGACGACGACCTTCTTGCCCTTGTAGTCGAGGTCCTCGGGCCAGTGCTGCGGATGCACCACCTGCCCCTTGAACGTGTCACGTCCCTCGAAGTATGGCGTGAAGCCCTCGTCGTAGTTGTAGTAGCCCGACCCGCAGTAGACCCAGTTCGCCTTGATCTGGATGTGCTCGCCGGTGTCGAGACGATCGACCTCCGCAGTCCACAGCTGTTCGTCCGACGACCAGTTCAATGCCGTCACCTTGTGCTGCAGCCGGAGATGCTCGTTGATCTTGTCCTCGTCGACGGCTTCGCGCAGATACTGCATGATGCGGTCCGCATCTGCGATCGACTGCTTGTCGACCCAGGGCTTGAACTCGAACCCGAACGTGTGCAGATCACTGTCGGAGCGGATGCCCGGATACCGGAACAGGTCCCAGGTGCCGCCGAGCGATTCCCGACCTTCGAGCAGCGCATACGTCTTGTCAGGTAGTTCCGTGGTCACGTAGTGGGCTGCACCGATCCCGGAGACACCCGCCCCGACGATCAGGACATCCAGCGTCTCTACAGGTGTGGCAGTTGTAGGCACCCGTGCCTCCTCAAATCGTGTGTCGATCACGCCAACGGCGAATATGACACCATGCGTTGTTACATTCCAGAATGCGCCTCCGCAGCGCCGGATGCCAGGTGACTATTGCACATAGTTCATGACTCCAGGGGTGCATACTGTTCACATGTCCGAGCAGTGGCCCACCGCGTCGCCTGAAACCATGAGCCTGATCCGACGTGGCGCCGAACTCATTCTCGACCCACCGGAAGAGTGGATTCAAGCGATCCACGACGCCTCGCTGGGCGGTCTCCGCATGAAAGCCATCGCCGACGACCCTGTGCTCGCCGACGCCACCCGCCGCACAAACCTGGCCAACACCATGCGCTGGGCCAGGAGCAATGTGCTTCGTCCCGGAGAACGTGTACCGGCCGAACTCACCCCCGACATCCTCACCGCCGCCCGCGACCTCGTGCGCCGAGGACTCGACGAGTCCGCACTCGACGCCTTCCGCACAGCACAGAGCGTCGCGTGGCGGCTGTGGATGAAGGTGTGTTTCAGTCTCACCGACGACCCCGAGCAACTACGTGAGCTCCTCGACGTCTCGCTGGTGTCCATCTCGACCTTCATCGACGACACCGTCGACGCCATGAGCGAGCGGATGCGCAGCGAGCGCCACGAACTCACCCGCGGCACCCATGCACAGCGTCGCGAGGCGGTCGCTCTCCTGCTCGAAGGCGCACCCATACCGATCGACCGCGCCGAAATGCAGCTCGGGTACCGACTCCGCGGACCTCACACCGCGCTCGTCCTCTGGACTCATCATCCCGATCAGGCCGCGACGCTCGAATCCGCCGCCGACACGCTCGCGACGTCGGCGGGCTGCGGGAGCAGGCTCACCGTCGTGGCCAGCGCCGCATCGCTGTGGGTGTGGCTGCCCACGGACGAAGCATCGATCGATCGGATGTCGCCGTCACCGGGGATCGACGTGGCCGTCGGCAGAACAGGCGACGGCGTCGACGGGTTCCGCGCCAGCCACTTCCAGGCCCTCGCCACCCAGCGCATCGTCGCACAGCTCGGCGGCTCGCACGGATTCGTACGATTCGACGATGTGCGCCTGGTGTCGCTCCTGATGTCGTCGCCCGACGACACCGCCGCCTTCGTCGACGAGACGCTCGGCGAGCTGGCGCACGCCGAACCTGCTCTGCTCGACACACTGCGGACCTGGATCACGCTGCAGTGCAACACTTCCCGTACCTCCGAAGCGCTCTACACACACCGCAACACCGTGATCCGGCGTCTCGCCCGCGCCGAGGAGCTGCTGCCCCGACCGCTCGACGAGAGTCTGCTCGACGTCGGCGTCGCGTTGGAGGTGCTGCGCTGGCGCGGGTGATAATTCCAGGACTTGATAAGCAGGACCCTCAGGTGTGCGCGGCGACCCTCGACGAACGTAACTCCCGCAGCGCAGACCGCAGACCACGCCGACGACCGGTCGCCGGATCAGCGCCGAAGTGCGTCTTGGTGCCCTCGATGATGTTGAACCGCAACTCCGATGCTGTCTCCGGTGCGTCGTCGGCACTCGCCTTGAGCATCGCGTTGGGCACCGACAGTTTCCCGATCGTCCGGAACGTCAACCAGTACTGATGCAGCAGCGAGCCGGTGGTGTACGGCAGGTCGTACTTGTCGCACAGCTCGCGCACCCGCACACCGATCTCCTCATAGCGGTTGCTCGGAAGGTCGGGGAACAGATGGTGCTCGATCTGATGGCTCAGGTTTCCGCTCATGAAGCGCATGACCGGGCCTGCATGAAAGTTGGCCGAGCCCAACATCTGTCGCAGATACCAGCGCGGCTGATCCTCTTCCTCGTACTCCTCGACGGTGAACTTCTCGGCGCCGTCGGGGAAGTGCCCGCAGAAGATCACCGCGTACGCCCAGTAGTTGCGGATGAAGTTCGCGGTCGCGTTCGCGGTCAGCGTGGTGAACCAGTTGGGTCCGGCGAGTGCGGGAAAGATCAGATAGTCCTTGGCTGCCTGTTTCCCGACCTTGCGCCCGATCACGCGCAGATCCTTCAACGCAGCGCGGTACGACTTCTCACCCTTGCGCAGCTTCTCCGCCTCGAGGTGGTGCAATGCGACGCCCCACTCGAAAAACGTTGCGAGGAGGAAGTTGTACACGGAGTTGCCGGCGTTCCACCACTCCCACGGCTGGTCCCGGGTGACGCGCAGGATGCCGTAGCCTACGTCGTCGTCCATGCCGACGATGTTGGTGTACTTGTGGTGCACGAAATTGTGGGAGTGCTTCCACTGCACGCTCGGACACGTGGTGTCCCATTCCCACGATGACGAGTGGATCTCGGGATCGTTCATCCAATCCCACTGGCCGTGCATCACATTGTGGCCGAGTTCCATGTTCTCGATGATCTTGGCGACGCCGAGCATCCCGGTACCGAGTAACCATGCGGGCTTTCGGTTGCTGAACATGAGCACGACCCGACCGCCAGCCGCCAGCGTTCGCTGGAATGCGATGGTGCGTCGAATGTACTTGGCATCGGGGACCCCGCGGGACTCCTCGATGTCACGCCGGATGGCGTCGAGTTCGGCACCGAGTGCTTCGACGTCGGCTTCGGTGAGATGGGCGTACCGATCGATGTCGGTGATGGCCATGGATTCTCCCTACAGGTCTAGCGTGCATTCACCCGACACGGTGGAAATACATGTCTGGATGCGGTCACCTTCACGTCGTTCGTCTCCGCTGCGTAGATCGCGGACGTAGCCGGCCGCGAGCGGAACGACGCAAGTCTGGCAGATGCCCATGCGACAACCGAAGGGCATCTGGATTCCCAACTCCTCGCCTGCTTCAAGAAGTGTGGTGGCGCCGTCGATCTCGGCGGATTTGCCCGACGTCGCGAACGTGACGGTACCGCCCTCGCCGCCGATGTCGGTGCGCGCGATGGCGAATCGCTCGATGTGGAGCTGATCCGAGAGTCCGTTCTCCTCGAAGACCTCTTCGATGTCGTCGAGGAATTCAACCGGCCCACATGCCCAGCACGACCGTTCTCGCCAATCAGGCACGGCGGCGTCGAGTTGAGTGACGTCGAATCGCCCGTCCTCCGAGCTGAGTCGCAGATCGAGTGTGTAACTGGGGTTGTCGTCGTCGAACTGTTCGAGTTCGTCGAGGAAGATCACCGACTCGCGCGACGGCGCGGCGTGGATGTGCACGATGTCGAGACTCTGATCGCGGTGCTTCATCGAGCGCAACATCGCGATGACCGGGGTGATACCGCTGCCTGCTGTCAGGAATAACACTGCGTCGGGGACCGGCTCTGGCAGATGGAAATCGCCCTTCGGTGCCGCGAGACGAATGATGGTGCCCGGCGCGACGCCGTCGACGAGGTGTGTCGAGAGAAATCCGTCGGGGTTCGCCTTGACGGTGATCGATATGGTCTTGTCGTCGTTGCTGCCGAATGACGTCAGCGAATACGAGCGCCAGTGCCAGCGTCCGTCGACGTCGAGTCCGATCCCGACGTACTGACCGGGCCGGTAGCTGTCGGGAAATCCCCAACCGGTGCGGATCACGACCGTGGCGCTGTCGGCGGTTTCCTTCACCACGTCCTCGACACGGCCGCGCAGTTCGCGAGCACTCCACAGCGGATTGATCAGGTGGAGATAGTCGTCGGGTAGTAGCGGGGTGGTCGCTCGTGCGATCAGCCCTCGCAAAATGTTGACCTCGGGCCGCGTCGCGTCGACATCGGCCGCAGGCCGCTTACTCCACTTGAGAAGATTCACCAGCCTCCCTCCGGTAGCTCGTAGTGCACAAGTGTACACACGACTGGTGACGCTGGTCACAGGCTTGTCGCACAGGCCGAAAAGCATCCGTTTCGTCGGAAATTCGCGAGAGCGATGTGACTGTTGTGACGCTGCGCGATAACAGTTCACTTTCGAGGTGAGTCGGCTGACGCCTGCGCTGGTAGTTCTGTTCAGCGGGGGCCGAGCGCATGAAGCCATAAACGAAAGGCCACCCGACGATGACACGAGCGTTCCGCAGCGTTGTGCTGACTTCCTCCGCTCTGCTCTGTGTGATCTGCATGAACGTGGCCACGCCGCCGCATTCCGCGGCTGCTCCACTCGACCCGACCGCGCGGCCGGGCCGACAGACGCATACGACCGTATTGACCTGCGAGCCGCTCATCTTCGGAGCTGACGGCATTCTCCACATCATGAACACCACCTTCAGTCGGTACGCGCCGACTCACGGCACACCGGTACGTGTGCCGACGGTGGTCGATCTGCGGTGGGCCGGATTGCTCCGGGGCCGTGACCTTCTCAACGACTACATCCGACGCACGCCCGGAAAGAAGATCGTGTTCGGATACTCGAGGGGCGCACAGATCGCGTCGGAATGGCTCCGCACCTACGCGGGCCGAGCCGACGCACCACCCGCGGCCGACCTGTCGTTCGTGCTGATCGGCAATCTGCAGCGCAGGTTCGGTGGGAGCATGGGGCGCACTCTCGACGGCCATCAGTTGGAGCCGACACCGGACTACACCCAGTACAAGGTCGTCGACTCGCGCCGCTGGGACGGATGGTCGAACGCAGACAACTGGCCCGGCGGCGCCGACAACGGTTCTGCAGGCTCCTCGGGCTCCGCGGACGCCAGTGCGCAGCTACGCCTGCAGGGGCGCGGCAAGTGGGTCACGCACTCGAACTACCAACGCAATTCGATCAGCGATCCGCGCAACCGGGTGCGCACCACCGTGGGAAACACGACCTATCTCGTCGGCCCGTGACATAGGTACGTCGGCACCGGAGCGAGTCCGATGCCGACGTACCCACCGAGTTCACCCAGTCTTCGGACGCAACGTGAACAATTCCCAGACTTCCTTCTGGTCCTGTGCCCACGGGTCGTAGACGAACGGCGCGTGCCGCATCGCCATCCCCGCCTGGCGCGGAGTCCGGTTGGCCTTGAAGCCGTTGCACGACTTACACGCCGCCACCTGGTTACCGAAGGTGCTCTTGCCGCCCTTGGAGACCGGCACGATGTGGTCGACGGTGTCAGCGGGTCCGTCGCAGTACGCGCAGATCCATTGATCGCGACGCAGGATGGTCGCCGTCGACGCGTACGAGTCCATCGACTTCCCCGCAAACGGGCGATACGCATTGCGTTTGATGGCGACGACCTTGTGGATCGGCAGCGTCACGGTGGGCGAATGCACCACACGCACGACCGGCGTGCCCTCGACGTTGCGCGCGACCTCTGTGGTCAGCAACACCGCTGCCCGGCGCCAGGTGACCCGAGCCAGGATCTGCAGTCCCGCGTTGGTGACGAAGATGGTCATGACAGTCCTCCCGATGCCACTAGCGGGCCGTCGAGATCATCTGTATGCCGTTGGATCGGTGCTGGAATTCGCGTTGAGTTCCGCAATGGGGTCCGCATGGGGCACCTCCTCGTCGCCTATCGGACCTTTCTGCTCGGCTCTGTGTGGGGCGCCATGACCTGCTCGGACGTGGCGCGCTCCACGCTAATGCCAATACACCGATCTCGCGAGGCCATTTCATCGGTGGCGGCGAAATACCAGCCGACGTTCACTTCGACGACATATTCGACTGCCGGCCGAGAATGCTGCGTGATCGCGCTTCGACGGATGTGCACTTTGGTCATTCCGCGGGCGAACTGCACACGATCGCGTCGCCGTGCACCCCGATTTTCCGAACTCGACGCCGCCGGCCGACGCGCGTGCAACGCTGCAGTGCAGTTGTCGACGACGAGGAGGTCACGGCGGTGTCGGCGTCTCGCACTTGTGCGCGCACACGCAACAGGCGTGTGGTTCTTCTGGCCGGAGTGGTGCTCAGCGTCCTGGTCGCGAGCCTCACGTTGACGCCCGTTGCCAGCGCAGCGCCCACACAGGTCCGCTGCGATCTGCCCGCGGGCTCTGCTGCCCCCGCCTCCGCCGCGCCGTCGAGCGTCGGGATCGACAAAGCGAAACTCGACGATGCGATTGCTTTCGCGGCGTCGAGGATGCGGACGCACATCGAGGTGTACCGCAACAACTGCCTCATCGGGCGTGGGCCGTTGAACGACGTCACGGGCAATACTCCCTGGAATCTGTTCAGCTCCACCAAGAGCGTGGTGTCCATGCTCGCTGGAATCGCCTACACACAGGGCAAGCTGGATCTCGGTGCCTCGATCGCGAGGTATCTGCCCGCAGGCGACGTCGACCGCGCGCACGCAGCGATCACCGTGCGCGATCTGCTGACTCAGTCGTCCGGGTTGCGCCAGTCGATCGTCACCGAAGCCCTCACCGCGGGCCTCGACGTCGACCCCGACATCGCGAAAGAGG
>NZ_BAFB01000113.1 GCF_000248075.1 Gordonia otitidis NBRC 100426 | reverse complement strand
CGGGGGATCCCCCATGCCGCTGCCGACGATTCGGGCATGTCTGGACACGTGGCCAGACGTCGACTTCTACCAGGTGTACGGCATGACCGAGATGTCCGGCGTATTCAGTGTTCTCGGTCCTGCCGATCATCGCGACGTCGAACATCCTGAACGGCTCGTCTCCGCGGGTCGACCGCTTCCCGGAGTCACCGTCAAAGTTGTTGACCCAGAGGGAAAGACGGTGGCTCCCGGTGAGGTCGGCGAGTTCTGGACACAGTCCCAGCAGCACATGCTCGGCTACTGGGACAAGCCACAGGAGACCGCGGAGACACTCGTCGGTGACGACTGGTTGCGTACCGGGGACGCCGGGCACATGGATGCCGACGGCTACCTGTTCATCTCCGACCGGGTCAAGGACATGATCATCACCGGCGGCGAGAACGTCTATCCCGTCGAGGTCGAACGTGTCGTGATCGAACACGACGCCGTCGCCGATGTTGCGGTGATCGGTGTGCCCGACACGAAGTGGGGCGAGTCCGTGAAAGCGGTGATCGTATTGAGTCCCGGCGCCGAGGTCACCGAGGATGAACTTGTCGCCCACTGCCGCGCCCGGCTCGCCGGATACAAGGTGCCCAAGTCGGTCGACATCGTCACCGATCTGCCGCGCAACTCGACCGGCAAGATCCTCAAACGCGAGATCCGCAAGGAATTCTGGGAGGGGCGGACGCTGCACACGTGACGATCATGCCGAGCAGTTAACGGAGGCCGATGATGTCAAATGTCCCGGACGACAGTTCGCATACTGCGATGACGGAACCGGGCACGGTCAGCACCTGGCGGATGTACTGGGAACCGGTGCAGGTCGCGACGTCGACGGCTTGCACAGCGCCGGTGAGCGGGTCGACTCTCGAGAGGCTGCGACCGTCGAGCGTGGCGACGATGTGGTCACCGACGAGTGCGAAGTCACCTGGCCGACGTGCGGGATAAGCAGGCACTTCCACCGTGTGACGCTGTGCGTATGAGCGCACGAATACCGAATCGGCCGACACATCTGTGGGGATGAGAACGACCGTACCGCGCGGGCCGCGTGCGAGCTGCCCGACGCTGCCGGGCACCGGTGCGGAGTCGACCTGCTGCCCGCGATCGTTGATCACGACGACGTGTGCTGAGTCCGCCGAGCTTCCCGGCGCGACGAGAACCGCGAACTCATCCTCGGAGACCGCGGCAACGTGGACGACGTTGCCCGAGGGCAGGTCGGACTGCAGACGAATGGGTGCACCCGTCGTACGATCGGTCAGCTCGAGCTGTCCGTCGAGGCACCTCGCCTGTGCAGCGTGTGTTTCTACACCAGGGCAGTCCTCGTAGGACTGATCCGCATGGCTGTCGTCGACGGAGCGCGAACGGATCTCGCCGGTGACGGGGTCGAGTCCGACGGTGATGTTCGCGCGGCGCGCCGACACGGTTCCGTCGGGTTCGACGGCGAGTGTGACCTGAGGCCCGTCCTGATCATCGACGGTGAGATCAGCGAAATCGAACGACCATCGGGGTGATCCGGTGCGCCCGTCGTAGGCTGTCACCGTGTTGTCGTAAACCGCCACGAATCCGTCACCAGCGCGAGCGAGTGGGTCTCGGCCGTCTCCATTCAGCCTTGTGCGGTAGGCGACTTCGGTGACATCGGTCGGCAGTGGCGCCGTCGGCTCGGCCGCGGCGAGGTGCGGCCGCCACGGATTCGCGTACGAGCGTGCGAGGGTGATCGTCGACGGCACGACGAGTGCGATGACGAGAAGAGCGACGACAGCGCTGGTCCGGGCCCGACGTGGTGCGGAGATGGGCAGCGCAGCGACTGTGCACAGTGCGACCGAACCACACACAGCCGCGACGATCGCGTAGACGAACGCACCATGGCTGTCGAAAAGTCTTGTGACATCGCGGTTCTTCGATCCTGCGACAACGCAGGCAATCACCGCGATCACGGCCATGATCGCAACCGACGGCAGGCTCGCCGACCACCATTCCGCGGTCCACGCTCGCCTGCGGACCGACAGCGCAAGCAGTGCGAGAGCACCAGCGATGAGAGCGCCGAATGCGAGCGCCCGTGCGATCGCACCCGGCGCACCGGCGAGGTGGAGATCGGTTCGGAGTATCAGCGAGGTCACCCCGAAAGCAAGTGCGAGCAACGCGAGCGATATCGAGAAGCCGACGAGCACCGGCGCACTGACGACGTTCGACTCGACGGGCGCACCCTGCGTCGGTGACGCAGTCGATTCGTCCGTCGGTTGTGCGTCCTCCGACGGCGCCGCCACGTCGTCGCGATCACTCTGAGCGGTCATCGGGTACCTCGCATCGTGGAGATGGTGTCGTCGAAGCCCATGACGACACCGCCTGGGAAGGGTTCCATCGACTCCGCCCGGCCAGGTCGGCTCTCATGGGTGCCCGCGCGCAGGTCGACCGTGGTGATCTGTCCCGTGGATGCCGAGCGCGGCTGACTCCCGTCCCAGGAAAGGGTGGCGATCAGGAGTTGATCGTGCAGGAAGAGCGAGGAGGAGTAGCTGCCCTCGACCGGAAATAGCAGAGGAGTGGTGGGTGCGGCGAGCGAGATGAGTTCGATTTCCCCACGGTTGGCCGGTTCTGCGATGCAGTTCTTGGAGGCGTTGTCGCAGTTGATGATTCGCTTGTCAGTTAACTCCGCGACATGCTTGCCGGTCGCGTCCGCGATAGCGGCAGGGTACTGATCCTGCTGGTCGGCGACGTAGTGATATCCCTCCGGTAGTGGTGGTCGGTCGGGGTCGCGCGCGTCGCGCTCCGGGCGGCTCGGGAGCACTGCGCCGGTGTTCGCGTCGAGTACGCGGGTGTGACTGCCGTCGGGGCAGGTGAGCGTGAGCTCGACGGTGTCGTCCAGATCTCTGACGTCGTCGATGCTGCACGTCGTTCCCGCGTCGTGGCTCCAGCGCAGTTGGCCGGACGTGGGGTCGTACTCGCGAACGGTGCTGTCGTCCGTTGCCTCCAGGAGGTGATGAACCTGTGGGTCACCCTCGACATCGCGATCCGAGTTCGCTCGTGGAAGCGACAACGTTGTCGAGTTCTTCCATATTCTCTCGCCGGTTGTCGCGTCGATACCGAATGATCTCGTCCCTCCGGGGAATCCGCCGACGGTGACCGCAACGATTCCCTTGGCGGTGACGACGTGGACGCGTATCGAGGGGGAAGGATTGCCGACCACTCGCAGGTTCCATCTGGTGGTGAGGTCGTCGCCGTTGTACATCGTCAGACTGCTCGGTTAATCGTAAAGCCCGGCCGCGTCGACCGTCACGAAACCTGGACCCACCGGGTATGCGGCTACGACGCCGTCGGCGAACTGACGCGGCTCGCCAACGACAGCAGTGGGAAGAGGCGTCGAAACCTGATGGCGGTCACCGAGATCGATCTCGATCATCTGATCTTCGGCACCGGCTGTCGGCGGCGCGAAGACCGCTGTCGCGGTTGCCGCTGCAACGAGCGCGATCACTGCGGCCAGGGCGACTCCGCGCGTCGTCGACGTGCGGGGTGCGCGCCCTGCGAGGCCGAAGGGCAGAAGAAGAAGCCCAACGAGCGCCACCCAGAATGCGGCGAGTGTGCCGCCGTAGCCGGTGCCGTGGATGTCCGCGTCGTTCATCGACGGCGCGTGAGTGAAGTAGAACAGGCCCACGAGGGCCTGGCAGAGCAGCGCGACGAGGCACACGAGTTTCGCGGTGTACCGGGCAGTATTCGAACGCGTGAGCACGGCGACGACCGTCAGCGCGACAACGACCAGGGACAGCACCATCGTCGCCGTGTTGACGGTGAGCCGGATGTCGCTGAAGCGGACCTTGCCGCCCGTCATCGACCTGTCGACCAGGTTCTCGGTACCGAACAGGATCACCATCAGGGCGACGGCGGACGCTCCGAGCAGTGCACCGAGGCCAAGGCCGGTGACCACCCAGTCGACCCAACCGCGGTGCTTGGTCGTGCCCCCTGGCTGGTCAGCTGCTGACGCTGTGACTTTTCGGGCGTCGGGGTCGGGGGTTCTGCGCACGCCGGGGATGCTACCTATCGGGCAAACGAGTGGTTCGACGTCCTCATTCGCGCGAGCGACGGCTCGAAGCAGATCGGCCTGTGGAGCCGGGGTGGATGCGTTCGGGTGTGAACGCGGCGCGGGTCCGAGGATTCAGGGGATCGGGGGAGCGTCGGTGTCGCTCGCGGTGCCGCCGCGACGCAGGATTTCTGCTTTCGCTCGGGCGATGCCACCGTGTTCCAGTGCGGCCAGGTTGGATTCGCCACTCCAGACCACCCGACCGTCGCGGCGTCGAACCTCGACAGTCATATGTGCGCCGAGATGCTCGATCGCGCCGGGGATGTTGCGTCGCTGGCTGGGGAGGGGCACCGGCAAGACGTGCGCATCGCCCAAACGACCAGACCCTTCGACGTGAACGACGTACCGACGCCCTGTGCTGTGCAGCGACCACGATTCGTCGGTGACCTGTGCGCGGACGGGTGAGATCAGCGGGTCGCCGACGCGTATCAGGCGTCCGTCGGGTAGGAGGACGACGATGACGGTGACCTCTGTCTTCAATGGCCCCGCACGGACGGTTCCGCCTGCAAAGGCCACGCACGCCGTCGGTTCGGTGAAACCCTGGGCCTGACCCCACCACCAGCTCTCGGGGAATCCCTCACGACCCCAGTTCTTTTCGGCGTACACCTGGGCGCCGTCGAGATTCCAGGTCTCATCGCCGACGGCTGCGGTACCGCTCGCGCGGCCACCGAGCAGCCACGGAGACCAGTACTGGTTGAGCCCCGGTATGGAATGGAACAGTCCGGAGGCGCCGTAGGCTCGACGCGGCCACGGCACCGGATCGTCGACGCGGACGTCGAGACGCGCGTCGGGACCCAAGTCGACGTGGAGCTCATTCGTGTCGGCGCGAAAGGCTGAGTTGGCGGCGACCTCGAGAGCGTGTGGATTGTCTTGCGCGCCAGGATGTGCGCTGGTGCGGAGCACTCTGTTCGGGTGGGAAGCCAGCCCTATCGTGGCCCAGCGGTCGCCGTTGGCAGCCGTGTTCACGCCGCATAGGGCGATGAGCGTGCGGCCACGGTCGGGTTGAGTGAACCGCCAGAAGTAGCCTTCCATGGCCACGCCGTGCCCGGCCAGGGGATTGCCGAAGGGGAGGTCGGCGCCGCTGACGCGATAGCGAGTGCTCAGTCGGGACATGTGCCACTCCTCGTGCCGCTCCTGGAGGCAGGCTACCGCGCACCGGCAGAGCCCCGCCAAGGCTTCGGGGACTCCGCACGACTATTGGATTTGGCATTGCCAGTCGGTTGTCGGTAGGCGACGCTTCTCGGGTTCGACGACCTCAACGACGTATTTCGACCACGGCATGAGGAACCGGACCTTGCGAGAGTCGCCCGAGGAGGTCGGCGAACCGCATGGAACCGTCGATGCCCGATCGGCATCACAGCGACCGATCCAGGTCTTGGACGCCACCGACACCCACCGCGCACACTCGGGTCGAGGATGCAGGACGCTCCACATCGAAAGGAATCGACATGAAGGTCTTCGTCACCGGCGGTTCTGGCTACGTCGGCACCGCCGTCATCACGGCACTACAGGACCACGGACACACCGTCGCAGCGCTCGCCCGCAGCGACCGCTCCGCCGACGCGGTCCGCGGTCTGGGGGCCACTGCAGTCCGCGGCGAAATGACGGACCTCGAGGTGTTGAACGAGGCCGCTGTGCAGAGCGAGGCCGTGATCCACCTTGCCCAGGCGACCACCGGCGCCGAGGATCGAGCAGCTGCTGAGGCAATGCTCGACGGGGTGGGGAGCGGAACCTACATCCATACCGGTGGCACCTGGGTTTACGGTGACACAGACGGTGTCGCCGACGAGGACGCGCCGTGGAATCCGCCAGCGATCGTGGGCTGGCGTCGTGACGTCGAGGACGCGGTGCTGGGACGCGTCTGCGACGGTAGGACTCCTGTCGTCATCCGACCGGGTCTGGTGTATGGCGGCCAGAACCGCCTTATCGAGGAGTTTGTCATTCAACCGGCCCGCTCCGCAGGTGCTGTGGAGTACATCGGCGACGGGTCCGCGCACTGGGCACTGGTGCACGTCGAGGATCTGGCTGATTTGTACGTCGCCGCCCTGGACGCATCGGCGGGGTCCGTGTACGTCGGCGTGGGCGGGGTCAACCCGTCGACGCGCGACGTCGCCGAGGCGATATCGTCCGCACTTGGTCTCACCGCCACTCCGGTGTCGATCCCGCTGGACGAAGCGCGAAGCACGATGGGACCTGTCGCCGACGCGTTGGCACTCGACCAACAGCTCACTCCGGCTCGCGCCCAGCGTGAGCTGGCCTGGGCTCCGGCACATCTCGACCCTCTCGGGGAGTTGTCACAGGTCTGAAGGTGGCGCATGGTGGAGATTGCGACCGCGGACGGTGCGCGCAGCGATGTCGACGACGGGGAGGACGATCGGTGGACCTCGATCTGAGGAAGCTGCGCTACTTCGTCGCGGTCGCCGACGAACTCCACTTCGGACGCGCAGCCGCGTCCCTGCACGTTGCGCAACCCGCGCTGTCGCGCCAGATCCGCGCGCTGGAGGCCGACCTCGGAGTGATGCTCTTCGATCGGGACCGACGGCGCACAACGCTGACCGACGCAGGGCGACAGCTTCACGCGGACGCACCAGCCTTGCTCGAGGCAGCGACCGCTGCGACGAGGAAGGCGCGGGCCGCCGCTGAGACGACCGCCTCGATCACCATCGGGTTCATGCCCGGTCTCACCCTCTCGGCGCTGTTGCGGCGCCTTCGCGAGACCCATCCCGCGATGCAGGTGAGACTTCTGCGCACCGATTGGAACACCCAGACAGCAGTCCTCCGTGACGGCAGGGTGGACATCAGCGTGGTCCGACTTCCAGTCCCACGCAGTGGAATCCATCTACGCCCGTGGTTCAGCGAACCACGTGTCGCGGCGATCCCCGCACACCACCCACTGGCTGGGTCGTCCTCGATCGCGCTGGCCGACCTGGCACGCGAGCACCTCCTCCAGAGCACCGATGCGGTCCCAGAGTGGCAAGCGGTCGCAGACGAGTTCTGTTCGGGGACACCGGTACCGACCCATCCCCAGCACAGCGTTGAGGAGAAGCTGGAACTGGTCGCCGCCGAGGAGGGCATCTGCATCCTGCCGCTGAGCACCGGACAGTTCTACACACGGTCCGATGTCGCGGTGGTCCCGATCCGCGACATCCCGCCCAATGAGGTGGCATTCGCTTGGCTTACAGGGTCGAGGAGCCCGCAGGTGCGCGCCGTGGTGGACGCTGCGACGGCCGATCGGGACGCCATGGCCACCGACGATGGATGACACCCGCACGGTCGCGATGCCGGTGCCCTCGAAGGTGATGGTCGGAGTGGGGCCCGACACTGAAACTCGTCCGCCAGTCCGGAAACTGGCCGAGCGCGGCAACCGTAACTAGTGACTCAAGTCACAAAATAGACAAACCTGAGCGGAATGGACTCAACTCTGCGTGCGTTGAACCACTCGAGTGGCCATAATTGAGCCACGGAGACTTAAGAACGCAAGAACACGTAAAGAAAGAGGTACCACCAAGTGGACAGCTTCACCCCGACCACCAAGACGCAGCAGGCGTTGAGTGCTGCTGTGCAGGCGGCGGCCGCTGCTGGTAACCCCGACGTACGTCCGGCCCACATCCTGGTCGCGCTGCTGGACCAGTCCGACGGTATCGCTTCGCCGCTGCTCAAGGCGGTGGGAGTGAACCCGTCGACTGTTCGGGCGCAGGCTCAGGCCATGGTCGACCGGGCGCCGACGGTGTCGAGTGCCAGTGCTCAGCCGCAGCTTTCCCGCGAGTCGATCGCGGCGGTCACGGCCGCCCAGCAGCTCGCCACCGAACTCAACGACGAGTACGTCTCCACCGAGCACCTCGTCGTCGGGCTCGCCACCGGCGATTCCGATGTCGCCAAGCTGCTGCACGACAACGGCGCAACCCCGCAGGCTCTGCAGGAGGCGTTCGTCGCCGTCCGCGGAACCGCGCGCGTGACGTCGGAAGACCCCGAATCCACCTACCAGGCATTGGAGAAGTACTCCACCGACCTGACCGCTGCCGCCCGCGAGGGCAAGCTCGATCCGGTCATCGGCCGCGACTCCGAGATCCGTCGTGTGGTGCAGGTGCTCAGCCGCCGTACCAAGAACAACCCGGTCCTCATCGGTGAGCCCGGCGTCGGCAAGACCGCCATCGTCGAGGGGCTCGCGCAGCGCATCGTCGAAGGTGACGTGCCGGAGTCGTTGCGCAACAAGACCGTAGTGTCGCTGGACCTCGGATCGATGGTCGCGGGCGCCAAGTACCGCGGTGAGTTCGAGGAGCGGTTGAAGGCCGTGCTCGACGAGATCAAGGGGTCGGCCGGGCAGGTCATCACCTTCATCGACGAGCTGCACACCATCGTGGGTGCCGGTGCCACAGGCGATTCCGCCATGGACGCGGGCAACATGATCAAGCCGATGCTCGCTCGCGGTGAGTTGCGCCTGGTCGGTGCGACGACGCTGGAGGAGTACCGCCAGTACATCGAGAAGGACGCCGCCCTGGAGCGTCGGTTCCAACAGGTCTATGTCGGTGAGCCGAGCGTCGAGGACGCCATCGGCATCCTGCGCGGCCTGAAGGAGCGTTACGAGGTGCACCATGGTGTGCGCATCACCGACTCCGCGTTGGTCGCTGCCGCAAGCCTTTCCGATCGTTACATCACATCGCGCTTCCTGCCCGACAAGGCCATCGACCTAGTCGACGAGGCTGCGTCGCGGCTGCGGATGGAGATCGACTCGCGCCCCGTCGAGATCGACGAGGTCGAGCGCGTCGTCCGACGCCTCGAGGTCGAGGAGGTCGCCCTCGAGAAGGAGCACGATGAAGCGTCGAAGCAACGTCTCGAGAAGCTGCGTCAGGAACTGGCCGACCAGAAGGAGAAGCTCAACGAGCTCTCCGCACGCTGGCAGTCGGAGAAGACCGCCATCGACGCCGTTCGCGACACCAAGGAAGAGCTCGAACGCCTTCGTGGAGAAGCGGATCGGGCCGAACGTGACGGTGATCTGGGTCGTGCGGCCGAGCTTCGCTACGGCAAGATCCCCGGCTTGGAGAAGGAGTTGGAAGCCGCGATCGAGAAGACCGGCACCGACCCCGACGAGGACGTGATGCTGCAGGAGGAGGTTGGCCCCGACGACGTCGCACAGGTTGTGTCGGCGTGGACGGGCATTCCCGCAGGCAAGATGCTCGAGGGTGAGACCGCCAAGCTGCTGCGCATGGAAGAGGAACTCGGCAAGCGCGTCATCGGCCAGAAAGAGGCCGTGGTCGCCGTGTCCGACGCAGTCCGGCGTGCTCGTGCAGGCGTCGCCGACCCGAACCGGCCACTGGGATCGTTCCTGTTCCTGGGTCCGACCGGCACCGGTAAGACCGAGCTGGCCAAGGCGCTGGCGGAGTTCATGTTCGACGACGAGCGCGCGATGGTGCGCATCGACATGAGTGAGTACGGCGAAAAGCACGCCGTGGCAAGGCTTGTCGGTGCACCTCCCGGCTATGTCGGATACGAGCAGGGCGGTCAGCTGACCGAAGCGGTACGTCGCCGTCCGTACACGGTGGTTCTCTTCGACGAGGTCGAGAAGGCCCACCCGGACGTCTTCGACATCCTGCTGCAGGTGCTCGACGAGGGTCGACTCACCGACGGCCAGGGACGCACGGTCGACTTCCGCAACACCATCTTGATCCTGACGTCGAACCTGGGTGCAGGAGGCGACCGGGACCAGGTGATGGCGGCGGTGCGCAGCGCGTTCAAGCCGGAGTTCATCAACCGACTCGACGACGTCGTGATCTTCGAGGCGCTCAGCCCCGAGGAGCTGGTGTCGATCGTCGACATCCAGCTCGGCCAACTGCAGAAGCGTCTTGCTCAGCGTCGACTCGAACTGCAGGTCACGCCGAAGGCGAAGGAATGGCTGGCCGAGCGGGGATTCGATCCGCTCTACGGCGCCCGTCCGCTGCGTCGCCTGGTGCAGCAGGCCATTGGCGATCAGCTCGCCAAGGCGTTGCTCGCCGGTGATGTCCGCGACGGCGACGTCGTGCCGGTCAATGTGAGCGCCGACGGAGATTCGTTGGTTCTCGGCTGACAGCACTGACAGAAGGTCCCCGACCCACAACGGGTCGGGGACCTTTTCGTGTCTGGGTCTTTCTGAAGACTGGGTTGACGCCTCAGGCTGCGGTCACCGCGATGTGCGGTTCGAGCCGTTTGAGTGCCTGCCGGATACGTGACTTGGCCGTCGGCAATGCCACTCCCAATTCGTCGGCGACCTCGCGGTAGGTCATTCCTCGGAAGTAGGCCAACTCGATCGCCTCGCGCTGCAGTTCGGTCAGGCGGGACATCAGGAGTCGGACCTCACGGATGGTTTCGCGGCGCTCGGCCGATTCGCTGA
This sequence comes from Gordonia otitidis NBRC 100426, assembly GCF_000248075.1. GTDB lineage: Bacteria > Actinomycetota > Actinomycetes > Mycobacteriales > Mycobacteriaceae > Gordonia > Gordonia otitidis. The sequence continues at coordinate 29,943 of NZ_BAFB01000113.1, read as the reverse complement.
CCACGTCGTGTTCGACCCTGGTCGACTGCTCGGCCGTGCTGTAGACGTGGAGTCGACGCTTGGCAGCGGTTTCGGAGCGAACCCGGTCGACGGCGCGACGATGAGCGAGAGTCATCAACCAACCGAGCGGCGAACCCGACTCGGGGTCGAACGTGTGCGCCGAGCGCCACACGGTGAGGAAGACCTCCTGCGTCGTTTCCTCGCTGAGCCCGCGGTCGCGCACGATGCGGAGCACCATGCCGTAGACGCGGTGACTGGTCTCGTCGTAGAACTGAGCGAATGCACGGGCGTCGCCGTTCGCGATCCGGGTCAGGAGCACCGAGAGCCTATCGGTCGTTTCGGTCATGTTGTGCTCCTGTCCAAGCGATCGTTCCCCCGATCGTTGCGGACTACGCTAGGGCGTCGCGCACGTGCGGCGTCAGATCCAGCAGGGGATTGCGACTAACTCGAAACCCAAGACGCCGACGGTCACGGTGCGATAACACCTCGAGGGCCGAACAGTTAACGATGTGCTGACACGTATTGTGTTTTGCGCAATCGGCCGAATGCGAAAAGCTGCAGACGGTGGGCGGAGCACTGCTCACCGCTTTCGGGTAGAGCTGGGACTGTCAGCTGTTGTCGGTGGTGGCCTGGTACAGCCAGGAGACCACCAGAGCGCCCGGGTCCACGACGCCGCGAGCATTCTCTCCGACGTAGCTCGCGCGTCCCTTGGTGGCGGTGGTGTCGCGGGTAGATTCGGCTCCGTCCGCAGCCTTCTGGCCGACCGCAGAGAGGGGCTCGCCGTCTTCGAGGGCGTCGACGGCCGGGCTCAATGCGTCGACCATGGTCTTGTCACCGACCTGTGCTCCGCCGAGGTCCTGGATCTCGGCGAGGGCGCGCGAGGAGCCCTCGCGGATCGCCGACTCGAAATCGTCGTTGTCGGCGAAGGCCAGGGACAGTTCGCGGAACAGTACGCCGAAGATGACTCCCGATGTGCCGCCGGAGCGGACGAGGTAGGAGGTGCTGATCGCGCTCAGGACTTCGCTGTCGGAGCCCCGCAGAGGAAGACTGAAGTGCGACAGGGCGGCTTCCATGTTCGTGCCGAAATCGCCGTCGCCCGCGCGTTGATCGAGCTCCGTCAAATCGGCGATGGAGTCCTGGACGTGCCCGACGAAGCGGGTCAGCCATTCGTTCTCGGGGCCGTCGTCGGCGGAGTCCGAGGGTTGGGCGAACGTGGTGTCGCTCAGGGGTGCTGTGCTGCGAGAGGGACTCGCCGCCCATCCCGGTGCTGTGGTCGGGGCGTCGAACAGGGTGAGGATCTCGTCGTCGGCGCGAACGAGTGTGATCGAGACGCCGCGCATGTCGAGTGCGGTGACGAACGTGCCGACCATGGGACGCGCGATGGCGATTCCGCGGCGGTCGAGATCGGCGACCACCTCTCCGAACACGAGATCGAGTTCGAGGGGATGCGCGGCGCCCAGTCCGTTCACGAGACAGATCACCTCCTCGCCGTGAGTCAGCGACAGTGCGTCGACGATCGGATCGACCATGCGGTTGACCAGTTCGCGGGCACCGACCCGGGTGGTGCGTTCGCGCCCTGCCTCGCCGTGGATGCCGACGCCGAACTCCATCTCGTCGGCGTCGAGTTCGAAGGTCGGCGACGACTCGGAGGGCATGGTGCACGCGTGGTAGGCCACCGAGATGCTCCGCGCGTTGTCGACCACACGTCGTCCGATCCCGGCGACAGTTGCCAGGCCATCGCCGCGCGCGGCCGCCGCGCCGCAGATCTTCTCGACGAGAATTGTCGCTCCGGTTCCACGACGACCGGGACCGGTGTCGGAATCCGACGCGACGTCGTCGGAGACGATCACGTGGTCGGTCTCGATGTCGTCGCGTACGAGGTGTCGAGCGATGCGGAAGTTCATCACGTCGCCGGTGTAGTTCTTCACGATGTGGAGAACGCCTGCGCCGCGATCGGCCCACCGTGTCGCGCCGACGATCTGCAGGGCGTTGGGTGAGGTGAAGACGAGTCCGGGGCACGCGGCGTCGAGCATGCCGGCACCGATCATGCCGGAGTGCATCGGCTCATGACCGGAGCCGCCGCCCGAGACGAGAGCGACGGTGCTGTCACCGTTGCGTTCGCGTAGGTGGAGGAATCCCGGGTCCGACTGCCAGGCGATATCGGGATGTGCGGCGACGAATCCACGCAACGAATCCGTGATGAAGGTGTTCGGCGAGTTGAGGATGTAGTCGCTCATTGGATCAACCGTATCCTGCAACCGTTACCAGTGCTGTCGGTGCCTCGGAGTAATCTGCGGCCGTGAACGCAGATGTGATCGTCGGCGACGACGGACGGGCGCGGTGTACGTGGGCGTCGGTCGAGCCCGAGACCACCTACCACGACACCGAGTGGGGTTTTCCGCTGACGGGCGACAACGCGTTGTTCGAGCGGGTGTGCCTCGAGGGATTCCAGTCAGGTCTGAGCTGGCGCACGATCCTGAACAAACGTGAGAACTTCCGGGCAGCCTTCGACGGCTTCGATGTCGAGAAGGTGGCGGCATTCACCGAGCGCGACGTCGAACGGCTTCTCGGCGACGCTGGCATCATCCGGCACCGCGGCAAGATCGAGGCGGCGATCAACAATGCGCGGTGTGCGACGGAACTCATCGAGAACGAGGGGTCGCTGGAGTCGTTCTTCTGGGGGTATGCGCCTGCGGCAGAACATGTTCCGGGATCGATGACGCTGTCCGACGAATCGACGAGGCTCTCGAAGGATCTCAAGAAGCGTGGCTGGAAGTTCGTCGGCCCGACGACGATGTTCGCGCTGATGCAGGCGTCCGGGATGGTCAACGACCACGCCCATGAGTGCGTCATCCGGCCGAAGGTGACTGCCGCGATCGAGGAGTACCTGACGTCCCGCTGAACGCCCGTGGCGGTGACACACATCTGCGGCGCCCGGGCACTCGTCGCGCTCAGACTGTCAACAATCCGACAATGTGTCATCATGCCTGCATGGAGCATGAATCCGCGCTGTTCGGCGGCCCAGGGGAGCAGATCGGGATCGGTGTGATCTGTCCGTTCGACATGGCACTCGACCGTGAGCTCTGGCGCTGGATGCCCGACGGGGTGTCGCTGTACTTCACCCGCACCGGATTCATCGACGCGCCGGTCGACGTCGACATGTGCCGGGACCTGAACAACCACACCGAGATCGCGGCAGCGGTCCGATCGATCTCGGCGGTGCGTCCCAGCGCGTATGCCTACGCGTGCGCGTCGGGCAGTTTCGTGTACGGGATCTCCGGGGCGGTCGAGCTGTCGAATTGCATGCTCGGTGCGGGTGCGCAGCGTGCGGTCACGACCTCCGAAGCACTTCTTCGCGCGCTCGACTCGCTGGGGATCAGTTGTATCTCCGTGGCAACGCCCTACACCAACGCGCTGACCGGACTGCTCTGCGACTTCCTCGCACAGTCCGGTCGAAGTGTGGTCGCGCAGTGCGGTCTCGGACGCGACCATGACATCTGGACCATTCCGTACTCGGTCACCGCCGACCTGATCCGGGGTGCCGATCATCCCGACGCCGACGCGATCTTCGTGTCCTGCACCAACCTCTGGACCTATGACGTCCTCGGGGCGCTCGAGGCCGAACTCGGCAAACCTGTGCTATCCGCCAACCAGGTCACGGCGTGGGCGACACTCGTCGACGCAGGCGTACTCACTCCGGGGTTTGCGCAGCCCCACACGCTGCCTGCTGCCGATCAGTCGCTGTTCACCCGTGCCGCGTGATGACACCGACGTAGGGTGGGGTATGGCCGCAGCACAGCCCTTCGACGCCGCAACCGACGCAAAGTACGTGCAGCTCACAACGTTTCGCAAGGACGGCACACCCGTCGCGTCGCCGCTGTGGGCGGCAGCGGAGGGCGAGACCCTGATCATGTGGACGGAGACGACGTCGTGGAAGGTCAAGCGGATTCGACGTGACCCGCACGTTGTCGTCCAGGCCTGCGATGCGCGTGGGAAGAACCTGCGGGGTCGGCCCGTGGAAGGTTCCGCGACGATTCTCGACGGCGCAGGCACCGAGCATGCGCGCCAGTTGATCGCGAAGAAGTATGGGATCGTCGGGTGGATCCTCGTGAAGGCGAGCAGACTGCGCCGGGGTGAGGACGGCACCGTCGGCATCTCGATCACTCCGCGGTGAGCGTCGACTCCGCAGGACGGGTCTCCGGGCGCCTACGTCAGCGCGTGACGTCGACGCTGTGCCGACGGTATTGCGCCGTGGCAACGCGCCCAGATCATCTCGTGCTCGACAGGTGTGATGGCTCCTGCGCGGAGACGACTGTCGGCGTCGCGTAGGACAGCCGCACGTACGCAGATCTCTCTCCGAGTGGAACGGGCAGCGGCGTCGGCTCCGTAACCCGTCCAGGCCTCCAAGGTGCGCGTCTGAGTGCGTACCCGATGTGTCTGATGTTCGACGACTGCCACGAGCGCCAGCGCCAGCACGATGCCGACGAACAGTCCGGCGAGGCCCGCATCGCCGACCGTTTCCGCGACGTACGCACTTGCCAGCACCACCGCGACTGCGATGAACGGCGCAGCACGCCAGATGCGCATCCACCGGACCTCGTGCTCGCTGATACCGGGTGGATACACGACGAGGCGATGGCACACCCAATGGCGCGCGTAGCCGACCTGGACGTATCCCCATCGCGCGGAACCGGAGACCACCGGCTGCAGATGCGCTGACTCGTTCATACGATCGGTTCTAATCCTGATAGGCGCGAGACCGCCCGTTTCTGACGCCTTCTCGACGTGGCGAGCGCAAATCTTGACGCGGCTTTGACGCGCACCTTCCGGTGAGGCCGACGATCCTCGACGACTCGGTGGCGGTCGCGCGTCGGGCGATCCGACATGCCGGGAATGCACCCGATCACATCACGAAGCCCGGCGCGCGAAGGTTGTGTCAACAAACCCCGCCGCTGCGTATGGAACGCGTTAAGAGCACTTCCCACACCGACGAATAGGACCGAAGCTGTGGTGCGCCGATCGCCAGCCCGACGGTCGGCATCGTCAGTCAAGGAGTGTGAAAAGTGGCCGATGTGCTCTACGTACTCGCCGCGTTGATCGGCTTTGCGATCTGCGTCCTGGTGGTCCGGGGCGTCGACGCGAGGATCGGCCGATGACCGCAGACGGAGTCGTGAACGTTGTCCTGCTGGTTCTGTCCGTCGCGACGGCGATCTATCTGATGATCGCGCTGATCAAGCCCGAGAGGTTCTGACCTGATGAGTGGTGCGCCGGCCGCAGAGTCGGCCGAGTTCGAGAGGTTGTGTTCGTGAGTTCTTCCGTTGCGGCGGCGCTCCAGGTGGCATTCGTCATCGTGGTGCTCGCAGCCGTCTATGTGCCGCTCGGCGACTACATGGCGCGTGTGTACCGAAGCACACGCGACCTTTTGCCGGAGCGCGCGATCTATTCGCTGGCCCGTGTCGATGCGCGGCGTGAACAGACGTGGGTGGGATACACCCTTGCGGTCCTGGCGTTCTCGCTGATCTCGTTCCTGTTCCTCTACCTGCTGCAGCGTCTGCAGGGAGTCTTGCCGTGGTCGGACGGCAAGGGCGGCGTGAACCCGGCGACGGCTTTCAACACAGCGATCTCATTCGTCACGAACACCAACTGGCAGTCGTACTCGCCCGAGGCCGTGATGAGCAATCTCTCGCAGATGCTCGGCCTCGCGGTGCAGAATTTCGTGTCGGCTGCGGTCGGGATGGCAGTGGCGGTCGCATTGATCAGGGGATTGGTGAATCGACGCGGTAACGGGTTGATCGGCAACTTCTGGGTCGATCTGACTCGCACCTGTGTCCGAATCCTTCTGCCGCTCAGTGTGATCGTCGCGGCGATCCTGCTCACTCAGGGTGTGGTGCAGTCGTGGCACAGCAGTTTCGGGTTCACGACGATGTCGGGTGAGCATGCGCAGAGCATGGTGGGGCCGTTCGCCTCTCAGGAAGCGATCAAGGAACTCGGCACCAACGGCGGCGGAACCCTTTCGGCGAATTCGGCGCACCCGTTCGAGAATCCGACGCCGTTGAGCAACGTCGTGGAAATCCTTGCGATTCTCATCATTCCGGTATGCCTGACCCGCACTTACGGGACGCTCGTGCGCGACCGTCGCCAGGGGCTGACGCTGCTCGGTGTGATGGCGACGATCTGGGGCGTGATGCTCGCACTCGTGTGGAGCTTCGAGTCGCACGCACACGGACTGGCGGCACAGGCGGCCGGCGCGATGATGGAGGGCAAGGAACAGCGATTCGGTATTCCCGGAAGCGCGTTGTTCGCCGTGTCGACGACCGGAACGTCCACAGGCGCAGTAAATTCCGCACATGACAGCCTTTCGGCCGGCGGCGGTGGCGCGGTGATCTGGAACATGCTGCTCGGCGAGGTCGCGCCAGGCGGAGTCGGTACAGGGCTCTACGGAATCCTGATGATGGCTGTGGTGACCGTGTTCGTCGGCGGGCTGCTCGTCGGGCGCTCGCCGGAGTTCCTCGGCAAGAAGATCGGGCAGAACGAGATCACCATGGCCGCACTGTATGTGCTGGTCATGCCTGCCCTCGTGCTGGTCGGGGTCGGGATCAGCGTGGCCATGAGCTCTACTCTCGACGCTCAGGGCAACAGCGGCGCCCCCGGTACGCCCGGCTCGATCCACGGCTTCTCCGAGGTGATCTACGCCTACGCATCGGCAGCCAACAACAACGGCAGCGCGTTCGGTGGCCTGACCGTCACCAGCGACTGGTTCCAGACATCACTCGGCTTGGCCATGCTGTTCGGCCGGTTCCTGCCGATCGTGTTCGTGCTCGCGCTCGCCGGGTTGCTCGGACGGCAACGGCCGCGGGGCGTGGTCTCGGCCGACGGGGTTTCGACAAGCTCAACCGGCGAGGGCAGTTCAACCGGCGTGGGCAGCTCAACCGGCGAGGGCAGCTCAACCGGCGTGGGCAGCTCAACCGGCGGTAGTGGGGTCGTTGCGGTCCTCGAGCGACAGGAAGCCGTCAGGGCCGAAGCCAATCTCCCCACACACGGGGTGCTCTTCGGCGCACTCCTGCTCGGCACGATCGTTCTCGTCGCCGGTCTCACCTTCTTCCCGGCCATGGCGCTGGGACCCATCGCGGAGGCACTTCTGTGAGCGTCAACACCATCGAATCCGACGTGACGTCCGAGGAGGCGTCGGCCGGGCAGGACGAGACACAACTCGTCTCACGTGGATCATTCGATCCACGACAACTCCTCACCTCGGTTCCGCAGGCGCTGCGGAAACTCAACCCGCGCGATCAGGCTCGCAATCCGGTGATGTTCGTGGTCTACATCGGATCGATCGTGACCACGGTCCTCGCCATCTGGCGACCGTCGTGGTTCGCGTGGTTGATCGCTGCATGGCTGTGGTTCACGGTGCTGTTCGCCAACCTGGCCGAGGCCGTCGCCGAGGGGCGTGGTCGTGCGCAGGCCGACTCGCTGCGAAAGGTCAAGCGCGACACGATGGCCCGGCGACTGGACGAGAACGGATCGATCTCGCAGGTGTCCGGCACCGCGCTGACGGTCGGCGACCTCATCGTCGTCGAGGCAGGCGAGGTGATCGCAGGTGACGGGGACGTCGTCGACGGCATCGCGACCGTCGACGAATCGGCCATCACCGGTGAGTCCGCGCCCGTGGTGCGTGAATCGGGTGGTGACCGGTGCGCGGTGACCGGTGGCACCGTGGTGCTCAGCGACCGCATCGTCGTCAAGATCACTGCCGCACCCGGCGACAGCTTCGTCGACCGGATGATCGCGCTCGTCGAAGGGGCGTCGCGCAAGAAGACACCCAACGAGATCGCGCTCGACATCCTGCTCGCCAGCCTGACGGTGATCTTCCTCCTCGCGGTGGTCGCCGTCGGACCGATGCAGCAGTATGCGGGCCAGAGCCCGGACGCCATCAAACTGATCGCGCTACTCGTGTGTCTGATCCCGACGACGATCGGGGCACTGCTCAGTTCGATCGGCATCGCGGGCATGGATCGCCTGGTGCAGCGCAACGTACTCGCCATGTCGGGACGAGCGGTGGAGGCAGCAGGTGACATCGACACCCTGCTCCTCGACAAGACGGGAACCATCACCTTCGGCAATCGGCGGGCCACCGAGATCTTCCCTGGGCCGGGTACGTCGACTGCAGAGCTCGCCGAGGTCGCCTACCGGTGCAGTCTCGCCGACGACACACCTGAGGGCCGCAGCATCGTCGAACTGTGTCTCGACGAGCACGACGTCGTGCCCGCCGATGCGGAAGCACTCGCTGCCACCCGCGGGCACGAGCATCCCGAGTACGAGGTGGTGCCCTTCACCGCGGAGACGCGGATGAGCGGTATCGACGTGTACGCGGGAGCCGATACCACGGTCGAGTACCGCAAGGGCGCTGCCGATGCCGTCGCGCGATGGGTGGCCGCGCTCGGCGGGACGATGCCACGTGAGGTCACCGAGCGTGTCGCCGAGATCTCGACGCGCGGCGGCACCCCCCTGGTCGTTGCCGTGAACGGTGAGGTCTCGGCGTCAACAAGGGGGACGACGGCCGTGGTCGACGCCCCGCGCGTGCTCGGCGTCATCCAGCTCTCGGACGTCGTGAAACCCGGTATGACGGAACGCTTTGCGCAGTTGCGCGAGATGGGTATCCGCACCGTCATGGTCACCGGCGACAATCCGCTCACCGCACGGGCGATCGCGGAGGAAGCGGGTGTCGATCACTTCGTCGCCGAGGCAACGCCGGAGGACAAGCTGGCCTTGATCCGTGCCGAACAGTCCGGTGGTCGTCTGGTCGCCATGACCGGCGACGGCACAAACGATGCGCCCGCGCTCGCGCAGGCCGACGTGGGCGTCGCGATGAACTCCGGGACGTCGGCTGCCAAGGAGGCCGGCAACATGGTCGACCTCGACTCCGACCCGACCAAGCTCATCGACATCGTCGCGATCGGCAAACAGTTGCTGATCACCCGCGGCGCGCTCACGACGTTCTCGCTGGCCAACGACCTCGCGAAATACTTCGCCATCCTGCCGGCCATGTTCGTGAGCATCTATCCCCAGCTCGACACCCTCAACATCATGCGGCTGCACTCGGCCCAGTCGGCGATCGTGTCGGCGGTGGTGTTCAACGCGCTCATCATCGTGGCGTTGATCCCGCTGTCACTGCGCGGTGTGCGGTATCGGCCCAGCTCGTCGTCGAAGTTGTTGGGGCGCAACCTACTCATCTACGGCGTCGGTGGCGTGATCACCCCGTTCGTGGGGATCTGGCTCATCGATCTCGTCGTTCGCTTTCTCCCGGGAATGGGGTAATCGCTCATGAACACCATCACGTCCGGATTCATCCGGCAGTGCGTCGTGGCATTCGCGATGCTCGCGGCGCTGACCGTCATTCTCGGCGTAGCCTACCCGACTGTCGTCTGGGCGGCGTCGCGCGTGGGGTCGAACTCCGCGGAGGGCTCACAGGTGACCGACGCGAAGGGTTGCAACGCAGGGTCGACGCTCATCGGGCTCGATCCGAAGGCACCGAGCGGGGCGGCCGACACCTTCCTGCACTCTCGGGTACTCGGGTCGGCAGACGACCCGATGGCCACCGGCGATCCGGCGGCATCGGCCGCGAGCAACCAGGGACCCAACAGCGAGACCCTCGAACACAACATCGCCGCACGGCGTGCGCTGATAGCGCAGCGTGAGGGGGTCGAACCGTCGGCGGTACCCGCGGATGCGGTGACCGGTTCCGGGTCGGGCCTCGACCCGCAGATCAGTCCGGAGTACGCGGCGATCCAGATCCCGCGTATCGCGCGCAACACCGGGAAGTCGGAGAGTGCGATTCGTGAGGTCGTCGACGCCCATACCTCCGGCAGGCAGTGGGGATTCCTGGGGCAGGAGCGCGTCAACGTCCTCGAGGTGAACCTCGCGCTGGGACACACGGCGTGCAAATGAGCACCGATCACCGGGTGAGGGGCCGGTCGGTGTGGACGAGCACGTCGCGCCGGTCGACCGTCAGCCCTGATTAGACTCACGTCCATGGGTTCAGGTGCCGACGCCCGGGGAAGGCTCGAAGTCTTCCTCGGGTGTGCGCCCGGTGTCGGCAAGACCTACGAAATGCTCTCGCATGCACGAGGTCTCGCCGACGAGGGTGTCGATGTGGTGATCGCGGTGGTCGAGTCACACGGCCGGTCGGCCACGGCTGCGCTAACCGAGGGACTCGAGGAGATCCCGCGCCGCGATGAGGTCTATCGCGGCGCGGTCCTCGAGGAGATGGATCTCGATGCCGTGCTGGCACGTGCCCCACGGGTCGCACTGGTCGACGAACTCGCGCACACCAACGCTCCGGGATCTCGAAACGCCAAGCGGTGGCAGGACATCGAAGAGCTGCGCAACGCGGGCATCGACGTGCTGACGACCGTCAACGTGCAGCATCTGGAAAGCCTGAACGACGTGGTCGCGCAGATCACCGGCGTCATCCAGCGTGAAACCGTTCCCGACGCCGTGGTGCGTGCCGCGGACGAGATAGAACTGGTCGACATAGCCCCCCAGGCGCTGCGCCAACGCCTCAGCGCGGGCAAGGTGTACCCGGCCGGACGCATCGACGGAGCGCTCTCGAACTACTTCCGGCAGGGCAACCTCACCGCTCTACGCGAGTTGGCGCTGCTGTGGCTGGCCGATCGCGTCGACGACAATCTCGCCGACTATCGGGCAGCACACGCGATCACCGACACGTGGGAAGCCCGCGAACGTGTGGTTGTGGCGATCACCGGGGGACCGGAATCGGCGACGTTGATGCGCCGGGCCAGTCGGATCGCGTCGCGATCGAGCGCCGAACTGGTCGTGGTGCATGTGGTCCGTGGCGACGGACTCGTCGGGACGCCTGCAGCGGATCTGTCACGACTGCACGAGTTGGCCAAGGGATTCGGGGCACGTATCCACACGATCGTCGGTGACGACATCCCGTCGACGCTCCTCGACTTCGCGCGCGGCGTCAACGCGACCCAGCTGGTGCTGGGCACCTCTCGCCGACCGCGGTGGCAACGTCTGTTCGACGAGGGCGTCGGCGCGAACGTCGTTGCACACAGCGGCAAGATCGACGTCCACATGGTCACCCACGACGAGACGCGACGCCGCAATCGCCTTGACATCCGAGACACGCGATTCCACCGTCCGCTGAGCTGGGTCGCCGCGATCGTCGTACCACTCCTCGTGACCGGTGTGCTCGCGATCCTCGACCGTTGGCTCGGGTTCGCCAGCGAGTCCGCGTTGTTCTTCGTGACGGTCCTCGCGGTCTCGATGCTCGGAGGTATCGGACCGGCAGCGTTGTCGGCGGTGGTGTCGGGGCTACTGCTCAACTACTTCTTCACCGATCCGCGGTTCACGTTCACCATCAATGAACCCGACAATCTGATCACCATCCTGGTCATGCTGGTGATCGCGATAGCAGTTGCCGCGCTGGTGGATTCGGCAGCGAGCAGGCGGCGCCAGGCCAGTCTCGCCAGTCGCGACGCCGAGTTGCTGGCGTTGTTCTCCGACGCCGTCCTCGGCGGTGCCGACGTCTCGGCGCTGCTCGCGCGGGTCCGCGAAACCTACGACCAGAGTGCCGTCTCGGTGGTGCACGCCGTCGATGACAGACCGATGGTCGACGCCGCTGTGGGCGACGACCCGCCGCGGCGCGCCGAAGACGCCGATACCGTGTGCCCGGTGCCCGGCGGCGAATACGAATTGCTGTTGCGCGGGCCCAAGCTCGGTGGCCGCGATCGCCGAGTGCTCGCCTCGGTGGCCACCCAGGCGGCCGGAGCGGTGCAGCGTCGTCGACTCGAACGCGAGGCCGCCGAGGCCCGTGCGCTGGCGCAGACCGACGAGATGCGACGTGCACTGCTCTCCGCGGTGAGTCACGACCTGCGGACGCCCCTGGCGGGTGCGAAAGCTGCCGTGTCGAGTCTGCGCGCCAGCGACGTGACGTTCAGCCCGGAGGACACCTCCGAGCTTCTCGCGACCATCGAGGAATCCGTCGACCATCTGTCAGCGCTGGTGGGCAATCTGCTCGATTCCTCCCGGCTCGCCGCCGGAGCGGTGCGCCCGAAACTGCAGCGCACCTACCTCGTGGAGGTGGTACATCGAGCGGCAACCGCGGTGAGCTGGGTCGGCGGACCGATCCCCGAGATCGCCTTCACGTTCCACGCCATGTGGGCATACACCGATGGAGGTCTGCTCGAACGGGTGCTGGCCAATCTGATCGACAACGCGGTGCGCCACGGAGGTGGCGGTGGGGTCGCGGTCACAGCGGAGTCCGAGAGCGACAACGACGGGTCGGCGCGTACGGTCATCCGTGTGATCGACCATGGGCCGGGCATTCCGGCCGATCGACGTGACCAGATCTTCGACGCGTTCGTCCAAGGTGGTGACCGCAACGGAGCCGACGGTGGCGTCGGTCTGGGCCTGTCTGTGGCACAAGGCTTCTCGGCTGCCATCGGTGGAAAGCTCGGCGTCGAGCAGACCCCCGGGGGTGGGACCACGATGGTGGTTTCCCTGCCCGCAGGAGACGACTCATGAGTGAGGGAATCCGGGTGCTGGTTGTCGACGACGAGCCACAGTTGTTGCGCGCGTTGCGGATCAACCTCTCCGCGCGTGGATTCGCCGTCACGACGGCATCGACCGGCGCGGCTGCGCTCACCGCGGCGGCGAAGGTGAATCCTCAGGTCGTGGTGCTCGACCTCGGCCTGCCCGACATCGACGGATTCACCGTCCTCGAGGGGCTTCGGGGCTGGACCAACGTGCCGGTCATCGTGTTGTCGGCGCGTGGCGAGTCCGTCGACAAGGTGGCGGCGCTCGATGCAGGTGCAGACGACTACGTGACGAAACCGTTCGGGATGGACGAGTTCCTCGCGAGACTGCGTGCAGCGGTGCGTCGCGGGGTCGCTGCACCCGATGCGTCGGAGGTGCCGGTCGTCGACGCGGGTGACTTCGTCGTCGACCTCAGTGCCAAGCAGGTATCCCGTCACGGCGAGCAGGTGCACCTGACGCCGACCGAATGGGGGATTCTGGAACTGTTGGTGCGCAATGAGGGAAAACTCGTGGGGCAGCGGGAGATTCTGTCAACCGTGTGGGGTCCGAAGTATCTCAACCAGACCAACTACCTGCGTGTGTACCTGGCCAGTCTGCGTCGCAAACTCGAGGACGACCCGGCACATCCGGTGCACCTGCTCACCGAGGCCGGGATGGGATATCGCTTCGTGCGTGGGCATACGGCGCCGCAGTGAACAATCCACCGAGTTTGTCGCTGTGCGGGGTCAGACCCGCAAGTCTCGCACCCTCCCAGGCTGTCACCTGATTCGCGGTGAGCACGGGTTTACCGATCTGCTGCTCGAGGTCGGAGATCCAGGCAATGGTGTGTAACGCCGTGTCGGGCACGAGAACAGCCTGCGCCGCGGGACGGTCTGCGTCGAGCACCATGTCGAACAGCGCGTCACCGTCGAGGGTGCCCGCGTCGGAAGCGGTGAGGATGTCGTGGGCCAACAGGTCGACGACGTCGATGCCTGCGCCGCCGAGGAATGTCGTGAAACCCGTCGCGACCTCGGCGGGATAGCTCGCCGCGATCGACACCGTGTCGATGCCCAGGGCGTGGCACGCACCCGCGAATGCGAGTGAGGTCGACGACGCGGGCAGTCCGGTGGCCTCCGACAGGGTCTGTGCCTGGCGGTGGGCCCCTTCCCAGCCGTACAGGAAGCTGCCCGAGGTGCACGCCCACATGAGTGCCGCGGGTTGGTGTGCGCGTGCTCGGTGAGCGCCTTCGAGGAGCCGATCGGACTCACCGACAGCACGCATGGCGCCGACCGTGTGATCGTCGGAGTCGATCTCGGTGATCACCACGGGCAACTCGATCGTGTGTCCGAGGGCGTCCTCGATCAGTCGGTAGTCGTCTTCGGCTGCATGGCCCGGGTAGAGAATTGCGATTGCAGCGGTTGTCACGGATGGTCCTCCCGACTAGATTGTCAACAATCAAACAATTGTCTCTCACACCGTATCGGAACCCGAGGTGACCATGCAGGACTCAATACGCGCGATGTCGGCGTCGGAACTCGGTGATGCCTATCGCAGCGGATTGCTCAGTCCCGTCGACGTCGCGGCGGAACTACTCGACACCATCGCCGAGGTGAACGCCGAGATCAATGCCTACTGCCTCGTGGACCCGGATACGACGATGGGCGCGGCACGGGAGTCTGCGGCGCGATACGCGGCGTCGGCCGCTCGCGGCCCCCTCGACGGTGTGCCGGTGTCGATCAAGGATCTCTTGCTCACCGACGGCTGGCCGACGCTGCGCGGCTCACTGACCATCACACCCGAAGCGCAGCCATGGGACGTCGACGCCCCCGCCGTTGCTCGATTGCGGGAAGCCGGAGCAGTGCCACTCGGGAAGGTCACAACGCCCGAGTTCGGTTGGAAAGGCGTGACCGACAGCCCCCGCACCGGCGTCACGCGCAACCCCTGGTCGCCGGATAGAACCTCGGGCGGCTCCAGCGGCGGTAGCGCTGCCGCGCTCGCGGCAGGCCTCGGACCCCTCTCGGTCGGTACCGACGGAGGTGGCTCGATCCGGATTCCCGCCGCGTTCTGCGGCATCGTCGGATTCAAGCCGACCCTCGGCAGGGTGCCGATGTATCCGCCGAGCCCGTTCGCTCCGGTTGCCCACGTCGGACCTATGACACGGACCGTCGTCGACTGTGCACTGTTGCTCGACGTGCTCAGCGGATTCGACTCACGCGACTGGTCGGCCGCGGCGACCCCCGACCCGGCCGCAGCCACGCTCGCCGCAGGCGACGGCAGTCTTGTGGGAGTGCGCATCGCCTACAGTCCCGACCTCGGCTATGCAACCAATGATGAGGCGGTGCAGGCGAATACCGACGCAGCCGTGGAGGTGCTGCGGTCGCTTGGTGCCGAGGTGGAAGAAGTCGACATCGGCTGGGACGATCCGGTGTGGGCCTACCACACGGTGTGGTTCGCAGGCGCTGCCGCCGTCGTCGGCGCACTCGACGGGGCAGCACGCCGGCTCGTCGACCCGAAATTGCTCGCAGCCCTCGAGCGACACCGTGACTTCAGCGCGCAGGATTACGTCGACGCGACTGCGCTGAGGATGTCGATGGGTACGCAGATGGGTGCCCTGCACGAAAGATTCGACATCCTGGTGACACCGTCGATGCCATCGGTTGCCTTCGAGGCCGGCGTCGACGTGCCTGCCGGGTCGTCGTCGCAGGACTGGACGTCGTGGACGCCCTACAGCTACCCGTTCAATCTCACCGGCCAACCGGCGATCACCGTACCGAGCGGGCTCGCTGCATCCGGAGAATCGCTGTTGCCCACCGGGATACAGCTCGTGGGCGCTCGACATGACGATGCGACGGTACTGCGTGTGGCTGCCGCGTACGAAACCGCAGCGCCTTTCGCGTCGATCATTTCATCTGCCCATCAACGAAAGTCAGGATGATCCGTGGCCGACAGATTCATCGTTGTCACACTCACGTCGCGTGAGGTCAGTGCGCGAGCCCGCTTGCTCGACGACGAGGCCCCGCGCACAGCCGCCGCGGTGTGGGACGCACTCCCGTTGGGCGGTCAGGTGTTCCACGGCAAGTTCGCGCGCAACGAGATCTACACGCTCACCCCCGCATTCGCCGAACACGAACCCGGGCCGGAGAACACAACGGTGACGCCGATCCCCGGCGACCTTTGCTATTTCACCTTCGACGGTGTACTGGACAATCCCGCTTACGGTTACGAATCGAGTGCAGCTCCATCCGAACACTCGCTACTGATCGACCTCGCTGTCTTCTACGGACGAAACAACTTGCTGGTCAACGGCGACGTCGGCTGGGTTCCGGGAAATGTGTTCGCCACCATCACGGAGGGCCTCACCGAGTTCGCCGCTGCATGTAACGACGTGTGGATGGGTGGCGCTCGCGGCGAAACCCTGACATTTGCGCGCGCATAGAGTACGAAGAAGAGGATGATCACGATGGCAACAGACGGACACCGCGGAAAGTCGGCGGGACGCCGACGGGTGCTCGAGCCGATCGAACAGGAGTCGACTCCCGCGATCATCGCTCGGAAGTTGCATGATGCGATCGCGAACGGTAACTTTCCGTCCGGTTCACAATTGACAGAAGCGGGTCTCGCGGCCGACCTCGGGGTCAGCCGCGGACCACTGCGCGAGGCGATGCAACGACTCACAGCCGAGGGGCTGCTGGTCAGCCATCGCAACCGTGGCCTGTTCGTCGTCTCGATGGATGACGACGACATCCGCGACATGTATGTCGCGCGAACCGCAGTCGAACGAGCTGCGATCGAACAGGTGATAGCCCATGCGGATCCGGAAGCGGTGGAAGCCCTCGGCGAGGCGGTCGCGCAGATGCGGCGACATATAGACGATCCGAACGGCGCAGACATGGCCGAAGCGGATATGCGGTTCCACCAGACACTGGTGGATCACGCGCGGAGTCAACGACTATCGCGTTTGCACAGCACGATTCTCGTGGAGACGCGAATGTGCTTGCGCGCGATGCGGGGAACCTATTCCTCGGGAAAGGAACGCACAGACGAACACCAGGCATTGGTGGACGCCATCGCAGCAGGGGATGCGGCGGCGGCCGACGTGCTGATGATCGAACACATGCGGGACGGACTGCATCGACTGGTCGGCGACGCCGACCGGGACGACGTGTCGCCTGCAGAAGTAGCTCTGTAGCAGGCAGCAGGCCGGCGATGCTCCCTTCACTTCCAGAAATGTGGTGAGGGTCCGCCGATGTCGCACCGCACGAGCCGATCACCGCCCACCGATGTGAGTCACCGGTAAGACACACTGGCCCTGATTTTCTCCAGGAAGGCACAGATGGCTACGGCAAACTCCTCGGCAACCTATGAGGAACTCGCACCCGATCCGGAATCGCGAGAAGGTAAAGCACTACTGCGCAAAGCAATCGGCGCATCAGCAATCGGAAATGCGACCGAGTGGTACGACTACGGCGTCTACGCCGCGACGGCGACATATCTCACACACGCATTCTTTCCCGGTGATCTCGGATCCATCGGCACGATGCTCGGTTTTGCCATCTCGTTCGTGCTTCGCCCACTCGGCGGCATGATCTGGGGTCCGATCGGCGATCGCATCGGACGAAAGTCGGTGCTCGCGATCACCATCCTGCTGATCGCCGGTGCAACCGCTCTCATCGGTGTGCTGCCGACCCACGCGGTGGCAGGGGTGTGGGCGCCTATCCTGCTGATCGCGCTGCGCGTGGTCCAGGGCTTCTCCACCGGCGGTGAGTACGGCGGTGCCGCGACGTTCATGGCCGAATACTCACCGGACAACAAGCGCGGCAAGTACGGCTCGCTCCTGGAGTTCGGCACTCTGGCCGGCTTCAGTGCCGGTACCGCGATCGTGTTGCTGCTCGAAGTGCTGCTCACCGACGACCAGATGCAGACGTGGGGCTGGCGCATCCCGTTCCTGATCGCGCTGCCGCTCGGCCTGATAGGTCTGTATCTGCGATCGCAACTCGAGGACACCCCGGTCTTCCAAGAACTCGACAAGCGCGACGAGATCACCGGAAACGCCTACACGCGTTTCAAGGATCTGTTGGTCAACTACTGGAAGCCGATCCTCATCATGTTCGGCATGGTCATCGCGCTGAACGTCGCGAACTACACTCTGCTCGCCTATCAGCCGACCTACCTCAAGGAAACGATTGGACTCTCCGAGTCGTCGGGCTCCACCGTGGTGCTGATCGGACAGCTCGCGATGATGGCGGTCATCCCGTTCTTCGGAGCGGCGTCGGACAAGACCGGCCGCAAGCCGATGTGGTGGATCTCCCTGATCGGGCTCTTCGTGCTCGCGTTGCCGCTGTACTGGTTGATGGGTAAGGGATTCGTCTGGGCGATCGTGGGATTCGTGATCCTCGGCTTGTTCTACGTGCCGCAGCTCTCGACCATTTCCGCGACGTTCCCTGCAATGTTCCCGACGCAGGTGCGCTACGCCGGATTCGCGATCTCCTACAACGTGGCCACCGCGGCCTTCGGCGGAACTGCCCCGCTGGTCAACGACGCGGTGGTGAGCGACACGGGGTGGAACCTCTTCCCCGCGGTCTACATGATGGGCGCGTGTCTGATCGGTATGGTCGCACTGGTCTTCTTGAAGGAGACTGCCGGAGCCTCGTTGCGCGGCACGGCGATTCCCGAGCGCACCGATGACATCTCGGTGCCGCAGGGGACCACGACGTCGTCGACTCGCTGACGGGACACCAGCACGCGCGTGGCGTCGCTCGCCGCCGATAGGATGTCGACCATGTCGAGGCCAGCGTCCTATCATCACGGCGACCTCGCCGCGGCACTGGTGCAGGCGGCGATCGGACTGCTCGAAGAGGACGGC
Source organism: Gordonia otitidis NBRC 100426 (assembly GCF_000248075.1). Lineage (GTDB taxonomy): Bacteria > Actinomycetota > Actinomycetes > Mycobacteriales > Mycobacteriaceae > Gordonia > Gordonia otitidis. Next base: position 11,540 of record NZ_BAFB01000113.1, on the reverse strand, counting down.
TCCGCTGACCTGTCGTTGCGCGCGGTCGCGCGTCGTGCTGGTGTGTCACCTGCCGCGCCGTATCGGCACTTCGCGGACCGCGACGCTCTCGTCTCGAGTGTGGCCGCCGTCGGCTACCGCGAACTCGCCGAACGATTGAGTGCAGCCAGTGCGGCGCCGACGAGTGTCGACGATCTCGGCGACATCGCAGTCGCCTATGTGCGATTCGCACTCGAGCGTTCGGGCTTGTTCCGTGCGATGTTCGCCGAGCGGTGCGATCCAGCGAGCCCCGAGCGGGCCGAAGCCGTGGCCGTCATTCACGACTATCTGGCTTCCGTTGTGGCGGCGGCTGTCTCGACGTCCGACCCCGAGGCGGCGGCGACTGCCATGTGGTCCCTGGTGCACGGCCTGGCTTTCCTGCACCTGGGCGGGAAATTCTCCGAGGCGTCGGCGACGGAGGTCGATGCGCGCGTGCGGTCCGCAGTGCGTGCGGTGATCGAGATGGGTGGTCTCGACAAGCCCGACCGGTGACGATGAGCCAGCCGACGGTGATCGACCGTCGGATGGGGGAGTCAGCCGAGCAGTTCGAGCGCGACCAGCGCGTAGGCCCGGGCGGCGGTGACGAGATCGTCGACGGCGACGGACTCGTCGGGTTGGTGTGCCTGTGTGTTGATGTTGCCGGGCCCGCAGACGATTGCGGGTATGCCGAGGTCGCGGCTGACGAATCCGCCGTCACAGGCGGCGGTCCAGCCCCCTACGGATGTCTCCACCTTCAGGGTGGTCAACGCGTCGACTGCGGCGGTGACCAGCCGGTGGTCGGCTGCAGTCTCGAAACCCGGCATCTCCATCGTGACCGCCACCTCGACCTCGATGCCGTCTGAGTCGATGCCCGCCGCAGAGATGCGCCCGCGCAACCACGCGGCGACCTCGTGTGCGCTCTCGTCCGGCATCAGTCGACGGTCGATGCCCAACGACGCCATCGGCGCGACCACCGAGATGCCCTGACCGCCGCTGACGGTTCCGACGTTCCAGGTGCCCGAGCCGAGAAGTCCGCCTGCTCGGGAGGTCATCGATTCGTGGTCGGCGCGGATGATGTCGATGATCGACGCAGCCGCGTAGATCGCGCTCCTGCCGTCGTCTGGTCTACCGGAGTGCGCCGCCTTACCTCTGATGTCGATCTCCAGATACGACGCTCCCCGGCAGCCGCGGACAACGAGAAGATCGGTCGGCTCGGCGACGATGCAGCCGAGGAAGTCGCGGGCGGTGTCCTGCCGTCCGACGAGGTCGCGGACACCTGCGCCGTGTTCTTCCTCGTCGACGGTGCACACCAGTTGGACGGGGCCGGACAGGCCGCCGTGCGCGGCAAGCGGTGCCAGCGCGGACATCGCCGCGACCGCCGCGGCGAGACCGCCCTTCATGTCCACGGCACCGCGCCCCGTGAGCATGCCGTCGACCAGCCGCGCCTGATACGGGTCGGCACTCCAGCCGGGGCCCGCGGGAACGACGTCGGAGTGGCCGAGAATCATCAGTCCCGGTCCGTCGCCGCCGGGCAGCGTTGCGATCAGGTTGGGCCGTCCCGGTGCCACCTCGTGGGTGGTGACGGTGAACCCGGCACCGCGGCAGGCGTTGTCGAGGACGGCGACCGCGCGTTCTTCGGTGCCGCCGGGATTCTCGCTGGGAGCCTCCACCAGTGCACCGGTGAGCGCGGCGATCTCGTTCGGACAGATCCGCGCCAGTACCGCCTCGGATTCGCTCACCGTCACCGGCGTGACCTCCCTGATCTGCGTGCGGTCACCCGCTGCGGCTCATCTGTTCTGTGCCATCCTCTCGCAGGTTCCGGCGAGACGTCGAATTCCCTCGTCGATCCGCTCCGGGGTGCTCGACGCGAAGCACAGCCGCAGCGCATTGCGGAACCGACCCGTCGGGGACAGCGCGGGACCCGGGATGAACGCGACACCGTCGGCGAGTGCGATCTCGAACAACTCCCGGGTGTCGATCTCGGCGAACTCGCCGCTCAACGTGAGCCAGAGGAAGAAGCCGCCGTCGGGGTCTGTGGTGGTGACCCGGTCACCGAAGTGACGCGCGATCGACGAGATCATCGCGTCCTTGCGCTCGCGATAGAGAACACGCAGACCCGCGAGGTGGTCTTCGAGCCCACCACGCGCGATGTATTCGGCGACGATGTGCTGGTTGGGCACGTTGGTGCACGTGTCCATCGCCTGCTTGCCGTTGATGAGGAGCTGTCGGAGCGACGGGTCGGCGTCGACCCAGCCGACCCGCCAGCCGGGCGCGAGGATCTTCGAGAACGTGCGCACCGAGAAGATCAACGGATCGCCCGGTGAGAGTGTCTGGAAGGTCGGGACGTCGTCACCGGAGAAACGCAGCAGGCCGTACGGGTCGTCGTCGATGATCACTGCACCCCACTGATGCGCGAGCCGCAACAGCTCACGTCGACGCTCCTCCGACATCGTCACCCCGGACGGGTTCTGGAAGGTGGGGATCGTGTAGATCGCCTTGGGCGTCCGTCTGGTGCGTGCCACGAGGTCCTCGAGGGTGTCGACCTGCATGCCGTCGTCGTCGACGGGCACCTCGAGGAGTTGCGCACCGTAGGAGAGCGCGGTGGCGCTGCCGTTGGTGTACGTCGGTGATTCGACCACCACGAGGTCGCCGGGATCGACGAACAGTTTGGCTGCGAGGTCGAGTCCCTGCATCCCGCCCGTTGTGATGACGAGGCGGTCGTGACTCGACGGATCGGGTGTGGTGGCCAGGTAGTCGACGAGGAGCTGCAGCAGACGCGGCTCGCCCTCGGTGGCTCCGTAGGTGAACGACGAGTTGTCGAGGATCTCACCGGCGATCCGACGGAACTCCTCGGCCGGCACGGCCTCGTCGGCAGGTGAGCCCATCGCGAACCGCACGATGTCGTGTGTCTGGGACGCCAGTAACGAGGTCGACGAGTCGATCATCGAGCCGACGAGATCCTTGGCGCGCCCGGCGAGCGGCAGTGTCTGTGCTCCGCGCCGGACATCGTGGAGGGATTCGGTTGCGGGGGCCGCTGTGGCGTTGGTGATGGTCATGCTGACACCTCATTTCCTGATCAGTTCGCGCGGGAACCCCGTGAAGGTCTCCACACCGGTGGGGCTGACGCGTACCGACTCCGAGAGTTCGAATCCGTAGTCGTCCATCCACATTCCGCAGACGATGTGGAAGGTCATGTTGGTCTCCAGTATGGTCTCGTCCTCGGAGCGGATGCTGATGGTGCGCTCACCCCAGTCTGGTGGGTAGCCGATCCCGATGGAATAGCCGAGACGAGAAGGCTTTTCGAGGCCGTACTTGGCGAGGGTCCAGTTCCAGGTCGACGCGAGTTCGCGAGTGGCGATACCGGGTTTGATCGCCTCGAGGACATTGTTGAGCCCCTCGGCCGTTGCCCCTGCCACGTAGTCGAGGTCTTTCGACGGTGTGCTCAGTGCCACGGTGCGGGCGAGCGGGCAGTGATACCGATTGTGGGCGCCGGAGAGCTCGACGACGACGGCCTCGTCCGCGGTGAACGTTCCCTGGTGCCAGGTCAGGTGGGGTGTGTCGGCGGCGGCGCCGGTTGGCATCATCGGCACGATCGCAGGGTAGTCGCCACCGAACTGTTCGGTGCCGGTGATCTGCGCCTGCGAGATCGCTGCAGCGGCGTCGCATTGCCGCACACCGACATCGATCGTCTCGATGGCGGCACGCATCGCCTCCGAACACACCATGCCTGCCTGGCGCATCAACTGCACCTCGGCGTCGGACTTGACCGAACGCACCCAGTTGACGAGTTCGAAGTTGTCGACCAGCTTCCACTCCGGTATCGCGTTGTACAACGCACGATAAGCCTTGGGGGAGAAGAAGTGTGAGTCCATCTCGAGCCCCACTGAACCGGCACGTGACGCGGGTGCGATCTGATGGCGTTGGCGCAGCGCCCACGCGACCCAATCGAATGGGTGGACATGGGGGCGATGCACGTAGCTCTCCGGGTAGCCGATGATCTGGTCCTCGGGCAACCACGTGGTGCGGTGTGCGCCATGGGCATCCATCTCGCGCGCGAAGAACAACATGTCGCCCTCGATCGGGACGAAGAGCATCTGCGGGGTGTAGAACGACCACGCGTTGTACCCGATGAGGTAGAAGATGTTCGCAGGGTCGGTCACGATGATCGCCGAGAGTCCTTGCAGGTCCATCCGTTCGCGCACGCGCGTCAGCCGCTGCTGGTACTCGCTGTCGGTGAACAGCTGGGCGCCGAGGTACACCTATCGCCTCCTTGGTGTTGTCAGTGCGGGCGTCGTGATCGCGGGGGTTGTCAGCGAGGGGGTTGTCAACGGCGTCGAATCGGGGTGGATGTGTATGCGACGTCGAGGAACTCCTCGATGCCGAGACGACCGCCTTCGCGGCCGAGACCCGACTCCTTGATCCCGCCGAACGGCGCCGCGGGATTGGAGACCAGACCCGTGTTGACTCCGACCATACCGACCCGCAGGCCCGAAGAGATGGCGTCGAGGCGCTCGGCGTCGCGGCTGCACACGTAGCCGACGAGGCCCGCGGGGGTGGCGTTCGCGAGCTCGATCACGGCGTCGTCGGCGTCGGCTCCCTGACCGTCAAACGGGATCAGAGCCGCCACAGGGCCGAAGATCTCGGCGGACATGAGCATCGAGTCTGCGCGTACGTCGCGCAGCACGGTTGGCGGATAGAAGTAGCCCGGCCCGTCGGGGCGCATGCCTCCGCAGAGCACGGTCGCACCGCGAGAGACGGCGTCGTCGACCAATTCGGTGACCTTGTCGACAGCTTTGCGTTCGACGAGTGGCCCGACGTCTGTCCCGTCGGCCATGCCGTCGCCGACCCGCAGTCCGGACATGCGTCGGGTGAGCATGTCGGAGAACTCGTCGATGACGTCGCGATGCACGAAGATCCGGTTGGCCGCGGTGCACGCCTGTCCGGTGTTGCGCATCTTGGCGACCATCACTGCCTCGAGCGCGCGGTCGAGGTCGGCGTCGTCGCACACGATGAACGGCGCGTTGCCACCGAGCTCCATCGAGGTGCGCATCACGGTGTCCGCGGCCTGCCGGAGCAGGAGCTTCCCGACCGCCGTCGAGCCGGTGAAGCTGACCTTGCGTGCCAGTCCGGACGACATCCACGTTCCGACGACCTCGCCGGGGTTGCTGGTGGTCACCACATTGAGGACGCCGTCGGGCAGACCGGCCTCGCTCAGCGTCTCGGCGAGGAGGAGGGACGTCAACGGCGTGAGTTCCGCCGGTTTGAACACCATCGTGCAGCCCGCGGCGATCGCCGGTCCGATCTTGCGGGTGCCCATCGCGAGCGGGAAGTTCCACGGGGTCACGAGAATGCACGGCCCGACCGGTCGATGCTGCACGACGACGCGGTTGTTGCCGTCCGGGGTGAGGAAATGATCACCACCGACGCGGACGGCCTCCTCGGCGAACCAGCGGAAGAACTCGGCACCGTAGGCGACCTCACCGCGTGCCTCGGCGAACGGCTTGCCCATCTCGGTGGTCATCACGGTGGCGAACTCGTCGGCGCGCGCGGTGATCAGCTCGTACGCGCGGTAGAGGATCTCGCTGCGGGCGCGCGGACTCGTCGCGGCCCAGTCGGCTTGCCGATCCGCAGCGACGCGCAGGGCGGCCAGAGCGTCGTCTGCGGTTCCGTCGGCAACGGCGGTCAAGGCCTCACCGGTCGCGGGATTCTCGACGTCGAAACGTCGACCCGACACCGCGGGAACCCACCTGCCGTCGACGAACAGATCGGTCGGCAGGTCGGATACGACCGTCCGTGGGGGCTCGGTGAGTGTCATCGGGTTCCTTCCTCGGATGGGTTCAGGGCTTCGGCGAGCACCTCGGCCAGGTGGCGGCCACGGGAGGTGACGCCGGGTTCGGTGGCGTTCAGATGGTCGACGCTCATGGCGCAGCTGAATCCGTCGGTGATCACCGGGCGGTCGGGAGCTGCGCGCAGCGTGGGAGCCAGCGCATTCTCGGCAACCGCGACGCTGACCTCGTAGTGGCCACGTTCGAAGCCGAAATTGCCTGCAACCCCGCAGCATCCGTCCGCGGTCGTGACCTCGACCCCCAGCGCGCCTAGAGCGCTCGTCGACGACTGTGCGCCGAACGCGGCATATTCGTGGCAATGGGTCTGCACCGTCACCGCATCGGGAAGGTCGGGGATGCGCAGCCCGGCGTCGACCAGCGTGGGCAGGTGTGTGGCGAAACTGCTGACGCGGGCCGCGACCCGGCGCGCGGCCGGTGTGTCGACGAGTTCGGGTAGATCCGTGCGCAGTGCGGCGGCGCAACTCGGTTCGGCGACCACGATCGGGCGTTCGGTGCCGTCGTCGAGTCGATCAGCGGTGCGCCGCAGTACCTTTCGGGCGTGATCGAGTTGTCCGGTCGAGATCCAGGTGAGGCCGCAGCACACGTCGTCGCGCGCGGTCACGGTGTCGCCGGTGGCTCCGAGTACCGTGGCGGCAGCGGTCGCGACCTCTGGCCGGAACGCCTTGGTGAAGGTGTCGACGACCAGGACGACGTCGGCGTTGTGCGTCGACGGTAATCCTCGCCTGGTGCGGCGTGCTGCGCGGCGGCCCGCGAATCGCGGCATCGCGCGGCGGGCGTCGAGTCCTCCGGCACGTGCTGCCAGCCCGCGCGCGAACGGTATGTCGAGCGCCCGGTTCACCACGGGCGCCACCGCGGATGCGACGGGAAGCCACGCGGGCATCCAGCCGAGCGAATAGTGCGACAACGGACGCAGTCGGCGGCGGTAATGGTGCGAGAGGAACTCAGCCTTCAACGACGCCATGTCGACACCGGTCGGGCAGTCGGTCGAGCATGCTTTGCAGGACAGGCAGAGGTCGAGTGCATCGGCCACCTCGGTTGACCGCCAACCGGAGTCGACGCTCGAGGCCGTGCGCACCATGTCCTGCAGTACCCGGGCGCGGCCCCGCGTCGAGTCCTTCTCGTCGCGCGTAGCGCGGTAGCTCGGGCACATCACACCGCCGCTCGTGGTGCGGCAGCGTCCGACTCCGATGCATCCCTGGACGGCATGGACGAACGGGTCGAGTGATACCGAGCCCGCGGACGAGTCGTTGGTGCCGTGCGTGTGCCACTGACGGTCGGGCACGTCGGCAAGCGCGAGGTCGGCGGTGATGGGACGCGGTTCGACGATGCTTCCGGGGTTGAGGATGCCGGTCGGATCCCAGATCTCGGAGAACTCCGCGAAGGCGTGCAGCATCGCGTCGGAGTACATGATCGGAAGCAGCGCGGAACGTGCACGCCCGTCACCGTGCTCGCCTGACAGCGAGCCGCCGTGTGAGACGACGAGTTGCGCTGCCCGAGTGCAGAACCGGGACATCACGTCACGGCCCTCTGCGGTGCGCAGGTCGAAGGTGATCCGCACGTGCATGCACCCTGCGCCGAAGTGTCCGTACATGACGCCGGTGAGGTCGAATTCGTCGAGGAGTGCGGTGAAGTCGTCCAGGTAGTCGGCCAGTCTGTCGGGTGCGACGGCTGCGTCCTCCCAGCCGGGCCACGATTCATGGGTAGACTCACCCTCGGCGTCCGGATCGACGAGGCGTGCCGACAGCCCCGCGCCGTCCTCACGGACGCGCCAGAGTGCGCGCCTGCGGGTTTCGTCGTCGACGAACGCGGCGTCGACCATGCGTCCCCGTGTGCGAAGGTGCTCTAGTAGCCGCTTGGCCGTCGCGGGTACGTCAGGCTCGGATTGTGCTGCGGCGCTCTCGTTGTCGAGGTCGATGAATAGCCACGAGTCTCCGTCGGGGAGTCCTGCGACGGTCTCCGGCCCGCGGCGGGCCGCCATCGTGGCGACGATTCCCCGATCGATTCCCTCGATCGCCGACGGAGCGAAGGGAAGGATGTCGGGAACGTCTCTCGCAGCCTCGGCGACGGACCGGTAGCCGACGCAGACGAGCAGTTGCGACGTCGGTGCAGGCACGAGCCGGACTCTGGCGCCGACCACGAGAGCGCACGTGCCCTCACTTCCGACGAGTGCGCGCGCGACGTCGAAACCGTTCTCCGGCAGAAGATGCGCCAGGTGATATCCCGACACCTGGCGGGGGATCTGCTCGAGCTGGGTACGAAAGATCGCGAGGTTGCGTCTGGTCAGTTCGGCGAGGGCGTCGGTGAGTTCGTCGGCTCGAGCCGAAGCGGGCAGGTCGTCGGGGAATGTCGGTTCGACGCCCGATCGCGTTGCAGTCAGCCGTAAACCGTCGGCGGTGACGAGGTGCAATGCCTCGACGTGGTCGGTGGTGCGACCGTGTCGTACCGAATGGTTGCCACACGCATCGTTGCCGATAGCGCCGCCGATAGTCGCCCGCGACGCCGACGACGGGTCGGGGGCGAAAGTGAGACGGCCGTCCGTGGCGCTGCGTGTCGCCGCGGCGAGGTGGCTCAGCACGACACCCACCTCGACGTCGGCGATCGCGGCGTCCTCGTCGATGCGGTTGACGCGCGTCATGTGGCGTGAGAAGTCGAGGATCACGCCGGTGCCGATGGCGTTGCCCGCCATCGACGTTCCACCGCCTCGAGCGATGATCGGCGTACCGAGTCGATGACAGCACTGCGCGATCAGCACGACGTCGTCGGCGTTGCGCGGGAACACCACTGCCGTCGGCCGCACGCGGTAATTGGATGCGTCGTAGGAGTATTCGGACAGTCGACGCGCGGAGGCGTCGACGTCGACGCCGAGCGCGGCCAGTTCGGTGACGATTGCGGGGATGGACGCCTTTCGCGTGGAGGTCGTCGGTGTCGGCAGATGCTGGAGAACCATCGTGTACGGCTACGAACCGTCGGTGTGTGCGCGCTCGCCCGCGACCTCGGCCAGCGCCGAAGCGAATCGCTTCGTGCCCATGGCGATCTCCTCGTCACTGACCACGAGGGCCGGGATCAGGCGGACGACGTTGCCCTCGGGACCGCAGGTGAGAGTCAGCAGGCCGTGGCGCGTGGTGGCTTGTTGCACGGCGAGAGCTGCAGCGGCGTCGGGGCGCGTCGCGTCGCCGTCGCGTGCGACGAACTCGATACCGACCATCAGGCCGAGTCCACGAACGTCGCCGACGACGTCGTATCCCGCGGTGACTTCGCGGATGCCGCTCAGCAACTGCTCACCGCGGACACGGGCGTTCTCGACGAGTCCTTCGTCGTCGATGACGTCGAGCGTCGCGACGGCCGCTGCCGCCGCGACGGCGTTGCCACCGTAGGTGCCACCCTGCGATCCCGGCCACGCCTTGCTCATCAACTCTGTCGGTGCCGCGATCGCCGAGATGGGGAAGCCGGATGCGAGACCCTTTGCGGTGATGAGGATGTCGGGGGTCAGGCCGTCGGCGTGTTGATGCCCCCAGAACTTGCCTGTTCGACCGAAACCCGCCTGCACCTCGTCGACGACGAGCAGGATGCCGTGACGATCGGCGCGCTCGCGGAGTCCTGCGAGGAATCGTGGCGGTGTCGGGAGGTAACCGCCGTCGCCGAGGACCGGTTCGATGAGGAATGCCGCGGTGTCGTTGGGTGCGACCCGTGAGGTGAGCAGGTAGTCGAGTTCTCTGAGCGCGAAGTCGACTGCGGTGTCGGTGTCCCAGCCGTAGCGGTAGGCGTAGGGGAAGGGTGCCATGTGGACGCCACCCATGAGCGGTGAGAAACCCGCCGAGAATCGGGTGCCCGCGGTGGTGAGGCTGGCCGCTGCGACCGTGCGCCCGTGGAATCCGCCCTGGAAGACGATGATGTTCGGCTTCGCGGTGGCCATGCGTGCCAGACGCACCGCAGCTTCCACTGCCTCGGAGCCGGAGTTGGCGTAGAAGACAGAATCGAGCCCCATGGGCAGTACCGCGCCGAGCTTGTCGGTGAGTTCGAGCAGCGGCGGGTGCATCACGGTGGTGTACTGCGCGTGGATGATCCGGGTGCACTGCTCCTGGGCCGCTGCCACGACCCGCGGGTGGCAGTGACCCGTACTGGTGACGCCGATCCCGGTGGTGAAGTCGAGGTAGTCGCGTCCGTCCGTGCCGTGGATCCAGGAGCCCAGGGCGTGGTCGACGATTACGGGTGTCGCCTGCTTGAGGATCGGCGAGAGCGAAGCGGTCTGCTGAGCGAGGACGCGGGGCGATTCGACGACGGTCATGGGTACACGGTGTACCCGGATCGTCGGATTGTCAACAATTAGACATTGACGCTGCCGGGACGACGGCGAATGCCTACGGTGGGGGGATGTCCGAACCCGTGTCGCCCGCGCGTGTGCGCCCCACCCTCGTCCTGCTCGGTGCCGACGATGCACCGAATCCGTACAACCTGACGGAGCTCGAAGCGCTCGCCGACGTGCGTGAGTGCACCGTCGAGACCCTGCCACAGGCGCTACCGGGCGCCGACGTCCTCGTGGTGTGGGACTTCTTCTCCCGTGCCCTGCGCGACAACTGGGGCACCGCCACGGAATCGTTGCGGTGGGTGCACGTCTGCGCGGCAGGCGTCGATTCACTGCTGTTCGGCGAGTTGGCCGACTCCGACATCGTCGTTACCAACGCGCACGGCGTCTTCGACCAGCCGATCGCAGAATTCGTCCTCGCGTCGATTCTGGCTCGAGACAAGCAATTGCACACCTCGGCGCGACTGCAGGCCGCGCACGAATGGGTGTGGCGCGAAACGACCAGAACGGCGGGATCGTCGGTACTCGTGATCGGTACCGGAGGGATCGGCCGGGCAATCGCGCGGTTGCTGCGCGCGGTCGGCATGCGCGTCACAGGTGCCGGCCGCAGAGTGCGCGACGACGATCCCGACTTCGGTGAGGTGCGGGCGACCGACGACCTCGTCGAGTACGTCGGAGAATTCGACAACGTCGTCGTCGTGGCGCCGCTCACGCCCGAGACCGACGGCATGATCGATGCCTCCGTGCTGAAAGCGATGCGATCCGACGCGCACCTCGTCAACGTCGGCAGGGGCAGGCTCGTCGATGAGCAGGCACTCGCCGACGTCCTGCTCGACGGTGGCATTGGTGCGGCATCGCTCGATGTCTTCGTCACCGAACCACTCCCTGCCGACAGTCCGCTGTGGTCTTGCGACAACGTGGCGATCTCGGCGCACATGAGCGGCGACGTGGTCGGTTGGCGGGACGAACTCGCCGATCAGGTCCTCGACAACCTGCGACGGTACGTCGAAGCGGGGCCCGCATCTCACGGAGCGGAGTTGTCGGCAGCGCTGCGCAACGTCGTCGACAAGCATCGTGGGTACGTGGCGTCGGGCCGGTGAGCTCGATCCGCAGCGGATGGTCGACCGGTGCGTCGGTTGTCTGATCGGCCTGCTGGCGCGACGTGTCGCGGGGTCACGCGGGGTGTGAGCACCCTGAAGTAGGCTATAGCGCGATGACCATCGTCTATTTCGTGATCGCAGCCGTGGCGCTTGTCGGCGCGGCGGCGTTGCTGTGGCTCGACCGGCAGCGCTCCAGCGGTACACGCCATCAGCGCGCCGTGTGGGGCGACGCCCACGACTTCAAGTATCGCGCGTCGGATACCAAGCTGCGCAAGGTGTTTCATCGCGCGACGA
>NZ_BAFB01000114.1 GCF_000248075.1 Gordonia otitidis NBRC 100426 | reverse complement strand
GGCTTCTTGTCGCTGGCGGTCTCGCTGACCATGTTCGCCACCGGCGAGCCCACCGCGGGGATCGTCTGGGGCGTCGTGATGGTTGCCGCCTTCGTGGCGAGCGCGGCGGTACTGGTCACGTTGAGTCACCGGATGCACCACAGTGCGTTCTTTCCGGTCAACAGCGATCACGACCGCGCCGAATACGACCTCATGTATCACCAGCACTGAGCGGGTGAGTACCGGCGACCTCCCCACCTGCGGGACGAGGTCGCCGGTAAACTCCTGCCCGTGACGACGAATGGCGCATACGCAACAGGCATCGCAACGGTGACCAACGGGGGGTCGGCGGATCCCGGCGTTGTCCTCGACGTCTGGTACCCCGACCCCGAACTCGCAACACCTGATCTGGCCGACACCAAGATCCTCGAGGGCGACGAGATCCCCACCCACCTCAACGATCTGGTCGGACTCGACGAGGCACGCGGGGTCAAGATCGTCGCTGTCCGCACCTCGATCGCCGATCTGTCCGCCGCACCGACGGACGCCTACGACGTCTACCTGCGACTGCACCTGTTGTCGCATCGATTCATCGAGCCGCACCAGGCGAATCTCGAAGGCATCTTCGGACTGCTGTCCAACGTCGTGTGGACCAACTTCGGCCCCTGCCCGGTGGAGGGCTTCGAGAAGGTTCGCCGACGCCTGCGGGCCCGCGGCCACGTGACGGTGCTCAGCATCGACAAGTTCCCCCGCATGGTCGACTACGTCGCGCCCGGCGGAGTGCGCATCGGCGACGCCGATCGCGTACGTCTCGGTGCGCATCTCGCCCCCGGCACGACCGTGATGCACGAGGGTTTCGTCAACTACAACGCGGGCACGCTCGGTTCGTCGATGGTGGAGGGCCGTATCTCGGCGGGCGTCGTCGTGGGCGACGGCTCGGACATCGGTGGCGGAGCGTCGACGATGGGCACGCTGTCGGGCGGCGGCAAGGAGATCATCTCCCTGGGTAAGCGGTGCCTACTCGGGGCGAACTCCGGGTGCGGCATCCCGCTTGGCGATGACTGCGTCATCGAGGCAGGCCTCTACGTGACCGCGGGCACCAAGGTCACCGGCCCCGACGGCGCGTCGATCAAGGCGCGTGAACTCTCCGGTCAGTCGAACCTGCTGTTCCGCCGCAACAGTCTCACCGGGGCCGTCGAGGTGGTGCCGTGGAAGGGCGACGGCATCGCGCTCAACGAGGCGCTGCACAAGAACAACTGAGATCCGGCGCTGAAACACGCGCTTCTGACACCTGCGAGCGACGCGTCGCGTGCCGGTGTCGGAAGCGCGTGTTTCTGCGTCAGGCGGCAGTCAGCCGCTCCACCGCGGCGTCGATGCGCTCGTCGGTGGCGGTGAGTGCGAAGCGCACATGGTTCGTACCGAGAGGCCCGTAGAAGTCGCCCGGCGCTACCAGGATTCCCCGCTCGGCGAGCCACGCCACGGTGTCGCGGCAGCCCTCACCGCGTGTGGCCCACAGGTACAGGCCCGCCTCCGAGTCGTCGACGCGGAAACCCGCGTCGCGTACGGCGGGCAACAATCGCGAGCGACGTAACTGGTAGCGGGCACGCTGCGCCTCGACGTGCGTGTCGTCGGAGAGCGCCGCGGTCATGGCGGCCTGGATGGGGAACGGCACGATCATGCCCGAATGTTTGCGCACAGCAAGGAGTTCGGCGATCAGATCGTGGTCGCCGGCGAAGAAGCCCGCACGATAGGACGCGAGGTTGGAGATCTTCGACAGTGAGTGGATCGCCAACAGCCCGGTGTGATCGCCATCGCTGACCCGCGGGTCGAGGATGGAGACGGCCTCGGTGTCCCACGACAGCCCGAGGTAGCACTCGTCGGAAGCGAGGATCGTGCCATGCTCACGGCACCACGCCACCACCTTGCGCAGGTGGTCGACGCCCAGCACTCGGCCCGTCGGATTCGACGGCGAGTTGATGAACATGAGCGCAGGCGCAGAACTGCCCATGACCGGGCCGATCTGCAGCGTCGAATCGGCTCGGGTCACCGTCGCTCCCGCGAGCAGGGCACTCACCTCGTAGGTCGGGTACGCGACCTCGGGGATCACGACGTTGTCACCGGCGCCGATGCCGAGCGCCGACGACAGACCCGCAATGGCTTCCTTGGTACCGATGACCGGAAGAATCGACGATTCGGCGAGTCCGGTCGCCCCGTAGCGCCGGGCCAGCGCCTCGGCGGCAGCCTCGCGAAGGTCCGTGGTCCCGACTGTCGCCGGGTATCCGGGGAACTCCGACGCCGAAGCGAGCGCCTCGCGGATCAGCGTGTCGACCGGATCGACCGGGGTACCGACCGAGAGGTCGACGATTCCGCCCTCGTGGGCTGCGGCGCGCGCCTTCGCCTCCGCGAGCGAGTCCCACGGGAAGTCGGGCAGCGCCTCACTCACACGTGCCCGACGGGCCGTGTGCAAGTCAGTCCTCGCCCTCGTTCATGGGCGGGAGAGCTTTGACGAACGGCGGGTCGTAGTCGGTCTTGCCGACCTTGCTCGCACCGCCCGGCGAGCCGAGGTCGTCGAAGAAGTCGGCGTTGGCGCTGACGTAGGGCTCCCACTCGTCGGGGACGTCGTCCTCGTAGAAGATCGCTTCCACCGGACACACCGGCTCGCAGGCACCACAGTCCACGCACTCATCCGGTTGGATGTACAGACTGCGGCCACCCTCGTAGATGCAGTCGACAGGGCACTCCTCGACGCAGGCCCTGTCCATCACATCCACGCAGGGTTCCGCGATGATGTACGTCACCACATTCTCCTTCTTCGCACTTCTACCGCTTGTGTGCCCGCTCTGGCCTGCGTGTGCGACGAGGCGGCGGACCTGGCGCGAGGGCTGATCGCGCCGGACGTGCGCACCGTCGGCCTCCCCCGAGACAGGCGCGGAGCACACGCGGGTTCAACCTTATCTGTCCGATACCACCGGAGCCCACATCGCCCCCGCTCAGCGCCACTCGAGACGACGAAGATCACAGTTTCCGCGACGAGGCGCGACGCTCAATGCCATACCGGATCGTGGAGCGTCCGTTGCGTTCAGCGTGACGCCAACCCTCCCGTCGGAGATGAGTCGGGCGCATCCTGTGCTTGCGAGCCCGACCATCACCTTCGTCCGGAGTGCCCATGACCTCGACTCTCGATCCCGTGCACCGCGCCGCGACGCGGCCGACCAGTGCCACACTACCCACCCGGCTCCGGCCCGCTGATCTGCTGCGCATCACCGACCAGGGCGTCGCGGACGTGATCGACGGCCGATACAACCATCTGCTTCCGACGAGCTGGGATCCCGTCGAACGCTGGTCCACCCGATTGGAGTCCGACGACGACCTCGACCTCTGGCTGATCAGCTGGACCCCGGACCGCTCCACCGACCTCCACGACCACGCTGGCTCACTCGGAGCGCTGACCGTGTTGTCGGGCGCGCTGCGCGAGTACCGCTGGACCGGCAACGACCTCGCACTGCGCATCTTGTCGGCGGGCGACCAGGCCTCGTTTCCGCTCGGCTGGGTGCACGACGTCCAGCACCACGCGAGCGCGCCACCGCTACGCGGCCTCAATCAGTCGCACGCAACCTCCCAGCGGCTCGGTTCGGTGCACGAGCCAGGGCCGACGCTCAGCGTGCACGCCTACTCGCCGCCGTTGACGGCGATGTCGTTCTACGAGGTCACCGACACCGGCCGGTTACGGCGCACGCGTACCGAACTCACCGACGAACCCGAATGACCTCAACAGCGCCGAATGACCCGAATAGCATTGTGATGTGGCCGTGACGATCAATGACCTCCTGCTGACCGCGCGCGAGAACCTCGACCGGGTGGACGCCGTCGATCTCGCGACAGAACTCGACAACGGTGGTGTGCTCGTCGACATACGTCCCGCGGCGCAGCGCGCCACCGAGGGCGAATACCCCGGAGCGCTGGTGCTCGAACGCAACGTGCTCGAGTGGCGGCTCGACCCGGCGAGTGACGCCCGCATCCCCGAGGCCGTCGACCACGACGTGCGGTGGATCGTCTTGTGTTCGGAGGGCTACAGCTCGTCGCTGGCCGCCGCGACGCTGCAACAGCTTGGACTGCACCGCGCGACCGACGTCGTCGGCGGATACCAGGCGATCCTCGCCGCGCGACCTGTCGACTGAGTCGACGACTCGGGTGGGCGATGGCCTCCCCTCACCGGGCCGCGACCCGGACGCTCACGCGACAGCTGCCGGCCAGGGCAGTCCCGACGGGCGGGTATCGGCCGCGAGACCGGTGGTCGGATCGGCGAGCGCCGCCACGTGCGCGGTCAGCGATGGATCGATCCAGTTCTCGGCATCGAGCACGTACGGTGGCTGGGCGGTGATCCGCTCGGCGAGAACGTATTCCGACTCCGCGGTGATCTCGGCGAGTGTCGTGAGGTTGGGCCACGGACGCTCGGGGTTGACGTGGTCCGGGGTCAACGGCGACACCCCGCCCCAGTCGTCGATACCCGAAGCGATGAGCGCGGCGCACTCCTCTCGCGAGACGAGATTCGGTGGTGCCTGTACCCGCATCTGCCGACCGAGCACCAGACGCGCCGTCGCCACCGCCGCGAGAAACTCGGTCATCTCGGCGTCCGGGGTCCCGCGCATCGCGGTGTTGGGCTTGGCGCGGAAGTTCTGCACGATCACTTCCTGGATGTGACCGGCGCGTGCGATGTCGGCGAGCGCGAGGAGCGATTCCGCGCGTTCGGTCAGACTCTCACCGATCCCGACGAGGATGCCCGTGGTGAACGGTATGCGTAGGTCACCGGCATCACGTAACACCTGGAGACGCACCAGCGGGTCCTTGTCCGGGCTGCCGTAGTGCGGTTGGCCCTTCTCGGTGAACAGTCGACGCGACGTCGTCTCGAGCATCATTCCCATCGAGGGGGCAACCGGACGAAGCACCGACATCTCGTGGGCGCTCATCACTCCCGGGTTCAGATGCGGAAGCAGGCCGGTGTCCTCGAGGACCGCGACCGCCGCCGCCCGCACATAGTCGAGCGTCGACGAATACCCGCGCGCTGCAAGCCATTCCCCTGCCTGCGGCCAGCGGTCCTCGGGTCGGTCGCCGAGGGTGAACAGCGCCTCCTTGCAACCGAGCGCCGCCCCCTGACGGGCGATGGACAGCACCTGGTCGATCTCGAGGAACATCCCCTCACCTGCTCGTGCCAGCTTGCCGGGCACGGTGACGAATGTGCAGTAGTGGCACCGGTCGCGGCACAACCGGGTCAGCGGCACGAAGACCTTGCGCGAGTAGGTGATCTGGCGGTCTCGACCCACCTCGGCGAGTCCCTCGTCGCGCAGTTCCGATGCCGCCGCTGCCACCGCCGTCAGATCGTCACCCGACGCCGCGAGCAGCGCCGCGACCTCGGCGACACCGAGGCGATCACCCGAGCCTGCTGCATCGAGCGCTTCACGAACGGCCATCGACTGCGTCATCGGCGTTCACTCCCCTCGCTGGTCTCGACGACATACGGCCCGACATCGAACGTACCGTTGCGTTCGCGGAACGAGACGGCCGTACCGGGCCAGAGCAGGGTGAGTCGCCCACTGACGGGATCGACGTACCAGCTGTTGCAGCCGGTCAGCCACACCGTCGACGACGCACGTTCGTCGATTTCGGCCGTGTAGGCGGCCTCGGCGTCAGCGGACACCTCCAGCGACCGGACATCGCCGTCGCCGAGTACGTCGAGCGCACCGAGGACGTAGTCGAGTTGGGTCTCGATCATGTAGATCGCGGAATTGTGTCCCAGCGCGGCGTTGGGACCGTCGAGCACGAACATGTTGGGAAAGCCGTGGACCGTGGTCGACGCATACGACGTCATGCCATCGGACCAGTGCGCGTCGAGGCGCTCTCCCCTGGCACCGGTGACGCGCGTGGCGACCGGTGGGCGCGCCGCCTCGAATCCTGTTGCCATCACGAGAAGATCGAGGTCGTGACAGCGTCCACTGGCGGCCCTCGCCTTCGATTCACTGACCGAGTCGAGTGCGCTGGGTTCGAAGACGACGTTGCCGCGGACCAACGTCGGATAGAAGTCGTCACTGAGCAGGATGCGTTTGCAACCGATCTCGTACTCCGGGCTCAGCAGTGAGCGCAGCTCCGGGTCGTCGACCTGTGCGTGCAGGTGCGCGCGCGCACGTGCGCGGATCTCGTCGATGTCAGGCCGCAGGCCCTGTCGCTGTCGGAACGCGACGTCGGCGTCACGAAGCAGCTGGTCTCGAATATCTTGCGCCACAACGGGATCGAGATACGCGTCCCGCTCTCGCGCCGTGTAGCGACGGTCATCGCGCGGGACCACGTATGGCGGCGTCCGGCAGAAGACCACGAGTTCGTCTGCCTGCTCGGCGAGATGGGGGGCGATCTGCACCGCCGAGGCGCCCGTCCCCACCAGACCGATCCGTGCACCGTCGAGCGGGAGGTCGTCACGCCACGCCGCGGTGTGGACCACCTCGCCGGTGAAGGAGTCGAGTCCCTCGATGTCGGGAATACGTGCTTCCGAGAGCCGCCCAACCGCCAAGACCAGGGCGCGGCAGGTGATGTCCCCATTCGACGTCGACAGTGCCCAGCGTGCGGTGTCGGGGTTCCATGAGGCATCGAGCAGTTCGCAACCCAGCCGAACCCTCTCTCCGAACCCCTCGTCGGCGACTGTGCGTTCGAGATAGCGCCGGATCTCGGCGCCGCTGGGATACACCGACGACCAGTCGGCGGGCGGCCGGAACGAGTACGAATAGAGGTGAGCTGGGATGTCGCATGCGATACCCGGATAGGTGTTGTCACGCCACGTTCCCCCGACGGCACCGGCCCGTTCGAGAACGACGAACGACTCGCGTCCACGCCGAGCGAGCCGCGTGGCCATTCCGATACCGGCAAAGCCGGCACCGATGATCGCGATATCGACCTCTGTGGCGAACACCGACGGCGCCATAGTCACCCGCAGGCCTGCGCATTCTCATTCTGCGGCAGCACTGTTCGTTGCCCGGGGGGCGGATCTCCGTAGTCGGTGCGGCGCTGACGCGGCACCCGCCCCACCGCATCCGCGATGGCGACGACGTCGTCGACGGTCAGGGTTCGTCCGGCTTCCTGGCCGGATTCGGGCGAGAGTTCGCCGTCGAGTAGCAGGCCGCCGAGGTCGTCGGCGCCACCCGAGAGGACCTCGAGGACGACGTCGCGGTCGAGTTTCGTCCAGGCGACCTGCAGGTGGTCGATGTGTCCGACGGTCATCAGACGGGCCACCGCGTGCACCGCGCGGGTCTCGCGGCGACTCACCTCCGCGGTGGCGACGTCTGCAAGGTGTGGCGGCGCGTTCTGCGGGAGCAGTGGCATCACGATCAGCTCGTGGAAGCCGCCGGTCTCGTCGGCGATGCGGTTGAGCAGCCGAAGGTGCGCGACCACATGCCCGGCTGTCTCGACGTGTCCGTAGAGCAGCGTCGCGGTGGAGAACAGGTGTGCGTCGTGCGCGGCACGGATGGTGTCGACCCACTCCGACACGGGCGGCGGTGTGCCGACGGGATGCAGTGCCGCGCGCACCTCGTCGTCGAGTATCTGTGCCGCTGTCCCGGGTACCGACCCGAGTCCGGCGTCGCGTGCGCGGCGGAGGAACTCCGCGACGTCGATCCCCATGCGCGACGCGGCGTCGACGATCTCCGGTGGCCGGAACGCGTGCAGGTGCATGCCCGGTGCCGCGGCACGAATTCGCCTGATGATGCTCAGGTAGGCGTCGGGATCGACGTCGTCCCTGCTGCGCGGCAACGGCCCCTGCATGCAGATCTCGGTGGCGCCGAGCGCCCATGCCTCGGCCACGAGGTCGTCGATCGACACGTCGGCCTGCGGCGCGGCGACCATCGCGGTCTCGAGGTTCCGGTTGACCACAAAGGTCATGACGTCGGGTTCGGTGGCCTCCCTGCGCGCGACGTCGGCAAGGGTACACAGCTCAGTCAGTTCGTCGCCGTCGGCGCCGAGCAACGCCGCCCAGTCGGCATCGGTGAGCGAGGTCCGGTCGGTGCGCAACGCAGCCAGCGCCGACCGAACCGATCCGCCTGGGGCGGGGCGGTCACTCGCCCACGCGCGCAACACCATGCAGAACACTCTAACGACCACGCACCGTCGCCCGCCGACGGCTACAGGTCGCACGGATGTCGACGCGTCACGCCTCGGCGTCGGGAAGTCTCCTCGACCAGGACAGTGCGACGGGTGCACCGAGCCCGATGATCACCAGCAGTGATGTGGCCAGCGTCGTACTGCCCTGCAGCGTAAGCATCACGTCACCACCCGGACCGCCCATCCCGGCGACGACCAGTACCACCAGCCACGCCACCAGCGGGCCGTAGCGCAGGGGGCCGTCGGTGTACTTCGCAGCCAGCCACAGCAGCACGCAGTTGAGCAGGCCGGCGAGGACAGCCGCGATCGGCACCGCGGTTCCCCCGATCCGCAGGTACACGAAGCCGACCGAGAGCACGCCGACGATCAGTCCGTCGAGGATCAGCAGTCCGAGGAGAACGCGGTCGGCGACGCGCATCAGACATCTCCATCGGGGCTGAACGGGATGGGTGTGAACAGGTCGGTTGCCCGTCGACTCGGCGCACCACGACCGCGCGGCGACCGCAGCACGAAGTGCTCGGCAGCCATGATCGGTTGCAGGATGTTGTTGCTCAACGCGTACTCGGTTCCCGACGCCGCGACGGTCACCTGGGTGGCATGCGCACGCAGGCCCGCGACCTTGTGGTCGTACACGGTCGTGATGTCGATCTCGGCGTCGATCTCGTGGTCGGGGTAGCTCGGCAACTCCCCGGACTCGGGCATCCGCCATCCCGCGGGCACGCTCTGCGCTGCGGCGAGCCCCTTCTGCAGAGCGCTGCGTTCGGTCACCGACTCCCAGACGACGAGCTCGTGACCTGTGCGTGCCTCGACGAGCGGAATAGCCGCCATCGACGCGGTGTGGACCATCTTGTGGTCGGGATGACCGTAGGTGCCTGCCATGTCGTAGGTGACCAGGACCTGGGGGTCGAAGTCGGCGATCACATCCGCCAGGGTTGCCACGACGTCGTCGAAGAGTGCCTGCGCGAGTGCGCGGGGGTGCTCGGCAGACGGAGATCCTGCCATTCCCGAATCACGCCAGTGCCCCGCGCCGCCGAGGAACCGGGGACGCAGCGGATCCGAGCCCACCGGCGAGAGCGCGGCGAGGGCGTCTGTCAGTTCACGGATGCGGTAGCCGCCGAGCTGATCGGCACCGCCGTCGGCGACCAACTGCGCCCACTCGTCGCCGATCACCTCGCCTTCCTCGCCGAGCGTGAACGTCAGCACGCGCACGTCGACGCCTTCGGCGAGATACCGCGCGATGGTTCCGCCGGTCATGATCGTCTCGTCGTCGGGATGCGCGTGCAGCAGCAACAGTCGACGATCCGCACGGTGTTCTGCCACGAGGTGTTCTGTCACGAGATGTTCCATCTACTCGCCGTACCGAAGATCGAGACCTGTATCGGCCCCGAGAGCGGGACGTCGGTCACCTTGCGTGTCACACCCACCATCATGCTGTCCTGATAGAGCGGCAGATAGATCGACTGCGCGGCGAGCAGCGGTTCGGCCTCCGTCAGCTGAGGTAGCGGGTCCTGCGACGACAATGCGTCACGTGCGAGTCCGATGAGCACCGGATCGCAGACGCCAGAAGGGTTGGACGCATAGACGTCCTGAGTCGACGACTGCTGTTGATCGGGAGCATCGCTGGTGGGCGTCGGTGGTGTCGACAGGCTCGGTGCGGTGCCCGGCTTGGGTTGATCACAATCGACCTGGGAGGCCAGCGCCGCGGCAGGCGGTACGCCCAGGCCGGTCCACCCGACGGCCATGTCGACCCTCGAGTCGGTGAGCGCGACACCGTAGAGCTCGTTGTTGGGCAACGAGACGACGGCAGCGCGCACTCCCGCGTTGCGAAGTTGGTCGACGATGTTGGCCGCAGCAGCGGTCGACCGCGCGTCGCCGCTGATCGCGCCGACACGAACCGCGAGGTCGCGACCGTCCTTCTCGAAACCCGCGACACCTTCGGGGACAGCCGACATGGTCGACGCCGGGTCGTCGGATGGTGCAGCTGAGGAAGGGGCAGACGAGGAGGAGGTAGCCGAGGAGGGCGTGCTCGCCGACGAACCGTTCGGGGAGGGTCCCGGCGACGACGAGTCGGCAGACGGTGTGGTCGACGTGGTGGCCGGTCCGCGCCGATAACCGGCCGACGCGAGGAGCTCGTCGACCTGGTCGGGACTGGGACGTTGCCGATCGACCGCGAAGTATCCCGGGTCGGAGGGTGCGAACACTGTGTTCTCGTACGGCTGTACGACGAGGTCACCGGCTCCCGCGTAGGTGACGACCGCCGGGTCGATCATCCCCAGGATCGCCCGACGCACCGCCACCGAGTTCATGACCGGGGTACGGGCGTTGACGCTGATGCCCAGTGCCCGCGACGTCGCCGAGCGCTGTGTCGCGATCCCCGGGACCGCGGCGAGCTCGGCACTGCTGGCGGGCCCGGTACCCAGCGTCGCGATCGACGAGTCACCCGACCGCACGGATTCGACCATCTGCGACGCGGTACCAGCCCGTCGTAAGACCACCTGGTCGAGGATCGAGGGCTTCACCCAGTAGCGGTCGTTGCGGATCAGGCGCACCTCGTCGCGGGTGGTGTCGATGGAGAACACCGAGAACGGACCCGCCGACACGGGCTTCCCGCTGTCCATACCCGTCTGGAAGCCCGCGGGTGCGCCCTTGAGGACGTGGCTGGGCAGCAGCCACGTGAACATCTCACGCCACGCCGGATATGCACGCGCGAACTTGACCGTGACGACCTTGCCGCCGCTGCTCGATTCGACCGAGTCGATCAACCGGTAGCCGGCCGGGGCGACGACATTGGGCTGGCGGGACATCTGTTGCCACAGATAGCTGAAGTCGTCGCCGGTGACCGGCAGGCCGTCGGACCACTGCGCGTTGGTGTGGATCTTGTAGGTGACGGTGAACGGCTCCTGCGAGGTCACCTCCGCCGAGGTCAGCAGGGCCTCCGAACGCTGCCACACGACACTGTTGGGTGTCTGCACCGGCTCGAAGGCACTCGGCAACGTCATCGCGGCGATCGCAGTGGTCACCGGGCTCTGGTCGGCGGCCAGGTGCGGGTTGAAACCCTCACCGACAGAGTCGGTTGCGACGTAGATCGTCTTCTCCGTCGGGTACTCCGCAGGTGTTTGCTGCACCTCCGTCTCACGGACCGGAGGTGGCGGATCGGACATGCACCCCGCCGTCACCAGCGCGACGACAGCGCCGAGCACGGCCAGAAGCAGGCGACTGCGACCAGCGACGACACCGCGTCCGTACACAGACCTGCTGCCGGTCACCACCCGCTCACCCCCACACCTCGCTCCGGCCACTGCACACCAGTTCTCACCCGGGGCCGTCGACTCCTGAACCGGTACGCCGGTCCTGCGACGCGAACCCGGTCGGGATCAGCCAGCCGCCTGGTCGCGCGACTTGGCGCGCGAACGCTCACGGGCGCGAGTGGACGCATCGAGGTGCACCTTACGCACCCGCACGACCTCCGGAGTCGCCTCGACACACTCGTCGGCGGCGCAGAATTCCATCGCACCCTCGAGTTCGAGGTGCATCGGCTTGGCCAGGGTCTCCATGACGTCGGCCGAGGACTGACGCATGTTGGTCAGCTTCTTCTCACGGGTCACGTTGATGTCGAGGTCCTCGGCGCGCGGATTGATGCCGACCACGTGGCCCTCGTAGGTGTCGTCACCCGGGTTGACGAAGAACGTGCCGCGGTCGGCGAGCTGGATCATCGCGAACGGCGTCACCGTGCCCGCACGGTCGCTCACCAGCGAACCGGTGTGTCGTGCTCGGATCTCACCCGCCCAGGCGTCGTAGCCGTCGAAAACCGCGTTGGCGATACCCGTGCCGCGGGTCTCGGTGAGGAAGTCGGTACGGAACCCGATCAGGCCGCGCGACGGAACGCGGAACTCCATGCGGACCCACCCGGAACCGTGGTTGTTCATCTGGTCCATACGGCCCTTGCGCGCCGCGAGCAACTGGGTGACCGCGCCGAGGTACTCCTCGGGGACGTCGATGGTCAGGTGCTCGAACGGCTCGTGCACCTTGCCGTCGACCTTGCGCGTGACCACCTGCGGCTTACCGACGGTCAGCTCGAACCCCTCGCGACGCATCTGCTCGACGAGGATCGCCAGCGCGAGCTCACCGCGGCCCTGCACCTCCCAGGCATCGGGACGATTGATGTCGACGACGCGCAGCGACACGTTGCCGATGAGCTCGGTGTCGAGGCGGTCCTTGACCATACGAGCAGTCAGCTTGTGACCCTTCACCCGTCCCGCGAGCGGCGAGGTGTTGGTACCGATGATGACCGAGATGGCAGGCTCGTCGACCGTGATGCGCGGCAGGGCTACCGGGTTCTCGGCGTCGGCGAGGGTGTCGCCGATCATGATCTCGGGGATACCAGCGATCGCCACGATGTCGCCAGCAACAGCCGACTCGGCGGGGCTGCGCTCCACGCCGACGGTGGCGAGGAGTTCGGTGATCTTGGCGCGCTCGGTGACGGGCTCACCGTCGACCTCACGCATCCAGGAGACGGTCTGGCCCTTCTTGAGGGTGCCGTTGTGGATGCGGACCAGCCCGAGGCGCCCGAGGAAGGGCGAGGCGTCGAGGTTGGTGACGTGTGCCTGAAGCGGCGCCTCGGCGTCGCCCTTGGGCGCGGGAACGTGCTCCATCAGGACGTCGAAGAACGGGTCGAGGTTCTCTCCCTCGGGGACCTCTCCGTTGGCGGGTTCGACGGTGCTGGCGATGCCCGCACGCCCGGAGGCGTAGAGCACCGGGAGGTCGAGGACCTGCTCGGCCGCCGTGGCCGCTTCGTCGTCAAGATCGGAGGCGAGGTCGAGGAGCAGGTCATGGGTCTCGGAGACGACCTCCGAGATGCGCGCATCGGGGCGGTCGGTCTTGTTGACCAGCAGGATCACCGGCAGCGACGCACTCAGCGCCTTGCGCAGCACGAAGCGTGTCTGCGGCAGCGGACCCTCGGACGCGTCGACGAGCAGCACGACGCCGTCGACCATCGACAGGCCGCGCTCGACCTCACCGCCGAAGTCGGCGTGGCCGGGCGTGTCGATGACGTTGATGACGACCTCGGTGCCGTCCGGCTGACGACGATGCACCGCGGTGTTCTTCGCGAGAATGGTGATGCCCTTCTCGCGTTCGAGGTCACCGGAGTCCATCACGCGGTCGACGAGCTCGGCGCGCTCACCGAACACTCCGGACTGGCGGAGCATCGCGTCGACCAGCGTGGTCTTGCCGTGGTCGACGTGCGCGACGATCGCGACGTTGCGGAAGTTGGGGGCAGCGCTCACTGAGCTCTCTTTCATCTACTTCGACGTCCCGGAGGCATGCGCGGGCCGTCGGCGATCCGGTTGGTGGCACCGGATGTGGACTCTACGACGCTCAACAGGGTATCTGCTCGGAGGATGAGAGCGCGATCACACAGCACCATGAACGTCGTCGCGGCACGTCCTGCTGGGCGGTCGCGAGCGGCAGGGCACGCTTATCCGCTGGTTGGAGCGACGCGCGGCGCCCGTCAGTGCGACCTGCGGCTCGCCTGCAGCAGAATCGCCCCGGCGACGGCCACGATTCCGAGTAGTTCGGTGATCGCGGGGATCTGCCGCAGCGCGATGAAGCCCACCACTGCCGCCGTCACGGGCAACAGCGCCAGCAGCAGCGCGAACCTCGCGGGACCCACAGACCGCAGGATCACCTGGTCGAGAGCGTAGGGAACC
This sequence comes from Gordonia otitidis NBRC 100426, assembly GCF_000248075.1. Classification (GTDB taxonomy): domain Bacteria; phylum Actinomycetota; class Actinomycetes; order Mycobacteriales; family Mycobacteriaceae; genus Gordonia; species Gordonia otitidis. The sequence continues at coordinate 37,364 of NZ_BAFB01000114.1, read as the reverse complement.
GCCGTGGACAGCACACCGAGCCCGAGCGCGAGCAGGAGCAGCCACCAGATGCTCTCGCCCGCGTCGACGGCCGGTCCGATGGTCAGGGCCAGCGGTGAGGTCAGGATCGCAGCAACCACGAATCCCGTGGTGAGGTCCTCGATCCCGGCTCCACGAACTGCGACCCGCCGCCCCAGCAGGATGTAGCCCGCCCAGCACGCGGCGGCGGTGAGCGCCAGCACGACGCCGAGCACACTCCCGGCCCAGTGCACGTCGACGATGAGCACCACGCCGATCACTGCCGAGAGCAGTGCCGCGACGTCGCGTCTCGTGCGGGAACCGGCTGCGGCCACCGCGATCGGCCCGAGGAACTCGAGTGCGACGGTCGTGCCGAGCGGGAGGTGGTCGAGTGCGAGGTAGAAGGCGATGTTCATGGCCGCTGTCATCAGCCCGAACAGTCCGGCCAACCGCAACCGACCCCAGCGCCACGCATCACGGCAGGGCCGCACCACCACCGCCAGAACCACGGCGGCGCCCGCGATGCGCAGCCAGGCGACTCCCGCGGGCGACACGGTGTCGAACAACTCGATCGCTATCGCAGCACCGAGATACATCGAGGTTCCGCCGACGAGCATCAACGCCGGAGCCAGCCAACGCGCGCTGTGTCGCGCTCGCGGTTCCGCTGCCCGGCCTCGTCGCTGTTGCGTCACAGGCGCCGAAACTACCCCGTGACCGCGCCCCGGCGCGCCGGGGTTTCCTCGCCCACTCCTCCGATCGCGTTCCCACGGTGTGCAGCCGAAGCCGGCAGCCGCACTCAGGAAGAGCCGGACGATCCTGCAGAGCCGGTCGTGAGCCCGTTCGACGGTGCCGTGCGCAGGCATCCGCTCGCCGGCGCCTTACCTGCGAACCTGTCGGCCAGCCAGTCGTACGCCTCGTTGTATCCGGCGACCCCGCCTGCGATGTGGCCCAACGGAGTTCCGCCGAGGACGGGGAACGCGATACTGCGATACTCCAGTGACCGCGGCTGCTGTGCGCACCACTCGGCGAACAGGGTCTGCCCCTGCGACACCGGTACCGTCGGGTCGACGGGATTGCTGGACAACAGGATCGGGATGTCGGTCGGCGCGCGCAGCCCGACTTTTTGCTCGTTGACCCGGGCGGCGAGGGTCGGAGTCTCGTCTATGAGTTGACCTATCGACTTTCCGCTGACGGTCCAGGTGCTCGTCCTCGGTGAGCCGATCAGCGTGGTGGCCACGATGCATTGTCCACGAACGAGATTCGTGAGGCGTTTGCCCTCGGCATTGAGCATGGGTGGGATCTGTTGTGCCATATCCGGATACAGGGCCATCGCGCCGACGATCGCCCACCCGATCGCACCGCCGAGACGCTGGCCGTCGAGATGATCGAGCAGGCTGCGCAGATCCGTCGGCGCACCGCCTGCATAGATGCCGACGACCTGCTTGGCGAGGTCGGGGGCGTAGCTGTCGATGAGTTCTGCTGCCGCGGCGGTCGCTGCGCCTCCCTGCGAGTACCCGGCAAGCGCCACCTGGGTGCGGGGGTCAACCGTCGGGAGTTGTAGTGCGGCGCGGGCGGCGTCGATCACCGCATCGCCCTGGTCGACGCGCATCGCGAAGGTGTGGTCGCCCGGAGTTCCCAACCCGATGTAGTCGGTGCTCACAACACCGTATCCGCGGGCGAGCAGGTTGTAGGTGATCAGTGCTTCGATCTCGGCCATCGGACCGCCCGGCGAGGCGAGGGTCGGCGAAGCGACCAGACGTGAAGGGGCACACTGGTCTCCCATCCCGTGTGCCCCGGGACCGTACGACACCAGCGGTCGCGGCCCCGGTCCGGTCCACCGCCGCGCGGGCTGTAGGTAGTAGCCACTGACGGCCACGCGCTTGCCCAGGCCATTGGTCGACACGTACAGAATCCTCGTCGCAGATGCCGGAATCCCGCCGGCCCGGTTGGGGATCGTGATGAACGTCGACATCGCTTGCGTTCGAAGCAATGTCCCCGCCGCGGGAAGCGGACCGGTCGGCGGCGTATAGAAGGCGCTGTTGGGGCCGGACGACCCGCCCGACCCGGTCTCGGCTGACCCGGATGAGCCGAGTGGTGCCGCACCGGCCCGCCAACCACCGAGGACCCCGGTTGCGCCGAATGCGACCATGGCCGCTACGAGAACGAGACAGCAGGCCCTCACGAAGGACATCCCTGTCACTGCACGCAATCGGAATGCACGCCGATACCGCATCGTGCCCACCATCCCCCACCCTCCGCCGTTCCCTCACAACCGGTTTCGTGTACACCGCAAGTCGGCGACGCGGACTCTGCCTCGTTCTCGGCCACGCTCGGTGTTCGACCCTAAACCGTTGACCGACCGGGTGCGCAGGTCGATGACTGATTCGTGATGTAACGAATCGGCAGCCCGACCCTCCCGACCTCGGCGAGAGCGTCACACGAGATGGAGCGCTCAGCGCGGCGGGAACGCCTCATCGCGCTCGACGCAGTACGCCGGACAGTTCGGGCACCCACACGGTGTCGGCGGGTACCAATTGGTGCCCGGCAACCATCTTGTCGAGTTCCTCGGCTGTGACCCAGCGCAATCGAGAATGTTCGACGGGGCGGGGCACGCCGTCAGTGATCCGTGCCCACAGCGCGATGAGGGTGAGGTCGTCCGAGAGGGCGACCGTCTCGGCAAGACGCTCCCCCACCTCGACACCGACGTCGAGTTCCTCGCGTAATTCCCGACGAAGCGCGAACTTCACGTCCTCGTCGTCTTCGGCCTTACCGCCCGGAAGCTCCCACAACCCGGCCACGGTAGCCGGATAACGCCGCTGCGCCAACAGAAGTCGATTGTCGACGCTCGTCACGGCTCCGGCGACCACGATCCGCGGGCTCACGGTCCGATCACCGCGATGTGCTCGGGCCGTAAACGCAGCGCAACAGTGTCGCCGACCCGGACGTCGTCATGCGAGACCGCGTCGACGTCACCCACCGACGCCGACACCCGGAGTCGGCGGCCCGCGGGAAGATCCGCCACAGCGACGACGTCACCGAGGGCAGTGGCTGAGGGGTGCGCTGTGACGTCGGCGAGTCGCGCAGTCAGCGATTCCGCGCGGAGACCGAGTTCTCCCGTCTCCCACGACGTATCGACACCCACCGCGGAGGCGTCGACGTCACCCAGCGGTGTGGTGAGTGTGCCGTCGGTGCGCCTGGCCGGCAGCACGGTGGTGCAGCCGAGAAACCGGGCGACCCACGCGTCGACCGGCCGCTTCCACAGTCGCGCAGGCGGATTCGTCTGCACGATGTCGCCCGACCTCATCACCGAGATGGCGTCGGCGATCAGTGCCGCTTCGGTGTGGTCGTGCGTGACGAGGATCGTGGGCGTGTCGGTCGCGCGCACGGCTCTCCCGATGTCCACGGCGAGGTCGTCACGCAGCCTGCGATCGAGGGCAGCGAGAGGCTCGTCGAGCAACAGCAACCTGGGGTGTGGTGCCAACGCACGCGCCAGTGCAACGCGCTGCGCCTGCCCGCCGGAGAGTTCGTCGACGGAGCGTTTCTCGAAGCCCGGCAGCTGCACGAGTTCGAGCATCTCGGCCACGCGCCGCGCGACCGATGTCCGCGACATACGTCTGGCCCTGAGTCCGTATCCGACGTTCGCGCCGACGCTCCTACCACCGAACAATTGGCCGTCCTGGAACACCACACCGAAGTCGCGCCGATGCGGCGGGACGCGGCCGAGATCGGCACCGTCGAGACGGATACTGCCCCGTTCCACGTCCTCGAGGCCCGCGATGGCACGGATCAGAGTCGACTTTCCGCAGCCCGACGGCCCCAGTAGCGCGGTCACGAGCCCGTCGACGCCGACGCGCCAGTCGAGATCGTCGATGACCGTCTGCGACCCGTACGAGATGCGTACACCTTCGAGCTCGAGCATCAGATCGGTGCTCCCGAGCGGGGTCGGAGTAGTTCGACGGCCAACATGGCCACCGCGGTCGCCACGACGAGCAGCATCGATGCCGCCATCGCCGTCGCCAGCTGCGTTGCGCCCGGCCGATTGAGTGCCGATCCGATCAGCACGGGCAGAGTCGTGGTGTCCGCGCGTGCCAGGAAGCTCGTCGCGCCGAACTCGCCGAGAGCCATGACGAATGCGAATCCCGCGGCCGCGGCCAGCGACCTGCCGATCGCGGGGAGGTCGATGGTGCAGAACACCCTGAGCGGACCCGCTCCGAGCGTCGCGGCGGCCGCGCGTGCACGATCGGGAACCGCGTCGAGCGCCGGAACGACGATCCCGATCACCACCGGGATAGCGATCAGGGCCTGCACGCACGGGATGATCAACTCAGACGCCGCGATGCGGCCGGGCAGCTCCGACAGCACGATCAGGTATCCGAATCCGAGTGTCACGGCGCTGATCCCGAGAGGTATCAGCGCCAGAACCGCACCCACCACGCGCGCGGTCCCTCGCGCGTTGTGCAGCGCGACGGCCGCCAGTGCGCCGACGGCGACCGCGATCATCATCGCGAGCAAGGCCGACACCAACGAATACCGCAGTGTTGCAAGGGGTGTCACGCCATTGACCGGCTCCGCCAGGGCGCGATAGCCGGAGAGAGTCCACGCCCCGTCACGGCTCGGACGAACCGATCGCACCGCCAACACCGCGATCGGGACGATGAGAACCGCCACAGTCCACACCCACGCCAGACACGCCGAAACCCTGGCCCAACCCGTGATGCGACGATGCCTTGGTGCGCGGGTGCCCTTCGTGGTGGTCCGCGATCGTGCCGTGACCACGCGGGTGAGGATGAGCGCGACGACGACGACGAGGATCTGCACCAAGGACAGCGCCACCGCCTCCGGTATCCGGAAGTAGCCGATTGCTTGTTGATAGATCTCGGTTTCGAGTGTGCGGAGTGTGCCGCCGCCCAGGATGATGATGACGCCGAAGCTCGTCGAGCAGAACAGGAATATCAGCGTGCCTGCCGCACCCACCGCCGGTAGCAAAGCTGGCGCGATCACCGTTCGCCATGCACGGAATCGCCCGGCGCCCAACGTACGGGCGGCGTCGAGCGCGCGGGTGTCCAGTGATCGCCACGCCGCGCCGACCACGCGGACCACGACGGCGACGTTGAGGAAGGCGTGGGCGAGCAACACCGCCCACCATCCGGATCCGATGTGCGCGAACGCGAGCGGCCCATCTATCAGGGCCCTGAACGCCACGCCGACGACGACCGTCGGCAGTACGAACGGCACTGTCACCACCACGTCGAGGACCATCGCCGACGCTCCACGCAACCGCGAGTACAGCCAGACGATCGGCGCTGCGACCACCAGCGACAGCGCCGTCGACGCCGCGGCCTGCGCCACCGTCACCCACAGCAGATGAGCTGCTCGGGTACGTGTGAACAGTTCTGTCAGCGACGAACCGGTTGCGGCGTCGGCGCTGTCGGTGATCGCACGCCAGACGAGCGCAGCGACCGGCCACACGAACAACACTCCGAGGAACACCACGGGAATGACGGCAAGGAGCCGGCTCCCGACACGGTTCGCGCTCAGCGCCCGACTGCGCTGCGCCATTGTTGGAGCCACGTCTCCCGATTCTGCGCGATATACGCCGGTGGCAGGTTGACTGTCGACTGCGGGATGGGTGCGCGCTGAACCCAGCCGTCGGGCAACGGGGTGTCCTTCTGCACCGGGTACACGTACATCGACGACGGCAGCGCCTTCTGCACGGTGGGGCTGAGCATGAAGTCGACGAGCTTGCGGGCGCCCGCGGTGTTCGACGCACCCTTGAGCACTCCGACGTATTCGACCTGTCGAAAGCAGCTGTCGAGCAGCGCACTCGTTCCCGGCGTCGCCGCAGGCGAGGACGCGTAGGACAACACGATCGGCTTGGCGCCCTTGCCCTCTCCCGCGGTGAAGAGCTGGTTGTATGCGATCTCCCAGCCCGACACGATCGTCGCGCCGGCGGCGGAGACCTGCTTCCAATAGTCCTGCCAGTTGTCCCCGAAGACGCCGACGGTACTGAGCAGATAGGCCATACCCGGCGACGACGTACCGGGATCGATCAGCGCCGCCTGCTTGGCGTAGGTCGGTTCGGTCAGGTCACGCAGGCTCTTCGGCGGGGTCTGCCCCTCGCGTCGGTACCACTCGTCGTCGATGTTGAGGCAGACGTCCCCGCGGTCGACGGCGGTCAGCTCGTTGTTCGAATCGGGCACTGCGTAGCGGTCGGCACCGTTGGCGGCGGCGGCCGGTGTGTACGGCTCGAGCGCACCCGCCGCGATGGGTCGGGCGGCGAAGGTGTTGTCGATCCCGTACACCGCATCGCCTTTCGGTGAACCGGGGGTGAGCGACACCGTCGAGGCCAACTGACCCGCGTCACCACTCTTGACGACCTTGAGCGTCAGGCCAGTCTCCTTCTTGAACTCATCGAATACCGGTTGCGGCAGATCGAACGAGTCGTGAGTCAGCAGAGTGACCTCCGAGCTCGACGACGAGTCGTCCCCGCACGCCGTCAGCAGCGAGGTACCAAGAGCGAGCACCGCCGCTGCGACCGCGCAGCGCCGCACACCCCTCCAACCCGGCACCCGCCGTCCCGACGTCTTCGCGACGGGTCGACCCGTCGCTGCGGTCTGCTCTGTCACCAGTGCTCCTCACCCAGGGTCGGCGACGTCCGCACACAGCCGGGCGGCGCACCATCGAGAAAACCTGACGTTGATCGAACTCCTGTCGATCTAACCAGTTCGGTCACGCACGGTCCGTCGACCAGCCCCGAGGACGCGGCGACCCGTAACATACGTAACAATTGCATCACCCATACCAGGAGTTGGCCATGCCGGGCGTTAGGCTCCCCTGGACACCGCCCCATCGCCGGGGCTTAGAATGACGCGGCGTCATTGTTGACCGACAACCGTGCGGGTTGCGCGGCGACAGGGCGCCAACAGCACCGGGGTGTCGGGGGACGCCACGTCATCCGACCGGCGTTCCGGGCGGTGACACCCGGGTAGTGTCCCGAGTGCCCGACACACACCGACAACCGATAGGACACCGACACGTGCGTCTATCAGCACTGACCAGCCGCGCCCGCATCGCCGTGGCCGCAGCAACGGTCGCCGTCGCGGCCTCGCTCGCCGCCCCGGCCATCGCCACTGCGGCACCGACGCCCGCGCCGAAGGTCGACCAGCGCACGTTGGACTCCCTCGGAGCCTTCGCACCTGCGATCATCGGCTCGGTCACGACACCGGGTCCAGATGGCAAGGTCAACGCTCAACTCCTGCAGCAGGCGCGCGCCATGGCCGATCAGCCGGGGCTCCCGCCCCAGGTGGCGTCGACCTGGCAGAAGATCATCGACTTCCTCGGTGAGCCCGGACGTCAGCAGGTCGCCCGCATGGAAGCGGCCAAGCCGGGAGAGCCCGAGATCCCGCAGGGACCCAACGCCCCCAAGATCCAACAGTTCCTCTATCCGACGCTGGGCTTCGGCTGCATGCCGGGCGGTGGAAACTCACTGGGCAGAGCGCTCGTGACGGCGGGCCCGCAGAAGGCGCCTGCGCCAGGGCCCAAGCGCGGACAGGCCGGGTATGTCTACACGAGCCTCGGCACCGGACCCGCGATCAACAACCAGGCTCGTCAGCTGCTCGTGAGTTGGATCAACATCGACAACGGGCGTACCGGCCAACTCCAGCTCAAGCGCAACCCCTTGATCAACGCAACCGACGGACCGGGCACGTTCACCGGGATCGCCTCGACCGGTAAGGGCCGAGTCATCTCGACGATCTATGGCGACGTCACCACCAAGACCAAGGGCAAGGTGCTCAACTGCACCATCGTTCCGACGATCGGACTCGCGATCATCTGATCCACGTCACCGTCACGACACCGCGAAGCCGGGGGAGCCAATGCTCCCCCGGCTTCGTCGTCTGGCCGGTCGCACAGGTATCGCGCGCACATCACAGCTCGGACTCACGACTTGAAGTCCCACCCGCACTCGTGGTCTCTTGTAACTCTAGAAACATCTGTCACATCAGCACCATGCGTACCGGCACGGCGCTGATGGTCTTGTCGAGGAGAAGCATGATGACGTCGGTGCACGAGAATGCGCACGAGGCAGCACACGGACACCACGCAGAGACCGTCCATCGACCAGCAGGGCAGCGCGCGGCAACCGGTCGCCGAGTGCGCACCACCCGTCGACTCCGCCTGGGTGTCGCCGGGGTCGCAACAGCACTCGCCGCACTCGTCCTGGCACCCGCGACCGCCTCGGCGGATCCCGCGCTCCCGACCCCACCGACCACGCTCGCCCCCGACCCGCAGGCGCTGGGCGGTGTGCCGCTCGACCATGAGCTCGCCGAGGCGGTCAAGGCGCTCAAAGCCGCGGGCGTCGACCAGCTCGCCCTCAAGGCCGCCGAGGCCGTGAAGTCGTCACTGGGGCAACTCTCCACCGCCGACATCGAGGACAGACTCAACACACTGTCGGTCGCTCTCGGCGGCAGCACGGCATCGCGCGATGTGAGTGCGGGAGCATCCGCACGTCCGGCCGCGGGCGCAGACGTGACGTCAGTTCTGAAGGCTGTTGGCATCCAACCGTTCTCACCGGCCATCGCACCGTTGTGCACGACGCCGACCGACGACAACCCGCTCGGGATCGTGACCGGTGCCGCGGGCGCCGCGCCCGGCCCGTGGCCTGCGAAGACCGAACCCATGACGGCGATCAAACCGCTCGAACCACTGCTGCAACTGATCCCCGGCATCTCGCTGCCGGAGAAGCTCAATCTGGTCGACAAGGGCGAAACGGCATTCGCTTTCGTCCCGGCGACCAGCGGCACCGGGGGCGCCGCCGACGGACACATGCAGGTCGCGTGGTTCAACACCTCGACGTTGCAGGGCGGATTCGAGGATCTCAAGCCCGTGGCCGATCCCCGGGCGACGGTGCTCCTGCCGTTGCTGTCGGGCGTACGCCTCGCACCGGTGAAGACCGGCAGCGGTACGGTCCTGGCCGCCATCTACGGAACATCGAACAACGCGGGTCGCTCGTGCTTCTTCCTGCCGGCGATCGGCGTGGTGGACGCCAAGTGACCAGACCAGCCCGTCGCCGGAGGTCACGGAGACATCCCTCGACCAGATCGATTCGCGCGGCCGCGTGTGTGGCCATGGTGTGCCTCAGTGTCGTCACACCTGCTGTGGCAGCAGCCGCTCCCACCGTCCAGTCGCAATCCGATGCCGCCACGGAGTCGTCGTCTGACACCACTGCCGCCCGGTCGGCAGGGGCGGTCTACTCGAGCCGTACGATTCCGTCGTCGGATCTCGTTCCCGGCGCCGCGAACGGCACGGTCTTCACGTATGCGACCACCGGCGCCGACCACAAGCCTCAGCGATCGAGTGGTGTCCTACTCACGCCCTTCGGCACCGCCCCCGCCGGCGGCTTCCCGATCATTGCATGGGCACATGGTTCACGCGGTTTGGCCGACGCGTGTGCGCCGTCGGCACGGCCTACCGTCACCGATCTCGACCAGGCACGTGCGTGGCTCTCGCGCGGATACGCAGTGGTCACCACGGACTATGCAGGACTCGGAACCGCAGGAACCCCACAGTATTTCGACTCCGACGCGACCGCTCGGAATATCGTCGACGCTGTGCGAGCCACGCGGTCGCTCGGCGACAGTCTCGCGCGCAAGTGGGCGGTGGTCGGTCAGGGCCAGGGCGCGGCCGCCGCGGTGACCCTCGCCCGCATCGCCACCACGTTGCAGGGCCCCACCCTCGACTTCCGCGGTGCCGCGGCGTCGTCGATTCCCGCAGAATTCTCGTCGCTGCTGACCAAACTCGGCCCGGGTACCGTCACGCTACCCGCCGGGTTGACGGCCGACGCCCTCTACACGCTCAGTGCGATCAGTCGTGCACGGCCGTCGGTGGACGTCGTCGACTACCTCACCGAGAGCGGCCGCACCTGGCTCAACCGTGCGGCGGATCAGTGCGTCGCCGACCTCACGCGCGAAGTGGACGGCTTGTCACTGGGATCGCTGTTCTCCAAACCACTCTCGGGTAATCGCGAGCTCGCCGGTGTCCTCGAGGCGGCGTCGGTGCTGCCCGTCCGCGGCTTCACCCGGCCCGTGATGATGACGCAGGGACTCGTCGATCCGTCCGTCATCGTGCCGCTGACGTTCAAATACATCAACGACGCACGATCCGCCGATCGACAGGTCTCGCCACGCCCCTACCTGACGTTGTCGGAGGACAGTGCCAACCGTATGGCGGACAACGACATCCGGGCATTCGTTGCGACCGTGATGCGTTGACGACTCGGCCACAGGTCTCGGGAGAGACCGGATTCGCGATCGCATACTCGGTTGCGTCGGCCGCGGCGACGATCGCCGGCGCATTCGGCTCGCACCGCGCAGCGGCCGTCACCAAGCCGGTTCCGCTCGCCCTACTCGCCGGACGAGCGGCATGGAGGGCACGTCGACGCCTCGCCAGACCGGGAATCGACGACGCCCTGCTCGCTGGCGCTATCGTGTTCTCGGCCGCAGGCGACCGCGCAATGCTCCTCGAAGAGTTCAGTCCTGCAGACACCGCGGCGCAATGGACGGTCAAGGACCGTCGACTCGCGACCGGAGCGGCGCTCTTCGCCGCGGGGCAACTCGGTTACTGTGGCCTGTTGTTCCGCCGAGGTGCGCGTCCCAGCCTGCGCGCATTCGCACCGCGGATAGCCGCGCTCAGTGAAGCGGCAGCGGTTCTCGCGACACATCGACCGCGGCCACTCACCGTTCTCATGCCGTACGGCACGACGTTGGCGATGATGTCGACACTCGCCGGCAACCTCGATACCCCACAGCCGTCGACCCGTATCGGCGGGTTACTGTTCCTCGCATCGGATTTCACGATCCTGAATCGTCGACACCTCGTCCGCGGGGCGACGGCACGTCGGGTCAGCGAGGCCTGGGTGCTCGCAAGCTATTTCACGGCCCAGTACCTGCTGACGACTGCACTGGGGACCGCACCGGGGCCATCGACATCCCCGCGGGTCTCGCGCTCAGCTTGATTTCGCACGCCGCGTGGCCTCGAAGCGCGATAGGTCCTCGGCGGCAACGGCATCCATGTCCTCGAGCTCGAGGCCCTTGGTCTCGCGGACCTTCGCCTTGACGAAGAAGAACGACGCCGCGGCACAGAACGCGAAGAACCCGTAGACCCAGCCGAGTCCGAGCGATGCACTCGCCTCGGGGAAGAGCATCGAGATGGTGAAGTTGGCGAGCCAGTTGAACGCCGTACACACGCCGAGTGCCACGCCCCGGATGCTGTTGGGGAACATCTCGCTCAGCATCACCCACATGACCGGACCCCAGGTGGCGGCGAACGCGATCACGAACAGATTGGCACCGATCAGCGCGACGACACCCCAGTGCCCGTTCAGTGTCAGACAGTCGGAGTTGGTGTTCCCCGGGGTGCACTGCGTGTCGCCGACGGAGCCGGTCTCCTTGTAGTGCGACTGGGTGAACGCCACGCACGCCATGACGAGGCCGATGAACATGCCGACCGAACCCCACAGCAACAACACACGCCGACCGATGCGATCGACGAAGAGGATCGCCACGAACGTCATGACCACGTTGATCGCCGACGTGATGACCGAGGTCGTGAATGCGGAGTCGGTACTGAAACCGACGGATGTCCACAGACTCGTCGAGTAATAGAAGATGGCGTTGATACCCACGAACTGCTGGAAGATGGCCAGCCAGATACCCACCCAGACAAGGGGATGCAAACCGAACGACGGCCCGCGCAGGTCTGACAGCTTGGCCGACGACTCACGCTTGACTGTCAGTTTGATCTCTTTGACACGAGCGAGTGGATGCTCTTCGCCCGTGACCTCCTCGAGGATGCGGGCGGCTTCCTTGTCACGATTGTGTCCGACCAGGTATCTCGGCGACTCCGGGATCAACAGCGCGAGAACGCCGTACACGACTGCCGGGACGACGCCGACGAGGAACATCCACCGCCAGGCTTCCAGACCCCACCACAGCGTGTTCATCGGTTCACCGCCGGGGGCGGCCTGCTGGAAGAGCTTGTCGGACAGCAACGCGGCGAAGATACCGAGCGTGATGGCGAGCTGTTGCATCGACGCGAGCGCACCGCGGTACCGGGCGGGCGCGATCTCGGCGATGTACGCGGGCGCGATGACCGACGCGATTCCGATGCCGAGACCGCCGATCACGCGCCAGATGAGCAGATCCCACACCGTCTGGGTGTAGGCGGTGCCGACGGCCGACGCGGCGAACATGACCGCGCCGAGAACCATGACGCGTTTACGACCCCAGATGTCGGCGAGCCGACCGGCGAACCATGCACCCACGACACAACCGAGCAGTGCGATGGCGACCGCGAAGCCCTTGAACAGGTCGCCGAGCCCGAAGGTCTGCTGAATGGAGTCGACGGCGCCGTTGACGACCGAACTGTCGAAACCGAAGAGAAAGCCACCGACGGCCGCAGCGACGCTGACGCCGATGACTCTGGCTGTGTGTTGCTCGGATGAAGGGGCAGAACGTGCTTGCGACATTTCCTGACCTCGCCTCGATACTCGGCTTTGGGGGACACTCGACTCTCAGGTGCGCCGCGGCCCCGGACGTGATTGTCACGTTACCCAATGTTGTTCAGCGTGAAGGCACTTTGAATGTCAGTACGGGCGAAACCGTGACGGCGCGACGACATCGAGTTCAGATCGTGATGCTTCGGGCATCGGATCCGCGACGCGAGACCAGAGTGCAGTGGGTCGGCAGCACGCCCGGACCCGGTTTCCTCGTTCAGAACGACGCTAGGCGTTCGCAGTTCCTCTGCAGGACGACAATTGCGGGTTGACCATGGGCACGAATGCGATGGCCCCTATCTTCTGGTGGATCACGAACGACACCCGGCCGGGGCCGGGGTGGAGAACGATCTGCCAGGAGATGTGTCTCGCACGACTCGGTGCGCTGACCACGCCGCTGCGCCCCGTGGCCAGGTTGCGCCATGAGACCGTGACCTCCATCGAGTAGTCGACGAGTCCCGCGCGCGCCCGGTCGGTCCCGATCAGCTCGATCGCGGGCCCCGGTAGTCCGTCGGACGGAAAACGGATGTCGTTGAAGACGTCGACGTGGATGTCGAGCGGGCCGAGCGGCCACGGGTTGGCACTGCCGCACCGCAATGAGGTCACGAAGTTCGGATCGCTGTACTCGGGAATCGCGTGCGCCCTGCCGACACCGGCCGTCGTGAGTCCGGTCATCGCCACCACCGCGGCTGCCATCACCGCGACCGTCCGCCGCACCCCTGCGGCCCGTCCCCATCTGCGCATGGCGTCAGTGTAGGAGTCCCTAGGATGAGGCCATGGCAAAACTGCAGATCGCCCAGGATCCCGCCGCCGATGAACTGTTGTCGACCGATCCCTTTGCGCTGCTCACCGGGATGTTGCTTGATCAGCAGTTCCCGATGGAGCGGGCATTCGCCGGACCGGCCAAGATCCGTGACAGGTTCGGTTCGCTCGATCCCGTGGCGATTGCCGATGCCGACCCCGACACGTTCGCCGACCTGTGCGCAACGCCGCCGGCGATCCACCGTTACGGACGCTCGATGGCCGGACGTGTCCAGGCGCTCGCCCGAGTCATCGTCGACGACTACGACGGCGACACCGCCCAACTGTGGTCCACGGCGACGACCGGCAGAGAACTCTTCGACCGGATTCGGGCCCTCCCCGGCTTCGGCGATCAGAAGGCGAAGATCTTCACCGCGCTGCTCGCCAAGCAACTCGACGTCGCCCCGCGTGGGTGGACGGCGGTCGTCGGCGACTACGGTAAGAAGGGATTTCGCTCCGTTGCCGACGTGACCGATCCCGTCTCTCTGCAGAAGGTCCGGGATTTCAAGAAGGCCGCGAAGGCGGCGGCGAAAGCGGGCGACGACGCGTCCGCGAAAGGCTAGGGTGTCGCTTGACATAGGAGAAACTCGTGGTCGAAGAACGTGACGTCGAAGTCGACATCACCAGCCCGGATATCCGCTCGGCCATCGACCTTCCGTTCCGGTTGGGATTCGCGATCACCGGCGTGGCGCTCACGGCAGCGGAGTCCGCGGTGGCGATCGCACGGGTCACCGCGACCAGTGTGCAGCATGAGATCGGGCAGGCGATCGGCATCTCCGGGGCAGAACTCGGCGGCGCGCGTGCTCCACTCGCGCTCCTGTCACAGTTGGCCGATCTGATGGCTCCCGACCGCCCGCTGGGGCGGCTGATCGCGCCGGGAGGTCCACTCGAGCGGCTGGTCACGCCGGGCGGCGTGGTCGACCGGCTCACCGCAAAGGACGGACTGCTCGAAAAGCTCACCGCACCCGGCGGCCTGTTCGACCAGATCACCGATGAGAACGGCATCCTGGTCAGACTCACCGCCAAGGACGGCCCGCTCGACCGACTCACTCGGCCCGGCGGTGTGGTCGACCAGTTCACGGAGAACGAGGGCATCCTCGAACGCCTGACCTCGGAGGGCGGCATCGTCGACCAGCTCACCGCGCCCGGCGGTCTGCTCGACAAGGCGACCGAACCAGGAGGCGCTCTCGACAGACTCGCCACGGACGGCGGTCTGCTCGATCAGCTCGTCGGCGACGACGGTGCCGTCGAACGTGCCATCACGCCCGGTGGCACTCTCGACCGAATCACCGAGCTCACCGAGGTCATCGCCACACTCGCGCCGAATCTCATCGCGATGCAGGACACCGTCCACGAACTGGCGGAAACGGTCGACCTGCTCAACCAGACCGTCGCCCCGCTCGGCGGACTCGCCGACCGCCTGCCCAAGCGCCTCACCCGCGGGTCGCGGAATTCCCTTCCGAGCGGGCACGATCCGGCTCGCTCCCCGCACGACCAGCTCTGACCGCGTTGTCCGACCCTGCACGAGCGAGGCGATCGATCGCCTCCGACAGCCCCGCGAGGTAGGCATCGACGTCCGGACAGACCTCCGGAGACGTCGTCACCGAGATCGTGACGCGGTCACCGATACCGTGTACTCCGTGTGTCAGCCCCTGCACGGGGGACAACGCCGGGAACCCGGCGGTGGCGAGCACCGGCCGACCGTCGAGCATCAGATCTGCCGGACCCCGATCCACGGATGAGACGACGGTGACGCCGGTGACCCGCTCGGGAACAACCTCAGGATCGAAATGCGCTATGCCCCAACGGGTCAGCGCCGCCGGAGTCGCAGCCGTCGCGGCTCGCGACGCGACGCGCGTCGGATCGTCGTCGCAACGGCGTGCCGTATCGATGTCGGCCGCGATCCGCCGTGCGCGCTCACAGAGGTCCGGTTCGTCGACCCGTAGATCGATACCGACGTTACGAAAGTTGTTGCGGGTGCCCCTCCTGGGCGATCGCGCCACTGTCAGCTCGACGACGAGCCGGTCGTCGACGTCGGCGAGGAAACGGGGCAGCGCCAGCGAGATCGCCACCAACGCACCGACCGTCACGCCACATCCCCCGATTCGCAACGTGCGACGCTCGACAGTCAGTGTGCGCAGGGTCCGCGAGCGTCCGGACGGCTTGTTCACTCGCGACAGCGCCACTCCCCCACCGTGTTCGACCGGAGCAACGCGATGTCGGCGCCACGCGACGGCGCCACGCGCGACCATCGATGCGAATTGACCGGGGAAACGCGCCGCCCCGAGAAGGGCACTGCCGACGCGTAACGCCGAATCCGGCGCAGCCCGGGTCACCGATCGGCGTGGCTCGGCGCCAAAGACTCGCGTCCCGAAGAGTTCGCGAGCGATCTCGGCGGTACGTCGACCGTCACCGAGCGCGTGCGAGATCTGTAGTACGACAACGACTCCTGCATCGCTGTCGGCGGCGGGTGTCGGACCGCCGCACCCGCTGATCGGCTCCCCGGGCTGCGAGTACTCGTGGGGCGTCC
Source organism: Gordonia otitidis NBRC 100426 (assembly GCF_000248075.1). Classification (GTDB taxonomy): domain Bacteria; phylum Actinomycetota; class Actinomycetes; order Mycobacteriales; family Mycobacteriaceae; genus Gordonia; species Gordonia otitidis. The sequence continues at coordinate 21,483 of NZ_BAFB01000114.1, read as the reverse complement.
CGGGAACACCGCTCACCGGCGCGAATACGTGGACACGCCAGGCCATGTCGGTCGGATCGAGTTGATCGGACATGCGCTGCGCCAGCGCCGCCAGGCACTGCTGCCAGGTGCGTGCGACGTCGTCGACCACGAACTGTTCCGCTCGGACGTCCGTGGTCACCCAGTAGGGACGATCGAGTGTGAGCGGGACATCGAGCACACGCAGCCTCAGATCGCGCACACGCTGCGCCCGCGCCGCGAGCCACGCGGCGAGGACGCGCGGGTCGTCGACTTCTCGGTGGGCGAAAACGTACACCGCGAACTGGTCGTTGGGGATGATCGGTGCCATCCAGTACGACAGCGCGTCTGCCGCAGCCATGCGCTGCATCCGACCGGATCCCGTCAGTCCTTGGGTGTTTCGAGGTGGACGAGACCTTGCACGTGAACATCCGAACCGTCCACGGCCGAGCGGATCAACTCGATCTCCGGCCCGAGCACAGCGGCTACCTCGTCGTATGAGTAGGTCGGTGGCGCGGTTACCGTGACCCGGATGAGCTTACGACCGCGGTCGTCGAGCGCCTTGGCCGACACATCGTCGAACATGGTGTGTCCGGCGAGGTCGTCGGCGACGGCATTGGCGATCAGCTTGGGCGCCACGATGAGCTCGCCGTCGTCGTTGCTTCCCGCGAGTTCGAGATCGTCGACCTTGCTCGGGCGGATCGCACTCGCGATCAATGACCACCCCCAGATCAGTCCGATGATCACGATGGCGAACAGCACCACCGTCCACCAGTCGGTGCCGTCGAGACGTGCGGGCCATCCGGAATCGAGATGGTCGGCCCACTCACGCACCTTGGGAACGTCGAGTTTCCACAGCACGGCGCCCACCCCGACGACGAGGCAGACCACTCCGATGAGCCCGGCGGTGATCCGATGAAACGATGCTGGTCCGCGGTTCATCGCGAACCTCCCTTCCTGTGCCGGGTGACCACCTTCAGTTTCACGCGTACCGACTTCTCCAACGACGTCGCCACACTGTCGAGGACGTCGCGCAGTTCCGCCTCGTCAACGCCGCTGTTCGTGGTGACGAGAACCTTTGCCCGCCGACGGCCGACGACGGTCGTCGCGTGTTCGACACCCGACACCGACAGAGCGGCAGTGCTGAATCGTCGTGCGACGTCTCCGCGTCGGGTCCACAAGACCTCGTAGTCGCCGAGACTGATGTGAGTGCGTCGACGGGGAGCGAGAGCGGTCCACACGAGGAGCAGACCCACGACGATGAAACCGACCGCGGCCGCCCACATCCAGTCCTTCCAGGTGGCGCCGTCGAGCCAATCGGCAGCGGACTGCAGCCAGAGTGTGTCCGACACCCAGCCGGCCTTGATCAGCAGATCATGGATGGCGACCGCGACCAGGGCGAGCAGCAGGAGACCGATGATCACCCCGGAGACAACCGATTTCGGTCCTGCGGCCGGGGTGAACACCTTGCCCTTGTGTGTGTCGCGCGCATGGGCGCGGGCGACACTGCGGGACTCGACTGGTTGTGACTCGATCGGGGTCGACTCGCCTTTCCGCGACTCGCCTGTCCGCGACTCGACGGTGTCCGACTCGGTTGTGCTCATGATTCCTCCTCCTCGACGCCACTGTCCGCACCCGGCGCCCGCGACGACTTCTCCGACTGCGTCGGGTTCGGAATCTCGATGAATCCGGCCTGTCGACGTTTCGCCTGCGCCCCGGTCGCTATCTCGGCGACAGTGACGTCGACGCGTGACGGCCGGACTCCGGTGAGTCTGGTGACCTCGGCGGCGACGTGATCGCGTACCTCGGCGCACACCGAGGCCACCGCGCACGGCCACCTCACCGCGATCGTGAGGGTGATGATCGGCGCGGTCTGCGACATGTCCGTCGATGCGGACGGATATCCATCCGAGAGCGGATTGATCGCGTTGAGCACCGACCCGCCTTTACCGTCGGATTCGATCACCCCGTCGACATCGAGCGCAGCACGCTCGGCGACCTTCTCACCGACGCGATCGTCGAGGATCAGCCGCCCGCGCGAACCTGGGTCGGAGGGGTCCGCGGCCTCCGGCGACAGCGCGGGCGCCGCTGTGCCGAGGGCCGCGGCGCCCACGTCGCCGCGGGTGACCGTCACCGCATCAGCCACGATTCCTGCTCTTCAGCAGCCGGCCGAGATCGAGCACGCCGTCGCGGTGCAGGCCGATGACCAGTCCCACGACCCCGAGCACGATGGCCAGGATGAAACCACTGAAACCGCCGGTCGTCGCCGCGATTGCGAGCAGCAATCCGACGATGAGTCCGACCACCGCGTTGTTAATCATCGTTGTTCACCTCTGTTGTTCGAAGTTGTGGCGTCGTCCGCCACGACGGCGCCCTGTATGACGTCGCCGTGTGATGTGCCGCCGTGTGATGTGTCGCCGTGTGATGTGTCGCCGTGTGATGTGTCGTCGGGCGATGTGGGTCCGACCGAAACGTCCTCGACGACCACCGAGACCGGCACACCGGCGGCCTGTGACGCGGCTGTCACCACGTCGTCGGCGACGGCACGCAGGTCGTGATTGATGTCGACCACGATGTGCACCTCGCCCGAGCCGTCCGACATCTGCACACCCCCCACCCGACTTCCGGGCAGATAGGTGGCGACCTCGCCGAAGACGCCCGAGTGCAAGCTGGTCACCCCGGGAACCGCCAGCGCGGCGGCGGCCACCTGTTCGGCGACCGAGCCGCCACCGCCGGCAGCCCCCTCAGGCACGGCGCCGTCGGGTACCGCGCCGTCGGGTACCGACGTATCCGACATCACTGGACCCGCGGGGTATCCGACGAGTCGTCGTCATCGTCGCCGAAGTGGATGTCGTGCACGGTGACGTTCACCTCGGTCACCTCCAGGCCGGTCATCTGCTCGATCGAGGTGATGACGTTGCGACGGATGGCCGCAGCCAGTTGATGGATGGCCACGCCGTAGTCGGCGACGATCGAGACGTCGACGGCGGCCTGACGCTCCCCGACCTCGACGTTGATGCCCTGGGTGGTGCTGGTGCCCGTGCCGGGGATCACCTCACGCACCTTGCCCACCATGCGTTCGGTCGCGCCGCCGACGTCGTACACGCCATTGATCTCACGCGTCGCGATGCCCGCGATCTTTGCTACGACCTGATCGGCGATGGATGTCTTGCCACGCTCTCCCGCAGGTGCCACCGACTTGGACGCGTCGGTCCTGGAGGCATCGGTCAATGCGACGGCGCTGCCGCCCTTGGCACTGTCCGTACCGGCCGTGGTGGACTTCGACTGATTGGTTGCGGTGTCTGCCATGACGTTCCTCTTTCCTCATTCTCATCGCGTTGGATGACGGGACAACCTGAGTCCGGCGATCTCGGACCCGCGCTTAATCTCCTGCGCGTTGTCCGGCGATCCACCGAACCGGGGGATGCGGAGCAGTACGACCCGCTGCCGCCTCACACCCGTATAAGGTCAGTCGTAGTGAATCCGATATCTGCACGCGTGAATTCGCGTGATGCCGGACACAGTGACGAACCACCGTCATCGGCCAGCCGCCACGCGGCAGCACCGAGTCCGGCATCACGACCACCTTCAGGCCCGTCGTTGAGAGATTTCTCCGGGGACGAACTGGCCGCCGCTGCCGCGGCCGGTGACGCCGAGGCATTCTCGGTACTGGTCGGCAAAGTGTCGCCTGCGCTACTGCGCTACCTGCGTCGTATGGTCGACGATCCGCAGACGGCGGAGGATCTGGCGCAGGACACATTGCTCGACGCGTGGCGCGGATTGCCCGACTTCGCATTTCGCAGTTCCTTCAAGACCTGGATGTTCGGTATCGCGCATCGCCGGACGGTCGATCACTGGCGTCGACGCCGCGACGTCCCCACCGAACAGGAACGCTTCGCCGATCTCACCGATCCGCGCCCCCTTCCCTCCGACGCGGTGCTGCACACCACGCTCGTCGAGGCATTGCGAAGCGAGTTGACGACTCTGCCTGAAACATCACGAGCCGTATGGTGGCTGCGAGAGGCCGAGGGTCTGTCCCTCACCGAGATCTCACGGGTTCTGCAGATCTCGGTCGGTTCGGTTCGCGGCCACCTGCAGCGAAGTCGGAGGTACCTCGCGACCCGCCTGGCACCGTGGCGACCCGGGGAGAACACCACCGAATCGAGCATGCAGAGAGGAGAACGACCATGACGCGAACGAACAGAACGCACAACGGCGCGGGTTCGCACGACAGTCGACGCGCGGACACCGGGCGCACCGGCACAGATCCTCGGCGTATCGACATCGACGACGACGACCAGACCGATGCCTGGCTGGTGGAGGCGAGTCGTCGACTCGAGGAACCCGACCGCGACATCGCCCATCTGATCTCGTCGATCACCGGAAAGCTCGGCCGTGTTCGACGCGTCGGTCGCACTCTGGACACCGACGACGACATGATTCGCGTCAGCGACCGGGTCGTCAAACAGCTACTGGCCACCCGGATTCGACACGCTCTCGGTCGACTCGTCGTGCTCGTCGAACTCGACAGTCCGAACAGCCCCGGGGCGCCCGACACAGTTGCCCACGATTCCGGTGCCGAAGATTCCGGAGCCCACGATTCCGGGTCCGAGCGTGCGCCCGGGCGTGACGCGAAGGTGAGCCGCGTGCGTATCGGACTGATCGCCCGTTACCACGACGACCTGGTTGCCGACTCCGATCGCGTACGCGAGGTTGCCGATGCCGTACTCGCCTCGACACTGGGCTCCGAGACGACGGCCCTGGCACGCCAGCACATCGACATCCGCTGGCAGGCTTTGCCGGGCGGAACACCACGTCCGATTCGGATCATGCTGCGACAACGCCTGTCGCACAGGGCCGTCCCGAACACAGCACCTCGAGGATCGAGCCGGGGAGCACTGACGGGGGAACCACTGCGGGGCCGACGCCGACAGAAAGGTCGACATGGCGGACGAGGACGCTGGATCGGATGAGGTAGTACCCCGTGACAACGCGGTCGACGACCCTGGCCTGACAGCGGTCGACGATCCCGGGTCACCGTCGTGGGCGCTACCCCGGGGAACGGTGGTATTGCTGACCATCGCGGGCATCGTCGTCGCGGTGCTCGGCATCAAGTCGATCGGATCGATCGTCGGCCCGGTCTTCCTGGGCCTGATGATGACGGTCGCCGTGGCCCCGGTGCCCGGGTGGTTGCGCAGCAAGGGCTGGCCCAAGTGGACCGCGTTCCTCGCGACGATAGTGCTCGTCTACGGGATCATCGTCGGCCTGTTCGCCTCGGTGATCTACTGCATCGCCAGGCTCGCGACGATCCTGCCGCAGTACAGCGACAAGTTCAACGATCTCATCGACGACGTCCAGAAGGCGCTGGCCGATCACGGAGTCGGCGAGGACAAGGTCAACGACATGCTCTCGCACGTCGACGCGGGCAAGGTCTTCGACGTCGTCGGCGATGTCGTATCGAGCACCGCGAACGCAGCCTCGGCCCTCATCCTGGTCCTCACTGTGCTGTTGTTCATGGCCATCGACTCGATCAATTCCGACGAGCGATTCACCGTGCTGCGGCGGGTACGCCCCGAAGTGGCGAACGCTCTGCAGACGTTTGCGTCGGGAACCCGCAACTACCTGGTCGTCTCGACGGTGTTCGGTCTCATCGTCGCCGCCTTCGACACCGGCGCGCTCTGGCTGATGGGCATTCCACTTCCCCTGCTGTGGGGATTGCTCTCGTTCATCACCAACTACATCCCGAACATCGGCTTCGTGCTGGGGCTCATCCCGCCCGCGATCCTGGCACTTCTCGACGGCGGATGGACGCTGGCTCTGTGGGTGATCATCATCTACTCGGTGATCAACTTCGTGATCCAGTCGGTGATCCAGCCGAAATTCGTCGGCGACTCCGTCGGACTGACGACGACCGTCACGTTTCTTTCGCTGATCTTCTGGGCCTGGGTGATCGGCCCGCTCGGTGCACTTCTCGCCATTCCGCTGACGCTGCTGTGCAAAGCGTTGTTGATCGACATCGACCCGTCGACGCGCTGGGCAGACGTGCTCGTCTCGTCGGGTCGACCGACAACGGAAGAGGTCGAGGAGGCACGGCGTCACAACGAACAGGAACAACGGATCAGGGACGAAGAACAGGCCACGCTGACCGCCGGAGACCGCGACCAGGGCGCCGCGGGCACCTGATCCCGAATCGCACGTCAGCGGAGCCGACAGGCGTGATGCGGCCGCGCCACGAACCTACGTCAGCCGGGCTGACCGGATTTCTCGGTCAACGGTCCGACCAGACCGGTGCACGCTTGGCCAGGAACGCCGAGATGCCCTCCTGCGCATCGCAGGTCATCGCGTTGGTGGCCATTGTCGAACTCATCGATCGATAGGCGTCGGGCTCGGACTCGTCGATCTGCCGGTAGAAGGCGCGTTTACCGATCGCCAGGGTCGACGCACTCGAGCCTGCGATCTGCAGCGCGAGCGCACGGACGGTCGACTCCAGATCGTCGGGCTCGACGACATCGTTCACCAGACCCCACTCTGCCGCCGTGAGCGCGTCGATCGGCTCACCGGTGAGCAACATCTTCATCGCTCGCTTACGCCCGATCGACCGGGTCAGCGCCACCATCGGTGTCGAGCAGAACAAGCCGATTCGCACTCCGGGGGTACTGAACGAGGCACGCGTCGACGCCACGGCCAGATCACACGTCGCAACGAGTTGGCAACCGGCAGCGAAGGCAGCGCCTGCCACCTGCGCGATAACCGGCTGGCGGATCTCGTGGATGGTCGTCATGAGTTCGACGCACGTCGCGAAGATCGCCTCCTCGTCGTCGAGAGTGCGGTCGACGAGTTCGGTCAGATCGTGTCCCGCAGAGAAGGCCGGGCCTTCGGCGCCGATGACGACAACTCGCACGCCGGGATCCGCGTCGAAGTCCTGAAGGGCCGCCGTCGCGGCCTTCATCGTCGACGTCGACAAGGGGTTACGTCGTCGGCTGTCGGTCAATCTGAGGTACCCGAGTGGTCCGTCACGCGTGACGACGACGGGACTCACGCTCGTGTCTGACATTGGCTCCTCTTCCCTACACTCATATCCGTCACTCTTTCGAGAATATCTGTGCGCCAAGCCACAAAATAGCAGTGATCTACGCCACATTCTTGGATGTATTTAAATGTGCGAAATAGAACGGCAACACGCCGCAATGCGCAGGCATTTCACAGGAAAATGTCGTATTTATATTCACTAATCGAAGCCCCGCAGGTCACGAACTTGATGTGACCTTTCCGTGATCACTCCGTAAGGTCGCCGTTGGTCCAAATACGAGTCACCCGACACCAGTCAAATTTTCCCACCGGGTGACTGATAGGAGGAACTATGACCACGCGGATGAAGAAGACCGCCCTTCGCGCCGGAATCATCGGCGCGCTCGCACTTGCCCCGTTCGGTGTCGCGACAGCGACAGCGTCGGCGGATGGACACAACTGGGATGCCGTCGCCAACTGCGAGAGCAGTGGCAACTGGGCAACCAACACAGGAAACGGCTACTACGGCGGCCTGCAGTTCTCGCAGAGCACCTGGGAAGCCAACGGCGGTAGCGGAAGCGCGGCCAACGCATCGCGCGAAGAGCAGATCCGAGTCGCCGAGAACGTTCTGGCGACACAGGGCCCCGGTGCATGGCCCGTGTGCGGTCAGTACCTCTGACCCGTCGGTGTCTGCCTCAGCCGGAGCCTCGGTGACCACCGAGACCCTCCCACGCTGAGAGCTGAAACCCCGAGACATCGACCCCGAGGTCTCACAACGCCCCGCGAGTGGGTGGGTGCGCGTCGAGTACGCGTCCTCACCCCTCGCGGGGCGTTCTCGTTCCGACAGACACGGCGACGCCGTGCCGATGTCCGAAATCCGATGGCCGATGTCTCCTACCATCGAGACGAGACATCCGACGAGTTGCTCCGGCCGCTCCCGCCACCGACGCCACAGCCCGAGAACGCCACAGTCCGACGACGCCACCGCCCGGCTCGTCCCGATGGATAGGCCACCATGAGTGACGAAGCAGTACGACGGCGCATCGGACGCAATGACGGCCCCGTCGAAGACGAGCTGGAGCGCAGCTTCGACGCCGTCGTCACCGAAGGCTCGGAGCGCCTGCACCGCACGGGGCGCGCCATCCTCATCACCGGCCTGTTCGGCGGGATAGAGGTGTCCGTGGGCATCATGGCGATGCTCGCCGTGCTGCACCAGACCGACAATCATCTTCTCGCGGGGCTGGCGTTCTCCATCGGACTCGTCGCCATCTACCTCGCGCACAGTGAACTGTTCACCGAAGACTTCCTGATGCCGATAGCAGCCGTCGTGGCGCGCGACGGCAGACTTCGCGACCTGGCGAAGCTGTGGGTCGGCACACTCGCGGCCAATCTGGTCGGTGGCGCGATCATGATGTGGATAGTGACCCGCGCATTTCCCGAGTGGAGCTCGACGCTGGCCGAATCCGCCGAGCACTTCGTCAATGCCCCTCTCGATCTGCAATCCATCTGCCTCGCGGTGCTCGGCGGCAGCACGATGACCCTGCTGACCCGCATGCAGCAGGGCACCGAATCGCCTGTGGCGCGGATCGTTGCCTGCGTCGGTGCGGCCTTCCTGCTCGCCGGTCTGCAGCTGTTCCACTCGGTTCTCGACTCGCTGTTGATCTTCGGCGCCATCTTCTCCGGTGCCGACGTCAGCTACCTCGACTGGCTCGGGTGGTTCTGGTACGCGGTGCTGTTCAACATCGTCGGCGGTGTCGCGCTGGTGACATCGCTTCGACTGCTGCGGACGAAGGAACTGATCGACGAGGAACGCTCCAACGACGGACAGCCAGCAGGCTGACGACATCCGGTGATCGGCGAGGCGGTCGTCGAACACACCGCACGCAGGAACGATGCACCCGCTACGATCGCCGCATGGACGCCGGACAACCTCCGCCCGACGATCAGCCACCACACGGCCACCACGTCTCCGACGCCGACCGGTCGACACTGTCGATGTCGTTGCTCATGACGCCCGACATGGCCAACTTCACCGGGAACGTTCACGGCGGCACCCTTCTCAAACTGCTCGACGAGGTGGCCTACGCCTGCGCGAGCAGGTACTCCCGTCGATACGCGGTCACGCTGTCGGTTGATCGGGTGATCTTCCGCGAACCGATCCGCGTGGGCGAGCTCCTCATCCTGTCGGCCTCGATCAATCACACCGGCCGCACCTCGATGGAGGTCGGTATCAGAGTCGAGACCGAGAACATCCATTCCGGAATCCGCCGCCACACCAACAGCTGCTACTTCACGATGGTCGCGATGGGCGACGACGGACGCCCGCACGCCGTGCCGCCGCTCGTGCCCGAGACCGAGGATCAGAAACGACGCTTCGCCGAGGCCGAACTGCGCCGCGCGGCCCTGCGCGCGGCGCGCGACTCCTGATCGCACCATCCGTCGACAGCACCGAGAATCGCGGCCACAGCACCGAGAATCCGGGCGGCGGCACCAGACCCGGGTGTGTCAGCGGTTGACGCTCCCGACGAGTGCCCATAGCGTCGAGGACAGACCGGGTCGCAGGGAACACCGGTCATCAGCCCACACACCCTGGCGGTGACCGATGCACCACATCCGAACCACGCGTGGTCGACGATGATAGTTGCGCTGTTCGCGACGTGCTTCAACGACACGATGTGGCCGAACACCCCGCGCGCGACGGTGCTGCTGCTGGAGCGACTGGGCGTGCGCGTCGAGTTTCCCGTCCAACAGACGTGTTGCGGACAGATGTTCACCAATACCGGCTACGCCGACGAGGCCATCGGCGGGGTGCGCCAGTTCGTCGACGTGTTCTCGGGATTCGACGCCGTCGTCGCTCCTTCGGGTTCCTGTATCGGGTCGGTCCGTCACCAGCACGCGACGGTTGCCGCCCGCACCGGCGACACCGGACTGTGCCTGGCAGTCGACGATCTGACGCCCAGATTCTTCGAACTCAGTGAGTTCCTCGTCGACGTACTCGGCATCACCGATGTCGGGGCATACTTTCCGCACCGCGTCACCTATCACCCGACGTGTCACTCGCTGCGCATGCTACGCGTCGGCGACAAGCCACTCCGGTTGTTGCGCAACGTTCGTGGCATCGATCTGGTCGAATTGCCTGCGGCCGACCAGTGCTGCGGCTTCGGAGGCACATTCGCGATGAAGAACGCCGACGTCTCGGTGGCCATGGGAGCCGACAAGTCGCGGCATGTCCGCGACACCGAAGCCGAAGTTCTTGTCGCAGGCGACAACTCGTGCCTGGCGCATATCGGTGGACTGCTCTCACGCGAACGGGCAGGAGTACGGACCATGCACCTCGCCGAGATCCTGGCGTCGACCGAGGAGTACCCCGCATGAGCGAGATCATCCACGCCGCACGCCCGGGCAGCCCGGAACCGGGCGGACACCACGGCGTCGGGCTCGGGCATCCGCACGTCGGCGTCACCGAGACCTTCGTCGGGATGCCGAAGTTCCCGAAGGCTGCACGCCACGAGATGGCCAACACCGTGCAGCGTCGCAATCTCGAGCATGCGACGTCGACGATCCGACACAAGCGCGCCGCCGTCGTCGAAGAACTCGACGACTGGGAACAACTGAGGGTGGCCGCGGAGTCGATCAAGAATCGAACGCTGCGTCACCTCGACGAGTATCTGCTCGAGTTCGAGGAGAAGGCGACAACCGCGGGCGCACACGTACATTGGGCGCGGGATGCAGCCGAGGCGAACCGCATCATCGTCGATCTCGTCCGCGACACCGGCTCACCGGAAGTCGTCAAGGTGAAATCGATGGCCACCCAGGAGATCGAGCTCAACGAGGCACTCGCCGCTGCGGGTATCGACGCCTGGGAGACCGATCTGGCCGAACTGATCGTGCAACTCGGCGACGACTGGCCCAGTCACATCCTGGTGCCGGCAATCCACCGCAACCGCAGCGAGGTCCGCGAGATCTTCCTACAGAACATGGCGAAGGTGGGCAGGCCCGCGCCCGACGACCTGACCGAGGAACCCGCCCGGCTCGCCGAGGCAGCACGGCTGCACCTGCGCGAGAAGTTCTTGCGCGCGAAGGTCGGTATCAGCGGCGCCAACTTCGCGATCGCCGACACCGGGAGCCTGGTGGTCGTCGAGTCGGAGGGCAACGGTCGCATGTGCCTGACCCTGCCGGAGACCCTCATCTCGGTGGTAGGCATCGAGAAGATGCTGCCCACCTGGGCCGATCTCGAGGTGTTCCTGCAGGTTCTGCCCCGGTCGAGCACCGGGGAACGCGAGAATCCGTACACCTCGATCTGGACGGGCGCCGCCGAGGGCGACGGTCCTCGCGACGTCCACATCGTGCTGTTGGACAACAACCGCACCGGCGTTCTGGCCGACCAGGTCGGACGCGCTGCACTGCGCTGCATTCGCTGCTCCGCGTGCCTGAATGTGTGCCCGGTCTACGAGCGCACCGGCGGACACGCGTACGGCTCGGTCTATCCGGGACCCATCGGCGCGATCCTCACACCCCAACTGCGTGGCACGGCATCGGACATCGACCAATCCCTCCCGTACGCGTCGAGTCTGTGCGGCGCCTGCTTCGACGTATGCCCGGTCCGGATTCCCATCCCCGACATACTCGTTCACCTCCGTACCCGGGTCGTCGAGGAGCATCGGAAACGTCTGCCGAGCGCCGAGGCGATGGCGATGAAGGCCATGGAGAAGATCTTCGCCGACCATCGCAGGCTCGAAGCCGCGCAGAAGGCCGCCACCACGAGCCACCGCTTCTTCGGCAACCGCCGGATGCTCGGTGCTCTGCCCTGGCCGATGTCTCCGTGGTCGAGTGCACGCGACACTCCCGTCCCGCCCGCCGAAACATTCCGCGAGTGGTGGACGCGCGAGCGCGACAACATATCTGACGAGGACCCAGCGTGACATCGGCGCGCGAGGAGATCATCGGTCGGGTACGCGCCGCGTTGGCCGACGTGCCCGCCGACGACGTCACGCCCGTCGACTGGGACTACGGGCAGCCGGTGAGCACTGGCGAACTCGGTCGGGTGGATCGATTCGCCGAGCGTGTCTCCGACTACAAGGCCATCGTCGAACAGGTCGGCGCCGACGACGTCGCACTGCGAGTGACCGCTGCGCTGGCCGCGGTCGACGGCCCCGTCATCGCCGACGCGGTGGTCCGCGACCTGCTGGCCGACGCCCCGGTGACATGGTGCTCCGACGACGACCTCTCCCCGACCGAACTCGATGCCGCGGGCGCGGTGGTCACCACGGCGGCCGTCGGCATCGCGAACACCGGAACGATCGTGCTCGATCATTCGGCGGGACAGGGTCGTCGCGCTGTCTCGCTCGTTCCCGACGTCCACATCTGTCTGATCCGCACCGACCAGATCGTCACCGACGTGCCCGAAGCCGTCGCCCGACTCATCGACGCGGGATCGGCCGGCCGACCGCAGACCTGGATCAGCGGGCCGAGCGCGACCAGCGACATCGAACTCGACCGAGTGGAGGGCGTGCACGGTCCGCGCACCCTGCACGTCATCATCGTGACCGGCGACGGCCGCTGAACGGAATCGATACGGCGCCGGGCGGGTTGGTGGTGGGCATGTCGCCAGGTGGGCTCTCGCTCGCCGCGGGGCGAACCCCGATATCGACGACGTAGCACTCCGGGATTCGGTGTACATCCTGCACGGCAGCGCGGCGCAGGTCGCAGAACGCATCGCGGATCTCCATGAGACCCGCGGGATCTCGTACTTCACCTCATCGAACCCTCTCGGGCGGATCTCGACGCACTGTCCGAGGTGATCGGTCTGGTACGCGGCTGAAACCCTCAGTCGATGAGTCCCTGGCGACGCGACTTGGCGACGGCAGCGGTACGCGAGCCGACACCGAGTTTGGTGAAGATGTGCACGAGGTGGGACTTCACCGTCATCTCGCTGACGTGCAACGCTCGTGCGATCTCTCGGTTGCTACGTCCCGTCGCCACCTGAGCGACGACGTCGATCTCCCGTGGCGTGAGCACGGAATCGGGGGTCGCGCGCACGCGGGTCAACAATCGCGTGGCCACGGTCGGTGACAGTGCACTCTCCCCCGCAGCGGCAGCGCGGACCGCCGCGAGTAACTCTGCGGGCGGGGTGTCCTTGAGTAGATAGCCACTCGCGCCCGCCTCGATGGCGGCGAGGATGTCGGCATCGGTGTCGTAGTTGGTGACGACCAGGACATGGGGCGCATGGGGCAATTCGTGAATGCTGCGTGTTGCCTCGACCCCCGAAAGCCCTTCCCCGAAGCGGAGATCCATCAGTACGACGTCGGGTCGCGGTGTCCGGTCGACATCGGCGCACCAGGCGACGGCGTCTTCTGCAGTGGCTACCTCGCCGATGACCTCGATGTCGTCGACGTTCGCGAGCAGCGCCCGCAGGCCTGCGCGCACGATGGGATGGTCATCGGCGAGCAGCAACCGGATCATCGTCGCCCCTCCCTCATGTGCGCAGCTGTCACATCCGCGGCCCCGGTGCGGGATTCGTCGGCGGGCTCGGGAGCGAGGGGGAACGACACCGCTACGGTGGTACCACCTGCGTCGGACGAGACGTCGGCGATACCCCCGAGGTCGGCGACACGCCGTCGAATCGTGGTGAGCCCGTACCCTTCCGACGTGTCGGGGGCGAAACCCGTTCCATCGTCCACGATGTCGAGGTGTACGTCGTCGTCGGTGTAGGTCAGGGTCAGATGCAACGCCGTAGCCTGCGAGTGACGCACCACGTTCGACACCGCGCCCTGTGCGATACGGACCAGTGCGGCCTCGGTCGGCATGGCCAGGTGTTCGACGTCGCCCTCGATCACCACGCTGGTGTCGATTCCGTGACCGGCCGCGTCCGCCGCCACCCGCCGCAGCGCGTCAGCGAGTGAGGACCCGTCCAACGGCGCCGGTGACAGTTCGGCGATGAGGCGTCGGGTCTCTGTGAGAGCGTTGGCAGCTGCGGTGCGCGCCAACGCGATCGATACCTGCGCTCGCTCACCCGTCGCCTGCTCGGCCGCATGCAGCAGCAGCTGGATACTCGACAGACTCTGCGCCACGGTGTCATGGATCTCGGCCGCGAGACGTTCTCGTTCGGCTGCCCGCCCCACCGCCTGTTGCTGTTCCTCGAGATCGGCCCGTGCCGTGACCAATTCGTCGATGAGACGTTCGCGCTGCGCGGCTTCGGCGAACAGTTGCGCATAGCCCGCCGAGATCACCACGGCCACCCCGGCACCCAGAACCGGCCCGATCACCGCCGCTGCCGACCACCCGCTGTGCGCCGCGTACCCGATCACCGCGACAGCCGTCGCGAGCACCACAGCCACTGATCCGCGGCGCCTGCCGAGCAGATGCAGATAGAGGAAGAACAGGACGAACACCAGGTAGGTCGCCTCGGGTGTCAGGGCCAACTCCACTAGCCACACCGTGGTCAGGACCGTCAACCACGCCAGGGCACGGCGCCGATCGCCGAGTGCGAGCCCGCCGGCGAAGTAGACCGCGAGCCACACCGCAGCAACCACCGCCGCGGCGATGTCGGCGGGGGACGCGATCAGTGCGCGCGCCATCACCACCGCGGTCAACGCGACGGCGAGCAGGTGCAGACCCCAGCGCAGTCCTGCGACGACGGGGGTGAGCGGGGACGTGTGCATGTGACCCAACGATAACCCCGGACATGCCGCACGCATCCATCGAAAGTGCGAGATCGCGGCGCAAGAAGGGTGGAGAACACGGCACCCTCATGGGCGACGCGCGCGTAGGGGCTCGGGGCCGAGCATGGAGACATATCCGATATCGACATCTGCGTTCGATGGTTCTCCACGGTCGACGCAGCAGAAAGGACTCCCGATGTATGTCGCGCTTCGCGATCTGCGTCGCGCTCGTGGACGATTCGCGCTCATCGCGCTCGTCGTCGTGCTCGTGGCGGTGCTCGTCACCTTCCTCAGCGGGTTGACAGCGGGCCTCAAACATCAGAACGTCTCCGCAGTGCAGGCCCTCCCCGGCTCGTCTGTGGTGTTCGCCGACACCGGCACATCCCCCTCGTTCGACGAATCATCGCTCACCGCAGCACAACTCGACACGTGGCGATCCGCACAGCCGAGCACCGTCGCCGTGGGGATCTCCCGCTCGTGGATCTCGACGTCCACGCAGCCCGATTCGCCCCTTCCGGTGGCACTCATCGGCACCGACCGCGACGCTCCGGCCCGGGGTCACGTCGAACTGAGCGCCCCGGTCGCCGACGACCTGCACGCGGGTGCGGGCACGATCGTCGAACTCGGCGGTCAACGCTTCACCGTCACGCGAGTGGTCGGCGACGACTGGTACGCCCACAGCCCTGTCGTCTATCTCTCGCTCGGTGACTGGCAGGCGCTCTCGCCGCACTCCGGCGCTGCGACCGTCGCGACCTTCACCTCGACGGGGACAGGTGGGACGTCGACGGTGGCGAAGAAGACCCAGACGACCGTCACGAGTTCCGCTGATGCGCTATCGGCGCTGGCCTCCTACAAGGCCGAGAACAGCTCACTGACCCTGATGACCGTTCTGCTGTTCGTGATCTCGGCGTTGGTGATCGGCGCGTTCTTCACCGTGTGGACCGTGCAGCGCGTCCCCGACATCGCGGTGCTCAAGGCACTGGGCGCGTCGACAGGCTCGCTCGTGCGCGACGCCCTGGGCCAGGCCGCGGTGGTGCTCGTCGTCGGCGCCGCGCTCGGAACCGCGATCACAGCACTGGTCGGCGGTCTCCTCGGCGGAATCCCGTTCGTGCTGACCGCGTCCACCACGCTCGTGCCCGCCGTCGCGATCATCGCGCTCGGCCTCGTCGGCGCAGCGTTGGCACTCCGATTCCTCGTCACCACCGATCCACTCACCGCGCTGGGAGGCGCACGATGACCATGACCACTTCACCGAGAACAATTCCCGCTCTTGACATGTCGGCGGTGACGCTGACCTTCCCCGACGGCGCGGGACGGGTGACAGCACTCGACGACGTCGAGTTGGCCGTGGCACCCGGCAAGATCGTCGCGGTCAGAGGTCCGTCGGGCTCGGGTAAATCGAGCTTGCTCGCGGTCGCGGGCGGCCTCATCCGACCCGACTCCGGACGCGTCTCGATCGCGACAGTGCCGGCTGCTGAGAGTGGCAGCGACCTCGAGTCGGGCGGCGTGCCCGGTGACGTCGTCGAACTGAGCGCGCTGTCGCGAAAGCAGTCGGCGCGGGTGCGCCGCGACCATCTCGGATTCGTCTTCCAACAGTCGAATCTCGTCGGCTCGCTGACGGCACTCGAACAGCTCGAGGTGACCGCGCATCTCGGACAACACCTCGTCCTGAGCAGGCAGCGACGCCGCAGGGTGCGCGATCACGCCCGCGCTCTACTCACCGAGGTGGGACTTGCCGAGCACATGCACAAACTGCCAGGTCAGCTCTCGGGTGGGCAACGGCAGCGGGTGAACATCGCACGCAGCCTGATGAACGATCCGGCTCTGCTACTCGTCGACGAACCGACGAGTGCGCTCGATCAGCACCGCGGCAGCGAGATCATCGACCTGCTGATCAGGATGTCACGCACACAGAACGCCGCGACCGTGCTGGTCACCCACGATCCGACCCACCTACACCGGATGGATGCGGTCTACGAAATGGTCGACGGCCGGCTGCGCGCACTTTCCGACGACGAGATTGCGGCGCAGCAGCGCGTGGGCGCGGGTGCAGCGAAAGTCGCCTGACACGGCGGGTGCCCGTTACAGCGTGGGGCCACCGGTGCTGTCGCCGTCGGACCCGTCGGTGACCTCGCCGGTGCCGTGTCCGTCGCGGGTGGGCATTTCGACGTCGAGTGCGCTGACCGCGATGCCGTAGGGCAGGAAGCGGACCCGGCGGGCGGGATCGGTGTTGCGTTGATTGGCACGAAGTGCGTCGAGTTCGGTCGCGAACACCTGCTCCACCCGGGCGCCGCCGTCGGAATCGGTGACGAACACCGCCCAGACACCCGAACCGGTGTCACCGGTGGTCTCCGGCTCGGGAGCGGCGCGGCGACCGGTCTGCTCGAATACCGACGACCATGCAACACCGCCGGTGGGAGAACCGAGGAATTTCCCGACCATGTCGCGCAGACCGTCCCCGGCCTCGCGTGCGAACCGATCGAAATCCTCCGGGTCCATGCCGAATGGATTGTTGCCTGCCATCGTCTACCTCCCTGCGAGTGTCCGGTGGATACCGGACTGAACTCCAGTGTGGCGACGCGACCGCTTCTTCGCCACCAACCCGAGCGCAGACCGGTTCAGCGCGGCGCCAACGCCTCGATCGTCCAGGTCAGGTTGCCCGTACTGAGCGTGGTGCGCAGGCGGGTGTCGTAGGCGGAGTGCAGAAGCTTCCAGACCTGCCGTGCCTGGGGCAGATCGATCGACTTGAAGTGGGAAACGACGAGCTCGCCGCCCGGCGCCAACCACTGTTGCTCGTAGCGGCGCACGGTGCCCAGCGGGTCGGGCAGGTAGTAGAGCATCTCGGAGAACACGATCGCGTCGAAAGCGGGGTCAGCGGCACCCGGATCGAGGTCACCGGGATCGAACGTGGTGGCGTCGGCGCTCACGAAGGTCGCACGCTCCAGGCTGCGGGCCGCCGCGCGTTCGACGGCGCTCGGCGCGGCGTCGACCCCTACGAAGCGGGCGTAGTGCGCGGGCGACAGGCGCTGCGCCAACAAGCCCTCGCCGCAGCCGAGCTCGAGCACACGCGGTGCGGACGTGGTCCGTAGGCAGTAGCCGGCGACCACGTGGAATCGCGGGGTCTCCTGCTCGTTGGCGAGGTAGTCCCATTCGCCGTGGCGGTACTCGTCCTCACAGTCGTCGACGCCGTGAGCCGACGAATAGGGGCGCAGGTAGCTCGCCACCAGTCCCGCCCCGCGCGCGGCCTGGCGCCGAACTCCGCTGATCACACCGCCCATGACCTCGCACCATCCCTCAGAACACGCATTGCCACACCGCTTCCACCGTCGGACAAACCCGACGAAATGCTACCGGCGACGCGTCTGCAGCCGATGTGATCGAGTCCTCACAGTATTTATTCGAGCGGCTTGATCAAGCGGCTTGATCGAGCGGTTTGATCGAGCTCTCGGGTTCGATCACGCGCGTTGGGGCCGATCCGGCGCACCGGGTGCCGGTCACCACCGGTAGTCCAAGAACTTCCCGTCGAAGGTGACCACCACGCGATCGCCGTCGGGGTCGGGTCGCCTGGCGATGTCGACCTTGAAGTTGATCGCGCTCATGATCCCGTCGCCGAACTCCTCGTGGATGAGCTCTTTGAGAGCCGGGCCGTAGACCGCGAGTGCCTCGTAGAACCGGTAGATCGTGGGATCGGTGGACAGTTCGTCGTCGCGGGTACGGGAAGGCTGCAGGCGCAGACTCTCGGCGACGCCTTCGCCGAGCCCGAGCAGTTCGCAGACGATCTCGGCCTTCTCTGCGGGGACCGGATGCTTCCCCAACAGCGCTGCGACCGTCCACACCAGCGGCGCCTCGATACGGTCTGCGATCTCGGCCCACGTCAGACCTGCGCGGATGCGCGCGGCGACGATCAGTTCGGCGGCATCGGACTTGGACATGATCGGTGCGTTCACCAGTGGCTCCCTAGGTCTCGTCGACATCGGCTCTCGAATCTGCGTCGAGTCCACACTCGCTCGGACATCGCGTGTGCGCCACTCGGGAGACGAAAACGCTCAGGGCACCGCGTGCTCTGCGCGCACCACATGATTCGATGACCAGTATGTCGTCCTCCCCTCGAGCCGACGGAGACACGCAGCCGACCGACCACCGCGGTGCGCAGACGTCCCCGCCTGTCGCGCAGACCCCCAGCGTCCAGAAGCCACGGTCTGGGCTTCCTTCCGCATCCGCATCCGCGGACAAGCCCGGCGTCGGCGGACTACTTCTCGTGGTGCTCGCGTTGCTGTCGGCGGTGGCGCCCTTCGCCACGGACCTATATCTGCCCGCTTTCCCGCAGATGACCGTAGAGCTGCAGACGTCGGCGACGGCCGTTCAGCTCTCACTGACAGCGTTCCTGATCGGCATCACGCTCGGGCAGCTCGTCTTCGGGCCGATGTCGGATCGATTCGGGCGACGCGGGCCGTTGATCGCGGGCGCCACGTTGTGCGTGGCCGCCGGTATCGTCGCCGTTCTCGCACCGTCGATCGGCGTGCTCGTCGCGGCACGGTTCGCGCAGGGCCTCGGCGGTGCGGCGGGAATGGTGATCGGCCGCGCGATCATCTCCGACCTCTCGGAGGGTCGTCAGGCTGCGCGGGCGTTCAGTCTGATGATGATCGTCGGCGGCGTCGCGCCGGTGGTGGCCCCTCTCCTCGGCGGCCTTCTGGTGTCGCCGCTCGGATGGCGTGGTGTGCTCGGTGTGGTGTTGGCGATCTCGGTGCTGATGCTGGTGTCGGCACTGACGGTGATCCGCGAGACCCTGCCGCGCTCGAGACGACACGGCGCGCGGAACTCCTCTCCGCGCAACGGCTTCTCGGAGTTACTCGACGTCGGATTCCTCGGGTACAGCGCCGCATTCGCGTTCGCCTTCGCCGTCATGATGTCCTACATCTCGGCGTCGCCATTCGTCTATCAGGACATGATGGGCCTCAGCTCCGGCGTGTACGGGCTGATGTTCGGAATCAACGCACTCGGGCTGATGGCGGTCAGCGGACTCGCCGCCAGACTGTCGTCGACTCGCTCGCTGCGCGGGATCGTTGCCACCGGGTTGATCGTGATGTGCCTGGCGACGGCCACTTTCGGTGTCCTGGTCGCCACCGGCGCACCCACCGGATGGCTCGCGGTGCCCCTGTTCGTGTGCGTGAGCAGCCTCGGACTGGTGTTCGGCACCGCCACCGGCCTGGCGATGAGCCATGTGGGGTCAGCTGCCGGTGCGGCGTCGGCGGTGCTGGGTGCTCTGCAGTTTGGGCTCGGCGCCCTGGTGTCACCTCTGGTGAGTATCCGGGGTTCCGACACCGCGGGACCGCTGGCCATCGTGATGGCTTGTTGCGCAGCGATTTCCGTTGCAGCGTTCGTGGCAGCCGGGCGAGCGCGTGGCCGCATTCACGACGAGGCTGTGTGAGGGTCGGCGAGCCACTCTCGTAGCCGAGGCAATGGCCACGTGGTCACTATTCTGTCCTGATCGATCTCCATTGCCTCGGCGCGGTGTGCGCCCAAGGCCTTGAACCCGAGTTGGCCCGGCGCATGAGCGTCGGAGTCGATGGCGAACAGACAGCCGAGATCCCTTGCCAGTGCGAGCAGGTCGTCGGGCGGGTCGGCACGTTCGGGACGTGAATTGATCTCGACCGCGGTTCCGGTGTCACGGCAGGCGGAAAACACCTCATGCGCATCGAATGTCGACTGTGGTCGCTTACCGCGTCCTCCGGTGATCAGCCGTCCGGTGCAGTGCCCGAGGACGCGCACCCTCGGATGCTCGACGGCGGCCACCATCCGACGTGTCATCGGGCCGGCGTCCATTCTGAGCTTCGAATGCACCGACGCCGTCACGACGTCGAGGCGGTCGAGCATGTCCTTAGATTGGTCGAGTGAGCCGTCGTCGAGGATGTCGACCTCGATCCCGGTCAGCAGTGTGATGTCGGCATCGCCGCGAGCGTTGAACTCGTCGATCACATCGAGTTGCGCATCGAGCCGCTCCGCCGAGAGTCCGTTTGCGACGGTGAGACGGGGCGAGTGGTCGGTGATCGCCAGCCAGTCCTGACCGAGAGCCTGTGCAGCCGAGGCCATCTCGTCGATGGATGCACCACCGTCACTCCACGTCGTGTGCGCATGGAGATCGCCGCACACCGCGGCGTAGAGCGGATCGTCGGAGCCGATCAAGGGCTCCGCTGCAGTCTGCAGACGATCGAGGTAGTCCGGCAACGCGCCGGACGCGGCGGCGTCGATCACCGCCGCCGTGGTCGTACCGATGCCTGCCAGCGCAGTCAGCGATCCCGCCTGCGCGCGTCGTCGGATCTCGTCATCCCCGACTTCGGCGACCGTCGCTGCTGCCCGACGAAAGGCCTCGACACGATAGGTGCTCTGTCTGTCCCGCTCGAGTAGCCACGCGATCCGCGTGAGCGCATCTACGGGCGTCACCGGCGCGGTGAGCGGGATCAGCGAGCGCATCCCTCACACTAACCCGCGCGTTCCGCAGCAGCGCACAGCCGGCGCACGAGCGCACAGTCGACGCCAGGCAGCGCACAGTCGGCGGTTTTCAGCGCACGGTCGACGCCAGAGAGCGCCCGGTCGGCGCTAGTGTCCTGAGTCATTAATTGTCATTCGGTTGATAGACTGGGGAATGGCAACCCGGGGTCCGCGAGCACTTGACGAGAAGACCCAGATCCAAGCTCTCGATCGCACCCAGCCGATCTTTCCCATGCTCCCGGGCACCCCGCAACGGGCCAGCCACGACTACGTGCGCAACGGCACCTCCAGCCTGTACGCGGCGTTGGACATCGCGTCGGGAAAAGTG
>NZ_BAFB01000115.1 GCF_000248075.1 Gordonia otitidis NBRC 100426 | reverse complement strand
GACCAGCACAAGGACGAACGCGACGACACCCATCGGATGGTTGCCGTGCGAGACATGTGACCTGTGGAAAGTGGTCATGGCGCCATCTCCTCGATTCGACGACGCCCCTCACCTTAGTGTTACCGAGGTCACATTCTGACGGTCGAAGCGGGCAAGATTCGACCGTCACCGGGCCCGGACGATCGCGCGGGATCGGGACCCGTGTCACTCGCGGATCCCGACCCCGCGCGGCCGGCTTCTTCGAACGCGCGTCACGCGGCCTGGTGGCGGTAGACCTCCAGGTAGTGCTGCTTCTCGCTCGACGTCGAATCCGGCAGTAGCGCGCTGTGGTTGAGGCGTCGTGTCATCACCGAGACGATGCCGATGCCCACCGACATCGCGATCACCGCGACGATCGCCGCGGTGAGTGCGGCTGCCCCGTTACCGAACGCGAGCGCGGTGAGCGCGAGTGGCGCGGCGCCGAAGCCGACCAGGAAGATCGCGAAGCCGACGATGGCTGCGGGGTGTTGCGGGTTGTCGGTGTGCGTGCGCTGGATGGACATCGAACATCATCTCCTCGACGAGTGTGGTCTACATGTCCATGCTCGACCCCGGTTGCGCTGGGGGAGAGGGTCTTTCGTCCCATCCACGGTGGGTCTTCGGCAGCGTGATCCCGACGCGGCCCGATCAGTATGACGAGCGGCCCGCGAATCCGGGGCGTCTGTCATACAGATCGGCGACAGGTGGGAGATGACAGTTCGGGTAGTCCAGGCACATCAGGGAGTCAGGGCCGCAGTAGGGTCTTGATCGCCCGGCGTTCGTCCATCGCCGCGTAGCCCTGCGCCACCTCGCTGAGCGGGAGTTCGAGGTCGAATACCTTGCCGGGGTTGATCTCCCGGTTCGTGATGCGGGTGATGAGCTCCGGCAGGAAGCGTCGTACCGGAGCCGGTCCGCCGTGTAGATGCACGAGCTTGTAGAACAGTTGGTCGCCGGGGATCTCGACGCCGTGTGCCACTCCGACGAATCCGACGTGGCCGCCGGGCCGCGCCGAATCGATGGCCTGCGTCATCGACTGCTGGGTGCCGACCGCCTCGATCACCGAGTGCGCGCCCACTCCGTGCGTGAGGTCCTTCACGACGCTCACACCGTCGTCACCGCGCTCGACCACGATGTCGGTCGCGCCGAACTCCAGCGCGAGTGTCTGTCGCTGTTCGTGGCGGCTCATGACGATGATCCGCTCGGCGCCCAACTGCGCGGAGGCGAGCACCGCCAGCAGTCCGACCGCGCCGTCGCCGACGACCACGACGGTCTTGCCGGGGCCGACCTCGGCCGCGGTGGCACCGAACCACCCCGTGCCCAACACGTCCGACGCGGCGAGCAGATCCGGCACGACCTCGTCATCGGGCACCTCGGGTGTGGCGACCAGCGTGCCATCGGCCAACGGCACCCGCAGATATTCCGCCTGGGCTCCGCGGACCGGAGCCCGGTGCACGCATCCGGTCTGGTACCCGGCCAGGCAGATCTCGCAGGTGTTGTCGGAGGCGAAGAACGAGCCGATGACGAACTGTCCCGGAGCGACGGTGCGCACCGCGGAACCGACCTCCTCGACGATCCCGACGTACTCGTGTCCCATGTGTACGGGTCGGTCGATCGCGTTGATCCCGCGGTAGGTCCACAGATCCGAACCGCACACGCACGTCGCGGTGAGTCGCACGACGGCGTCGGTCGGTTCGTCGATCTGCGGACGTTCGACCTCCTCGAACCGGACATCGAAGGGCGCGTGAATGACGGTGCCGTACATGTATTCCAGTCTGCCATCGCGTCTCGGACACGGCGCAGCGATAAATTGGTGGTCGTGAGTACATCCCGAACACCGGTCACACACCTCGATCTGCGTGCCGATCCCGTCGAACTGACCGCGGCTCTCGTCGACATCGAGAGCGAGTCGCGCAACGAGTCCGCGATCGCCGACGCCGTGGAAGAGGCCCTGCGCGAGCAGACGATCGGGTTCGACGTGCTCCGGCACGGCAACCGCGTGTTGGCCCGCACCGACAGGGGTAAACCCAGCCGGGTCATCCTCGCCGGTCACCTCGACACGGTCCCGGTCGCCGACAACCTGCCGAGCCGACGCACCGTCGACGACGTCGAGGGTGATGTGTTGCACGGCTGCGGCACGGTCGACATGAAATCGGGCGACGCGGTGTTCCTCCACCTTGCGGCCACGATGGACGATCCCGCCCATGACCTGACCCTCATCTTCTACGACTGTGAGGAGATCGCCGCCGAGTACAACGGTCTGGGAGTTCTCGAACGTGAACTGCCCGAATGGCTTTCGGGGGACGTCGCCATTCTCGGTGAGCCGACCGCAGGCCAGATCGAGGCGGGTTGCCAGGGGACACTGCGTGTTCGGCTCACCGCGTCGGGTACGCGTGCGCACTCCGCGCGATCCTGGATGGGCGACAACGCGATTCACAAGCTCGGCGGTGTGCTCACCACGCTCGCGAACTACGAACCCCGCCACGTCGACATCGACGGCTGCGAGTACCGCGAGGGGCTGTCGGCCGTCGGCATCGGGGGAGGTGTCGCGGGCAACGTCGTCCCCGACGACGCGTGGGTCACCATCAATTTCCGCTTCGCTCCCGACCGCAGCGTCGACGACGCGCTCGACCACGTCCGCGACGTCTTCGCCGAAGACCTCGACACCGAGATGATCACACTCGAACTGACCGACGCCGCCCCGGGAGCACTTCCAGGACTGAGCCATCCCGCAGCGGCCGCATTGGTCGACGCCGCGCACGGCCGATTCCGCGCCAAGTACGGCTGGACCGACGTCTCGAGGTTCTCCGCGCTCGGTATCCCCGCGGTCAATCTCGGCCCCGGTGATCCGAATCTGGCCCATCGGGTCGACGAGCGCGTGCCCGTCGCCCAGGTCACCGAGGTGACCGAACTGCTGCGGACCTATCTGTCCGCACCGGCCCCGTCCTGACCGTCGGGTCCTCGTGGTCGTCGCGCACCGCGTTCGGGAGTGCCATCGGGTTGCGCACGCTTGCTAGCGTGACCTGCATGTCCGCAACGTCAGAGAACCCGCGTGATTCCGACGCCGTGTCCCAGCGCTACGACGAGGAAATCGTCGACGACGCCGCCGCCTGCTACGTCGGCCCGATGCGCATCCGCAGGGATCTGCAGCAACCCGAGACCACCGATCGTCGACTGCTGCAGTGGGTCGATCCCCGCGATCAGACGCTGCGGGCCGAGCGCACCATGCGTGATTCGTGGCGGGTGCTGCGCATCCAGTCCGAGTTCGTCGCCGGATTCGACGCCATGAACGACGTCGCCGAGGCGGTGACGGTGTTCGGGTCGGCCCGCATCCCCGAGGACACGCCGGAGTACGACCTGGGTGTCCGGCTGGGTAAAGCGCTGGGAGACGCGGGTTACGCAGTCATCACCGGGGGTGGCCCGGGTGTCATGGAAGCCGCCAACCGCGGTGCAGCGCACACTGATTCGCGCTCTATCGGATTGAACATCGAGTTGCCGTTCGAGCAGCACCTCAATCCCTGGGTCGATCTCGGGATGAACTTCCGCTACTTCTTCGTGCGCAAGACCATGTTCGTCAAGTACGCGCAGGCATTCGTCTGCCTCCCGGGCGGGTTCGGCACACTCGACGAACTCTTCGAGGCGCTCACCCTCGTCCAGACCAAGAAGGTGGTGCGCTTTCCGATCGTGTTGCTCGGACGCACGCACTGGGCGGGGCTGATCGACTGGATGCGCGACCGACTCCTCGAGGGCGGCATGATCTCGGCCGACGACCTCGATCTCTTCCACGTCGTCGACACACCGGAGGAAGCGGTCCAGATCATCACCGATGCGACCCCGACCCGATGACCGCGATCTGTGTGTACTGCGCGTCCGGTCCGGTCGAGCAGCGCTATCTCGACCTCGCCGCCGACCTCGGCACCGCGATCGGTGCAGCCGGGCACACCCTGGTCTCCGGAGGAGGCAACGTCTCGATGATGGGTGCCGTCGCGTCGGCGACGCGGGCCGCGGGCGGCACGACGGTCGGGATCATTCCGCGGGCGCTGATGGAGCGCGAGGTGGCCGACCTCGACGCCGACGAACTGGTCGTCACCGAGACGATGCGCCAGCGCAAGCAGTTGATGGACGACCGTGCCGATGCCTTCATCACGCTGCCGGGCGGAATCGGCACCCTCGAGGAATTCTTCGAGACCTGGACCGGCGGCTACCTCGGTATGCACGCCAAACCGGTGATCATCTGCGACCCCTTCGATTTCTATGCGCCGCTGCTCGGGTGGCTGCAACACTTGCGTGGCGAGGGATTCGTGTCGGAGCGATCACTATCCCGTCTCCGAGTGACCGAGACGGTGCCGGGCGCTCTCGCGTTTGCTACTGAGCGGTAAGGTGTCGAACAACACGTCAACGCGTGTCGGCAACGTAGCGGGAGGGTGGAAGTAGATGTCAGGTGACGCCACCAAGGTCGTCGGAATCACGGACGTGTTGAAGGGTGTCGCCAAGATGGCGCCCGACGCCGTCGGCATGATCAAGAACGCGCCGGGTCTGATCAGGCGTCCGCCCGATGCCAAGCGGACCATCGGGTCGATCTTCGCCAAGCGTGCCGCCGACCATCCCGAGCGCCCGTTCATCCGCTTCGAGGGCAAGACCATCACCTACGGCGAAGCCAATCGCCACGTGAACCGGTTTGCCGCGGTGCTCACCGACGACGGTGTGCGCAAGGGCGACGTCGTCGCCATCCTGTCGAAGAACTGTCCGACCGACCTCATGCTCATGCTCGCCACGGTCAAGCTCGGCGCCATCGCGGGGATGCTGAACTACAACCAGCGCGGCAGCGTGCTCGAGCACAGTGTGAAGTTGCTCGGTGCCCGGGTGCTGGTCTTCGATCCGGACTGTGCCGAAGCTCTCGAGTCCATCGAGGCCGACGTATTGCCTTCGCACGTCTACGATTTCGAGCAGTTCGAGAAGGAGGCCGACGGGAAGTCGGAGAGCAATCCGTCCATCACCGCGGAACTGCCCGCGTCGACCGAGGCGTTCTACATCTTCACATCCGGCACCACGGGTATGCCCAAGGCGAGCGTGATGAGCCACAATCGTTGGCTTGCAAGCCTTTCCGGAATCGGTGGGCTTGCGGTGCGCCTCAAGCCCAACGACACCATGTACGTTCCGCTGCCGCTCTACCACAACAATGCGCTCAGCGTCTCGCTCTCGTCGGTGCTCGCGGCAGGCGCCTGCATCGCCATCGGCAAGCACTTCTCGGCGTCGAAGTTCTGGGACGACGTCATCCGCAATCGCGCAACAGCGTTCTGCTACATCGGCGAACTCTGTCGGTACCTCTTGGCGCAGCCCGAGAAGCCCACCGACCGAGCACACGACGTCCGGCTCATCGTCGGCAATGGGATGCGACCCGACATCTGGGACGAATTCCAGCGACGCTTCGGCATCGAGCGCATCGTCGAGTTCTACGGTGCCAGTGAACTCAACCTCGTCTTCGTCAATGCCTTCAGTGTCGAGCGGACCGCGGGATTCTGCCCGCTCCCGTACGCGATCGTCGACTACGACGACGAGGGCAAACCCAAACGCGACGCCGACGGTCGCCTGACCAAGGTCAAGCGGGGCGGCATCGGCCTGTTGCTCTCCGGCATCAACGACCGTGTGCCGATCGACGGATACACCGATCCCGCCGAGACCGAGAAGAAGATCATCCGAGGCGCTTTCAAGGACGGCGACGAATGGTTCAACTCCGGCGACCTCGTCCGTGACCAGGGTTTTTTCCACATCGCTTTCGTCGACCGACTCGGCGACACGTTCCGCTGGAAGGGTGAGAACGTGGCCACCACCGAGGTGGAGGCCGGGCTCGACGGCTACGACCAGATCAGCCAATCGGTCGTCTTCGGTGTGGAGGTACCCGGAACCGACGGCAAGGCGGGGATGGGTGTGGTCACCCTGCGCGACGGCGAACTCGACGGCAACAAGCTCGCAGCCCACCTCTACGACGTCCTGCCTGCGTACGCGATCCCGCTGTTCGTGCGCGTCGTCGACCATCTCGAAGCGACGTCGACGTTCAAGAACCGCAAGGTCGAGCTTCGTGACGAGGGCTACTCCGAGACCGGTGACGATCCGCTCTACGTGCTCAAAGGTCGCTCGGAGGGATACGTCGAGTACTACGAGGGGTACGTCGACGACGTCGCCAACGCCAAGGTGCCCAAGAACTGAGCGCGTCGACGACGGACTGGTCACGGACCGGGCGGGGCCAGAGCTGAGACCGTCCGGCGCACACTCGCCGACGATGTGTCGATGTCGGCGCTCGATACGCTGGCATCCATGAACGCGACCCTGTGCGGTAGGCCTGTGGCCGCCGACCGTGCCCTGGTGATGGCGATCGTCAATCGCACCCCGGACTCCTTCTACGACCGGGGAGCATCCTTCTCCGACGACGCCGCCACTGCCCGTGTGCACCAGGTCGTCGCCGAAGGTGCCGACATCGTCGACATCGGCGGCGTGAAGGCGGGGCCGGGTGTCGAGGTCGACGCGGCGACCGAAATCGAGCGTGTGGTGCCCATGGTCGAGTGGATCCGGGAGACCTATCCGGACCTTCTGATCAGTGTCGACACCTGGCGTGCAGAGGTGGCCGATCGCGCCTGCGCAGCGGGTGCGGACCTGATCAACGACACGTGGGCGGGCGCCGACCCGGATCTGGTCAAGGTCGCAGCCGCGCGCCGTGCCGGCATCGTCTGCTCGCATACGGGCGGCATGGCCGTTCGGACACGCCCGCACCGGGTCGCCTACGGGGACAGGCCCGAGGATGTGGTCGCCGCGGTGATCGCCGACGTGACGCGAGCGGCCGCGGCAGCCGAAGCAGAAGGTGTCGCCCGCGACTCAATCGTTATCGACCCGACACACGACTTCGGCAAAAACACTCACCACGGGCTGCTCCTGTTACGCCACGTAAAAGATCTTGTTAATACAGGCTGGCCAGTGCTGATGGCGCTCAGCAACAAGGATTTCGTGGGGGAGACTCTGGGTGTGGACCTCGACGGACGAGTGGAGGGGACACTGGCCGCGACAGCGTTGAGCGCCTCATCCGGAGCTCGGATCTTTCGCGTCCACCAGGTCGCCGCCACGCGTCGCGTGGTCGACATGGTCGCTGCAATAGCGGGAACACGACCTCCCGCCCGAACAGTCAGGGGACTCGCATGACCGATCAGGTACGACGGACCCACGCCCGCCACCGGGCGACCGCTTCGAACAACCGCGACCGCACCGCCATGTGGCCCGCACCTGCCGACAGCGCCGGCGACGAACGGGAATGGTCGAGCACGCACACGTGGGAACAGCCGGACTGGACCATTGAGGAACTGGTGGAGGCCAAGCAGGGCCGCACGGTGTCGGTGGTCCTGCCCGCGCTCAACGAGGAGGAGACCGTCGCCGACGTGATCGCGACGATCCGTCCCCTCGTCGGCACCCTCGTCGACGAACTCATCGTCCTCGACTCCGGTTCCACCGACGCGACCGCCGAACGCGCGACGGCCGCGGGAGCGCGGGTCATCAGCCGTGAAGAAGCCGTGCCAGAGCTCGAACCGGTCAAGGGCAAGGGGGAG
The DNA here is from genome assembly GCF_000248075.1 of Gordonia otitidis NBRC 100426. Taxonomy (GTDB): domain Bacteria; phylum Actinomycetota; class Actinomycetes; order Mycobacteriales; family Mycobacteriaceae; genus Gordonia; species Gordonia otitidis. The sequence goes on along the minus strand of NZ_BAFB01000115.1, from coordinate 9,403 downwards.
GTGCTGTGGCGGTCGATCGCTGCGGTGACCGGCGACCTCATCGCCTTCGTCGATTCCGACCTCATCGATCCCGATCCGATGTTCGTGCCCAAGATGCTCGGACCTCTCCTCGTGAACCCACAGATCCAGCTGGTCAAGGGCTATTACCGCCGACCACTGCGAACCGGGGCCACCCAGGACGCCAACGGTGGGGGTAGGGTCACCGAGCTCGTGGCCCGACCGCTGCTGGCATCGCAGAAGCCCGAGCTGACCGCAGTCCTCCAGCCGCTCGGCGGCGAATACGCAGGAACCCGCGAGCTGCTGTCGTCGGTTCCGTTCGCCCCCGGCTACGGTGTCGAGATCGGGCTGCTCATCGACACCTACGACCGCTACGGATTACACGGCATCGGACAGGTGAATCTGGGCGTCCGCACCCATCGCAACCGCCCGCTGATCGAACTCGGTGTGATGAGCCGCCAGATCGTCGGCACCCTCATGCGGCGCTGCGGCATCGAGGACTCGGGAGCAGGGCTCACCCAGTTCACCGCAGAACCCGATGGCACGTTCACGCCGCACACCACCGACCTCTACCTCGAGGACCGTCCCCCGATGAACACGGTGCGCGCAACCGACGCGGACGCCGAGGAGATGGCCAGCTGACCTGAGCTGCCGCACGGCGGCCATAGACTTCACATCATGCAGACGCTCTTGCTCTACCTGCTGATCATGGTGGTGGTCGTGGTCGCCGTGTTCGCTGTCGTGTGGTACGTGTTCGGACGAGGTGAGGACCTGCCGCCGCTCGACGACGACACCACACTCACCCGACTGCCCGCGGCAGGAATCGCGGGCGACGACGTGCGGGCACTCGTGTTCGCTCAGACGGTCCGCGGCTACAAGCCGCGTGAGGTCGACTGGGCGCTTGAACGTCTTGCCGCCGAGATCGACGAGCTACGTTCTGTCGTGCTCACGCTGCAGGCCCGCGATGGAGCCGAGCCCGTACCCGCGTCAGGTGCGCCGGTCTACGACTCCACGTCCGACCACATCTCCACATCCGACCTCGTGACGCCTTCGCCGTCGACGCGTCCGCCGTCCGCGGATGGCCGCGACACCGACGGTCGACGTCGCGCGGCGCCACCAGCCGACGACTGAGGCACGTGTGGTCCGAGGTCACCGAGCCCGGCGGAGGACACGCACGGATATGGCAGTCGGTCGGCCTCATCGGAGGAACACGTATCATTGACCCGGCAGCCGTGCGCTGTCGTCGGAGGACCACCACGGCGAGGAGAACTCTGAAGGGAGTTTGCGAAATGGCGGCGATGAAGCCACGTACTGGGGATGGGCCCCTGGAAGCAGCCAAGGAGGGGCGTGGGATCGTTGTCCGCATTCCTATCGAGGGTGGCGGTCGTCTCGTCGTCGAACTGACCGCCGACGAAGCCGCGGCCCTCGGGGAGGAACTGCGCGGGGTCACCGGCTGAACCAGGTGCCGCCATGGTCTGCCGGCCGCGTCGCCGACATCGTCGAGCAGCTCCGATGTCCGATCTGTGGTGAGCCCCTCGAGGTCGATGAACAAGGTCGACGCCTGTTCTGCGCACATCGACATTCCTTCGACATCGCCAAGCAGGGCTACGTGTCCCTGCTCGACGGCCGGTCCGGTGCGCTCAGGTCCGACACCGCAGACATGGTCTCTGCTCGAGTCCGCGTTCACGACGCGGGTGTCCTCGATCCGGTCGTGAACGCCGTGGTCGACGCCACGACAGACGCCTTCACCCCGCGGGAACCCGGCGCTGTCGGGGTGGACCGGTATTCACCGCTGATCGTCGACCTCGGTTCTGGACCCGGCCACTATCTCGACGCAGCGCTGGCCGACGCCGACGAGGCTCGTGGCATCGGAGTGGATCTCTCGAAATACTGTGCCCGGGCGCTGATGCGGCGCGTCGCCCGCGCGGGTGCCGTCGTCGCCGACGTCTGGCGTGACCTGCCGATCGCCGACGGTGTCGCCGACGTCGTGCTCTCGGTGTTCTCGCCGCGCAACGTCGACGAGACCGCTCGAATACTCCGCGAGGGCGGGCGGTGGATCATCGTCACACCGCAACCCGATCATCTCGGTGAACTGATCGAACCGATGGCGATGCTGTCGGTCGCAGAAGACAAGGCCGACGCCCTGTCGGTGGTGATCGGTAGCCGCTTCGACATCGTCGAGCAGCGTGTGGTCCGCGAGCGCAACGATGTGTCGGCTCCGGTGATCGCCGACCTCGTGTCCATGGGTCCCACCGCCTTTCACCGCGACCGCGACGAGATCGAGCGTGCGGCACACGCCTTCGCCTCGGCACCGACTCCGGTGACCGTCGCCGTCACCGTGACGGTCTGTCAGGCGAGGGTCGACCGGTAGACGTCGAGAGTCTGTTCGGCGATGGTGTCCCAGGAGAACTCGGATTCGGCGCGCTCGCGTCCGGCGACACCCATGGCGGTCGCGGTGGCGGGGTCTGCGACGACCTCGTTCACGGCCTCGGCGAGTCCGTGCTCGAATGCTCGTGTGTCGGCGGGGTCGTAGGGCACGAGGCGGCCGGTGACGTTGTCGCGCACCACTTCGGGGATCCCGCCCACGGCCGACGCGACGACCGCTGTCTGGCATGCCATGGCCTCGAGGTTGACGATTCCGAGTGGCTCGTACACGGACGGGCACACGAAAACATCTGCTGCGGTGAGTATCTCGCGGATTCGGGGTAGGGGTAGCATCTCGCGCACCCAGTGCACGCCGTCGCGCGCCGCCGACAACTCGGCGACGGCGGCCTCTGTCTCGGCGCCGATCTCGGGTGTGTCGGGAGCACCGGCGCACAGCACCAGCTGGATCGCCGGATCGAAGCGGTGAGCGGCGGCGACGAGATGTCCCACGCCCTTCTGCCGGGTGATGCGTCCGACGAAAGCGACCACGGGCCGCGAGGGATCCACGCCGAGTCGTACGAGCGTCGACTCCTGGTTGTACGGTTCGTCGACCGGATACCAGATCGTCGTGTCGATTCCGTTGCGCACGACGTGAACTCGGTCCGGGTTCAACCTCGGGTAGGCGTTGACCACATCGGCACGCATACCGGAGCTCACTGCGATGACGGCGTCGGCGTACTCGACGGCGTTGCGCTCCGACCAACTCGACACCTGATAACCCCCGCCGAGTTGCTCGGCCTTCCAGGGCCGTAGGGGTTCGAGGGAGTGGGCCGTCAGCACATGGGGGATTCCGTACAGGCGTGCGGCGAGGTGTCCAGCGGTACCGGTGTACCAGGTGTGTGAGTGCGCGATGTCGGCACCGGCGGCACCCTGTGCCATCCGGAGGTCGGTGGAGAGCATCGACAAGGCCGGATTGGCCTCGACGAGCGCGGGGTCGGGTGAGTAGACGTAGGCGTCGTCGCGCGGGACACCCATACAGTGCACATCGACTGTGACCAGGCTTCGGAGGTGCCGGACCAGTTCGGTGACGTGGACTCCGGCTCCGCCGTAGACCTCGGGTGGATACTCCCGTGTCATCATCGCCACCCTCATGGCACCTGACGCTAGCTGTAAGAGTGCCACTTCGCCATTCACGTGGTGGGGACGCGCGATTCGTATGGCCTCGCTCGTGGATGGCGGTTAAGTTGGGGGGTGTGAGATCGCAGCCGCACGTTCTCGGAATCGTCCTCGCCGGTGGCGAGGGAAAACGTCTGTACCCGTTGACGAAGGACCGCGCGAAACCGGCGGTTCCGTTCGGCGGTGCGTACCGGCTGATCGATTTCGTGCTGTCGAATCTGGTCAATGCCGGATACGAACGCATTTGCGTGCTCACCCAGTACAAGTCCCACTCGCTCGACCGGCACATCTCGCAAACCTGGTGGACATCGGGATTTCACGGTGAGTACATCACCCCGGTGCCGGCGCAGCAGCGTCTCGGGCCGCGGTGGTACACGGGTAGTGCGGATGCGATCTATCAGTCGCTGAACCTCATCTTCGACGAGCAACCCGAATACATCGTCGTGTTCGGTGCCGATCACGTGTACCGGATGGATCCGTCGCAGATGGTCGAGGCGCACATCGCGTCGGGTGCCGAGGTGACCGTCGCGGGGATTCGGGTCCCGCGCGCCGATGCATCGGCGTTCGGTGTCATCGATTCCGACGACTCGGGGAACATCACGCGTTTTCTGGAGAAGCCGAGCAATCCTCCCGGAACCCCGGACGATCCGGACATGACCTTCGCGTCGATGGGCAACTACGTGTTCACCACAGATGCGCTCGTCGAGGCGATCATCAAAGATGCGGCCGACGCCGACTCCGACCACGACATGGGCGGCGACATCATTCCCGGTTTCGTCGATCGGAAGACCGCGTACGTCTACGACTTCAAGGACAACGAGGTTCCCGGTGCCACAGAACGCGACAAGGGTTACTGGCGCGACGTCGGGACACTAGACGCGTTCTACGACGCACACATGGATCTCGTATCGGTGCATCCGGTGTTCAACCTCTACAACCGGAACTGGCCGATCCGAGCCGAGTCGTTGAACGTGCCCCCTGCCAAGTTCGTGCAGGGTGGGTCGGCGCAGGACTCGGTCGTCGGCGGCGGCAGCATCATCTCGGGCGGGTCGGTGTCGCAGTCGGTGATCTCGGCGAATGTGCACATCGAGGACGGCGCGATCGTCGAGGGCAGCGTGTTGATGCCCGGTGTACGGATCGGGAAGGGTGCCGTCGTCCGCCACGCGATTCTCGACAAGAACGTCGTGATCTCCGACGGTGAACAGGTCGGTGTCGACCTTGTCGCCGACCGCGAGCGGTTCGCGGTGAGCAACGGTGAAGTGGTCACCGTCGGTAAGGGCACTCACGTCTGACCGCCGCGTCACGCGCCATTCGTCGCGCACTGCGCGAAGACAGCAGGGGAAGACACCGAGGCGAGGATTCTGCGCGGACTACGTGGTTCGGTCCGGCCCGCGACTCAGCGCTGCGTCGACGAGACTCTGGATCTCGGTGCCGTCGTCCGACGGCAGATCGTCCACGGGCCACCACCGGAGGTCATCGGATTCCGAGCTCACCTCGAAGCGCGGGAGCCCGCCACCAGCCTGCGGCGGCGCGACAGCGGCGAAGCGGACGTCGAGATGCCGGGTCGGCACACCGAGCGAGCACGTGATGGGGTGGGTGTGCAGTTGCGCCAGGCCGCCGAGCTCCAGGTTGTCGATGCCCGACTCCTCGCGCGCCTCACGCAGTGCGGCTTCGCCGATCGAGTCATCGGTGTCCTCGCAGTGCCCGCCGAGCTGAATCCACTTGCCCACGCGCGGATGCAGCGTCAGCAGGACATGGGTGTAGGCGGCGTCGAACACGATCGTCGACGCGGTGAGATGGCCTGGGACGTTGCGTCGCAGGCACGCATCCGGCTGCGCGTGGAGGAACGCGAGGTAGGTATGACGAAGCGAATCCTGTTCCGGCTCTGAGGCGTTCCACGATCGCAGAAGCTCGACGGCGGACGCGTGGACGGACTGTGAGCTCATCGTTCGATCACCCACTCGTCGGTCGGGGCGGGCTCGCGCAGCGGATGCGATTCGGCGGGGTGTCCGACGGCGACGGCACCCAGCGGCTGCCATGACGGGTCGACGTCGAGCTCACGATGTACGACGTCGGGCGCGAAGATCGTCGATCCCACCCAGCAACTGCCCATGCCGCGCGCTGACAGCGCGACGAGCAGGCTGGCGACGGCGCCACCGGCGGCGACGGTGAACATGGTGCGTTCGGCGGCGTTGCGACGCGAGTCCGGATACGTGTGCGCGCCGTCGCCGGTGAGCATGGGGATCACCAGTTCCGGTGCGTCGTACAGTATCCGACCGCGGCTCACACGCTTGTCGATCGACTCCGGGGTCTTGGCGTCGACGGTGAGGTCGGCGCGCCAGGCGACCGCCATGGCGTCGAGAAGGGCGCGGCGACGTTCCTCTGAGCGCACCCAGACGAAACGGAACGGATGTGTGTGGTGGGGTGCGGGGGCTGTCAGTGCGTCGGCGATCGCCGCCCTGAGCGCGTCAGGGTCTACCGGCTCGGGGGAGAAGTGCCGGACGGAACGTCGGGTGCGAACCGCCTCGACCCTGCCCTGCGCGATCGCCTCCTGGGTGCCGAGTCGGAACAGGTCCTCGTCGGCGGGCCGGACGAGGTGGGCCGCCGAGGACCCGTCGTCGTGTACACGGAGCCCCCGCACCACGGCGACGGGGACCCCGTCGAGCTTGCCCTTCACCAGGTCGGCTGCCGAGGCGATCTCGTCGGCGACCGCGATATCGGTGACGAGCAACGGATTCCCGTACGCGTCCTGGCCACCCTCGTAGGGGTGGGTGACGGCGATTCCGGACGCGCCGATGGCGACATCGGTCTGCCCGGTGCGCCACGCACGCCCCATGGTGTCGGTCACGACGACCGCGACGTGCACGCCGGTGAGGCGGGTGATGGCCTCCCGTAGCTTCCGGGCGCTTCCGTCGGGGTCGGTGGGCAGTAGCGCGATCTGATCCGTCGGCACGTTGGAGCCGTCGACACCAGCGGCGGCCTGGACGAGGCCGAGCCTGTTCTCGGTGATGAGTGTGCGGTTCTTTCGCGCCAGAACGCGCACTGATTCGTCATCGATCAGCTTGCGGCGCAGCGCATCACGCTCGTCAGGGTCGACAGGTGCCGCAACCATCCGCCCCTCTGTCTTGGAGAAGACCTTGCTGGTGACGACGAGTACGTCCTCATCGCGTAGCCACGGCGCGGCGCGCACGATCTCCGGCGCCAGGTCGGTGGCGGTGTCGAACTCGGGCAGGCCGAGGATGGGGATGATCTCCAGTGAGGCCGGTGCCCGGTGGTCGTCGACGAGCCGTTCCGCGTTCGCCGGGGCGTGGTCGGCCGTCACCGGGCGCCGCCGTTCGACACCTGCCGTGGTACGTCCGGGACGTCGACCCCGACGAGGGCGCAGGCGTCCCGGACCATCGCGGCGGTGGCCTGTGGGTCGGTCATCAGCAATGGAGCCGCCCCGATCGCGATTCCGTCGACGTGTGCGGTGTCGCCGTCGGCGATGAGCCAGCCGTCGAGGATGCCGTTGCCGCTGCGGGCTCCGTAGTGCGCGGCGATGGCTTCCGCGGAGGACTCGACACCGATGACCGACAGGCACTCGTCGGCCATGCCCCGGAGTGGCCGGTTGTCGATGACGGGGGAGATGCCGACCACCGGCGCCGACGTGGTGCGTAATGCGCTGCGAATTCCGGGAACGCTGACGATGGCGCCGATGCTGACGACCGGATTGCTCGGCGCGAGCAGAACGACGTCCGCCTCCGCGATCGCCTCGGCGACGCCGGGTGCAGGCGCGGTGTCGTCCGAGCCGACCTGCGCGAATCCGAAGGTCGGGATCTGCGCACGATGACGAACCCACCACTCCTGGAAATGGATGGCTACCCGTTCACCTTCTTGCCCACCGGGTTTGGAGACCACGACGTGTGTCTCGTGGCGCTCGTCGGTTGCAGGCAACAACCGAACTCCCGGCTGCCATCGGCGGCAGAGCGCCGCGGTGACGTCCGACAGCCGGTATCCGGCGTCGAGCATCTGCGTGCGGATCAGATGGGTCGCGAGGTCGCGGTCGCCCAGGCCGAACCAGTCGGGATCTGCCCCGTAGGCAGCGAGCTCTTCCTTGGCATGCCAGGTCTCGTTTGCGCGACCCCAACTACGTTCGGGGTCGATTCCGCCGCCGAGCGTGTACATACAGGTGTCGAGATCGGGACAGATCCGTACGCCGTGCATCCACGCGTCGTCGCCGACGTTGACCACCGCGGTGATCTCGTGGCCCCTGTCGTCCGACTTCCCGTCGGTCGACTCCCCGTCGGCCGCGACAGCCGGGAACGGCGTCGGACCGAGCAATTCGCGGACCCCGGACAAAAAGCGTGCTCCGCCGACACCGCCGACGAGTACCGTCACCTTCACAACGACCCACTCTAGTGAGTGCGGATCGAGTCGATACCATGGACCACGACGCTCTGCTCGCTGTTCGCGTTCGATGTGACATTCACGAGTCCGTGCAACACAACTCGTGTCGCGCGGGGAGTTCCTGTCGGTCGATGGTATTAAGGAATATTTCGATTCAACTTGACCGAACAGGTCTCTGGCGTGTCTAATCACATCAGTGTCATTTCTGGTTCGAGATCGAGAATCGGTGCACAGCAACGAAGTTCGATCACTTGTTCGAATGCGGAAAGGTTGGTCCGACACCGTGGTGGTGCCAGATCGCGCCGGACACTTGGTGAAGATCGAAATGTACGGGTATGAGTGGCGGTGTGGCACCGATGCCGCGCCGCTCTGACGACAGAGAAAAACGACTTCCCAGGCAGGAGGCGCCGACGATGGCATTCGACAACGCGATCGGCAATCCCCTTGAACCGCACGGACATTCCCAGATGCAGTCCCCGGTGAGTGAGGATCCGAACTTCACAACCCTTGGGCCCGTTGATGTTTCGATGATCGGAACACCTGACGTGTCATCCGGGAGCGACGAGATCTCGCAGCATCGACATCTGTCCTTGGTGCCCAACGACTTCGAGGACTTGTTCGACGTCATCGAGGATCAGTGGCAAGACCGCGCGCTGTGCGCGCAGACCGATCCCGAGGCCTTCTTCCCGGAGAAGGGTGGATCGACGCGCGAGGCCAAGCGCATCTGCCAGGGCTGCGAGGTGAAAGCAGAATGCCTCGAGTACGCCCTGCACAACGACGAGCGCTTCGGTATCTGGGGTGGATTGTCTGAGCGCGAGCGCCGTCGCCTCAAGCGCGGCATCATCTGATCCGACGCGGTCCGGGCAAGGTTGTATTCGGCTCCGCGGTCGTGTTCGGCTGCGCTTCTACTCCGGTCCCCGGTCGATGGTCTCCTCGTCGAGGCCCAGGTGAGTTGCGACTTGTTGTACCAGGACCTCGTGTACGAGGTCGAGTAACTCCTCACCCCGTTTGGCTCTACTCTCCAGTGGGCGACGGAAGAGGATGATCTGCGCTCGGGTGGGCGCCCCGTGGACGTCGACGCCCGCGGGCATCAGTCTGGCCAGTGGAACGGCTCCGTCCGCGGTCACCTCGTCGGGCCATTGCACGGTGTCGGGGTCGCGGGGCAGCAGCCGCGGGATCTCGTCGACGGCGATGTCGAGTCCGGCCAGTTGATCGTGCCAGTGTGTGTCGATCTCGGCGAAGGCCTCGAGCGCCACGGCGTCGAAATCATCTGATTTGCTCCGCCACGCGGGTACTCCCTGCGGCAGGAGCGGCGAACGCAGTCCTCGTCCGCGACGGTCTCGTCGCGCTCGTCGTGCTGCCCGAACGGCGGAAAGCCGCATGTCGGACACGCGGGGCTCAGGGATGCGTACCGGGGAGCCCTGACTCCGATCACGCGCGGTGCGTCGTCGTTCGATACGCATGCGGTGATTGTAAGCCC